>JAYTZD010000001.1:0-121047 GCA_043742065.1 Oscillatoriales bacterium
GGCTGTAGTTTAGACTAACTAAAGATGAGAACGGTGGCAAAAGAAGAACTTGAGCCACCGCGCCGGGAGAGAATGAGGGTGAAAAATAAAACCTATCCACTCCCTTAATGAACAGTGAACGATTAAAGAAATTTCGTCAAGCAGTATACGAATTATTGCTACTGGCGAAAGATGCGACATTCGAGCTGATGGATGCAGTGATGACCACCAGGAATGCGGCCTGTTTGGCAGAATTTTCACTCAGCCCGTTATTCAATCGTCAATGGCCAAGTATTTACGAAGCATTGCAAGACTGTAGGCCAGATCGAAAAAAACTGATGGAGTTGTACCGAGAGCAATTAGAACAGCAAGTACCCCCAACAGAGCATATATTAGTGGCGATCGACCACACTGCATGGGGGAGACCATTCGCCAAAACCTTAAAAGACAGAACCCATGAATATCAGAAGGGCGTAATTATTGGACAGGGGTACAGTACCATTGCCTGGATACCTGAAGCTCAAGGAAGTTGGGCATTACCCCTACTTCATGAAAGAATCAGTAGTGGGTCTTCACCCATACTTCAAGCAGCTTCCCAACTCAAACTTGTCTGTGAACAAAGCGTCAACCCAGTATTAGCAGTCTTAGACCGAGAATATGGCAATGCCAGTTGGGTATTAGCGCAAGCAGATATTCAAGCTGATTGCTTAATGCGAGTCCGAAAGAATGCCTGTTTGTGGTCAGCACCACCAGCATATAGTGGCCGCGGCAGACCACGAAAACACGGGCAAAAAATGAGGCCGGGCGACCCAACCACATGGCTCGAAGCGGATACTGCGATCGAAATTGACGAACATCCAGAATTGGGACAAGTTCGAGTCAGACAATGGCTTGACTTGCATTTTTATCGTGCGCCGGGACATCCAGTTAATTTAATCCTCGTCGAAAGAATGAATCCCATGTCAAACGGTCAGCCGTTTCCACCTTTGTGGTTGGCTTGGGTGGGAGAACGAACTCTACCCTTAGAAACTGTTTGGTTTAAGTATTTACGACGTTTTGGAGTGGATCATTGGTATCGGTTTGCGAAGCAACGATTACATTGGACATTGCCTAACTTAAGAACTCCCGAACAATGTGAACGGTGGAGCGATTTAATGCCATTGATGAGTTGGCAACTCTGGCTGGCTAGGGATTTAGTTCTCGAAAATCGACTGCCTTGGCAGTCTGCTACGATCAATTTAACTCCTGGACGTGTCGCCCAATCAATGTTATCGGTTTTAGTTGACATTGGTACTCCTACGAAACTACCTAAACAGAGGGGAAAATCTCCTGGTTGGGAAACAGGAAAGGTACGGACTAAAGCACCGTGCTATCCCACTGTGAAAAAACGGGTTTCTCGACGCAAAAAATCTTCAAGATTAGCTATTTAATCTTCTACATTTTGATTTTTTGAGCAACAGCTTGCCTATCTTCAAAGGCAGCTACTTTTAGATGCGATCGTTTTTTAGTCTAAACTCCAGTATTTTATATTTGCCACCTCATTTGCCCAACGGGGTATACTTCGTAATGACCAGGCGACGGGGTGTAGAAGTGCCGTTTACAACCTACGCACCTGTGCAGATTATCAGTCTGTTGGACTATCAGATTGATAGCCAGCGAGATGTGCGCCTATACATCCAGAAGCGAGTTGATGATAGTGAAAATCTACGCCAGCAGATTGATGAACGCCAAGAAACAATCATTGTATTTACTGATAATATAGCAAATAAAAGTGAAAACAATTTCATGTACTTGCGCTATGTCTTGCTAGACATTGAAAAAGGATTATATAAAGATTTAACTCTTGAAAGCTTCCCTCAAGGTCTACAAGACTACTATGATTTTCACTGGCGGCGTATGGGGATGACAGCTAATCCATCGCCCGATGCCAAAATTAAAATTGTCTACATTTTAGGAGAGGTAAAGCAGCCTGTTTCTCGCCAACAAATTTGTGAATTTTCTGGAGAAGATGCTTCTCTAGTGCAACCTGTCTTGAATGAGTGGAAACAGTTTTTGCACGAATTTATCAAAGATCATCAAAAGCGCTATAGCGTTTACCACACCAGTTTTCGGGATTTTTTGCACCGTAAGGACATTTTAGAGGAAACAGGGCTGACAATCCCAGGGATAAATCAATTAATAGTCAATAGTTTAACAAAAGGATTGTTTGATAATGATGAAGATATTTGATTGGTTAGCCAGTTTATCTGATGACAATCGAAATTATGCCTTAAAAAACTTACCAATTCACATGGCACAAGCTGGTCATACAAATAAATTATTTCGCTTTTTGACTGATTTTGATTTCATTGAGGCTAAGGTTTATGATTTAACACCACAGGTATTAATTGAAGATTATGATTTAGCTTTAACGCCTAATATTGATATATCCGATCAAAAAAAAGATAGTCTAAAATTAATTAAAAGTGCAATTAACTTAGCGGCAAATGTTTTGGCTGATGACCCAACACAACTGGCAGGACAACTTTGGGGTCGTTTACTGTCCTTCAAACAGCCTGAAATTCAAGCAATGCTTGCTCAAACAAAGGAATTGGGATATCCCTGGCTGCGTCCCCTAACATCTAATTTGACACCACCAGAAGGAACATTAGTCCGCACCCTCACTGGACATCTTGACTGGGTGAAAGGAGTGGCTATTACTCCCGATGGGAAAATAGCTGTTTCCGCTTCCGAAGATAAAACTCTAAAAGTCTGGGATTTATCTAGTGGTGTCGAACTGCGTACCTTCACTGGACATAGTAGTTATGTACAGGGAGTTGCCATTACTTCAGATGGGCAGCTAGTTGTTTCCGCTTCATTGGATAAAACTATTAAAGTCTGGGATTTATCTAGTGGCTGCATATTGAAAACCTTGACAGGGCATACTAATGGGGTAAATGCAGTTGCTATTACTCATGATAGGAAATTAGTAGTTTCAGGTTCACAAGATCATACTCTCAAAATCTGGGATTTATCTAGTGGCAACGTACTGCATACTCTTAGCGGACACAATAATTCAGTTACAGCAGTCGCCATCACTCCTGATGATAAACTAGCGGTTTCTGGCGCATGGGACAAAACCCTTAGAGTTTGGGATTTGCAGAGCGGAAATCAATTGCAGATCCTCACCGGACACACTAATGCAGTACGAGCAGTCGCTATTACTCCAGACGGGAACTGGGTGGTTTCGGCTGCCGATGATGATACTCTCAGAGTTTGGAATTTAATCAATGAAAATGAAATACCCATTGTCATAGAAAAGGCTTATCGTTTTCACTCAGTAGCCATTACTCCTGATGGAAGACTAGCTATTTGCGGTGCAAATGCTAGTCCCATTAAAGTCTACGATTTGCAAACACGGCAAGAACTACAAACCTTTTCTGGGCATACCTTACTTGTGAATGCAATTGCTATTACTCCTAATGGTCAATGGGCTGTTTCTGCCTCCTCTGATAATACCCTCAAAGTGTGGAATTTATATGCCAAAGATGTGACTCGAAACGGGCATAAAGACTGGATAAATGCAGTTGCCATTAGTTCCGATGGAAAATTAGCAGTTTCTGCTTCAGAAGACCGTACTCTTAAAGTATGGGATTTACCAAGTGGAACAGAAATGCGTACTTTAACTGGACATAAAGGTCATGTATGTATAGTGGCGATTACTCCTGATTGTCAACACGTTATTTCCGCTTCAGACGATCCGAATATTAAAATTATAATATGGGATTTGCAGAGTGGGAACGAATTCCGTACTATCACTCAGGACTATTCAGGAGAGGTGCTTGCGATTACGACAGATGGTCAAAATGCTATTATTTATGAGTTTGCTCACAAAAGCCTTAAAGTATTGGATTTGCATAGTGAAAGCGAACTTTGTATTTTCAAAGGACACTCTACATCGGCAGTCGCAATTACTCCCGATGGACGACTCGCTGTTTCAGCACGGGATAAAACCCTCAAAGTCTGGGAGATCAACAGTGGAACAGAACTGCATACTCTTACTGGACATACTGACTGTATAAATTCAATAGCCATTAGTCCTGATGGAAAATTAGCAGTTTCAGCATCAAATGACAATACTCTTAAGGTCTGGGATATCAATAGTGGAACTGAATTGAATACTCTGATTGGTCACTACTATTGGGTGCGGACAGTCGCGATTACACCGGATGGGCGATTTGTCGTTTCCGGTTCCTGGGATAAAACCCTAAAAGTCTGGGATTTGGAGAGTGGTGAGCATATTACAACCTTTGACTGTGAAGGAGAGGTAAATGCCTGTGCTATTTCTCCCGATGGTGTGACTGTTGTTGCTGCTGGACGCTCAGATAAAATAAGTTTTTTACGGTTGGAAGGTCTGGAATAATTGTAAAGAGGATCTTTGCTAACATTCCCGATCGGGAAATTTCTCGCTCAAACTTTTCTCGAAATAATACTGACACCAAAATTCTGCTACTTCTAACAACATGGGTACGGATTCAGCTACGATACCTGAACCAGACTGCAATTCATAGCCTTCTACATATTCTCTAGCTAGTTTATAAGCCCAATAGGGAAAATCTGTCTCTACAAAACAGCGCAGCGCATACTCTAACTTGAGTAAATCTCCACTGCGGACAAAACGCACTGTTGTCCACCTAAAATTGCGACAGTCATCTCCTTGTAACCCATCAATGTCTTTCAATAAATTTCTGAGAGTTTGCCCGCTTTCGGAACTAGGACTCTCTAGGTAACTTTGCATCAATGTAATTGCGTCATCCACTAACTGTTGTTGCTGTACCCATTCTTCACCAGTTAAGTGTTCGGGACAAGTTGCCTGATTCCGAAGCTGCTGTACCCGTTGAGCAATATAGAGCGCAAACTTTTCAGCAGCAACTTCATCAATGCACAAACTTTTGATACTCGTCAGCCTGGTTATTGGTATGGCAAATCGATTTTTTTCAACTTCCTTGGTTGTTTGAATCCACTTTTTGATTTTATTCGCAGTAGCACGTTGTTGGTTGTTTTGTTTCATTCACCGTAAATCTCTTTCAGTACAACTGCCAATCCCGTATCTAGGTCTTGCAACGCCTCATCTAAGCTTTCATAGCTATCTTTTCCGAACCACAGCATCCCACCACAATCGATCGCTCGCACAAAAGAGGTTAAAGGACTCTCTGCGCGATCGCCGATTTCAATCCAGCCTTCATGTTCGTATACCCAACGGGCGATGTTGGGGTACATCTGTTCCAACGAAAATTTCATCTGAACTAGCTTGCTTCCGGTGTCTGCATCTTCACTATAACGTCAGGTTTCAAACCCCAATTAATTTTCAATCCTGATGAAACCCAGTATATCAAGGAATGAGCTGCTATTCAAAAAATAGATAGAGTTGGTGAGTCCAGGATTGTATTAGTTTTTGTTGCAAACTTCTTTGATAAGTTGATACTCCGCATCATATCTTGGCGTAAATGAAGTTTGCCACCACGCTCCTGCTTTTTTGACAGCACCTTGTTTGTTGGTCAAAATATAGTTAGTAGGACGAATCATGGAGGTTGGACAGTAAACTCTAAAATCTGCTTTTAATCTATCTCCATCAGAATACACTAAAGTTGTTGAAGCAAGATATAGTTCTGGCTTGTCAAGCAACTTAATCGCAATTTGAGAAAATGGGATAGGAGTTGATTTCGGTAAACTTACTGTTGGTGTCGGTGGATAATTTGGTAATGGTTGTGGTGGAGTTGGTGTCGGTGGATAATTTGGCGATGGTTGAAGTTGATGTGTAACTATCGGAGATGGAGGAATTGGTGATGGTTGAGGTTGAGCTGTAACAGTTGAAGATGAAGGAATTGGTGATGGTTCTGCTGGTATAATATTCGGTGATTTAGGAGTAACGGGAGTTTGGGCAGCAGTAGGAGATTCTTGTACTGGCAAAGGAGACTTAGAAGGCTGCGGTGATGAAACTATTGGGGGAGTGGAGGCAATTGGAGTCGGCTGTGGATTTGAAATCGGTGATTGTGCAGATGGTTTGGTTATCCAAAATCCTGCAATAATAGCCGTTGCAATAAAACTACCAAGCAACAAAGTTTGTTGGATATTCCCAAGTTTCGATGGAGCTATGGAAATAACTGTTGGTTGCTGAATATTATCAGGAATATCTGCGATGGTAGGACGGATAACTTGATGAACCTGAGATGTTTGACATTGTAAAGCTTGCAGCATTTCCTGTGCTGTAGGGTATCGATCGCAACTATGAGCAGAAATTGCTTTATCTAAAATAATGGCTAGGGTAGGGCTAACTTGGGGAGCATATTGCTTCCAAAGAATTTCACCTGTATAGTTATCAGTTTCTATATCCTGTGGCTGTTTGCCTGTCAGTAAATAAATAGCGGTTAATCCAGTAGCGAATAAGTCACTACTATAAACTGGTCGTCCGGCCGCTTGTTCAGAAGACATAAACCCACGAGTGCCGATCGCAATTGAAGTCTGTGGACTTCCCGAAGAACTCATCGTAGTAGCTATTGCCTCTTTCACAGCACCAAAATCTATCAATACAGGCTTTTGGTCGGATTGTCTAATAATTATATTGTCTGGTTTAATATCCCGATGAATAATCCGTTTTTGATGAACGTAATCTAAAATAGGTAAAAAATTAACTAAAAAGTCTTTGACATAACTCTCGCTGAAACTGGATTGTGATTGGATTGTATCTGTGAGAGTCATGCCCTCTATTAGTTCTTGAACGAGATAGAAGTCATTGTTTTCTTCAAAATAAGCATAGAGTGTCGGAATGCGATCGCTGTGGCTACCCAAATCTTCCAAAATAGCGGCTTCCCGTTGAAAGCGCTCTTTGATTAGTGGATAGATTTGGGGATGGTGAGAAACCGGGTGTAGCTTTTTAACTACGCACCGCCGTCCTGATGGCATTTGGGTATCTTCTGCGAGGAATGTTTCCCCAAACCCACCAGAACCAATAGATTTTAAAACTTGATACCGATTATTTAATAGCATAGTTGGGTGTCAAATATTGTTTTACGACATACAGCATTAAAGTCAAGCTAATTAAAATATTCCGCTGTGAATCAACTATGTTCCGGGAACCGAGCATGAGACTCAGGTTACTCGATCGAGCATCAGATTTTACGATTGCCCGAACCTTTCTGCACCCACCTGTGCCCGTGAGGTAGCGTGTTTCCTGACTGCATCAGCCCCCTGGCGCTAAGCAATACCCAGATAAATGCAGTAATGCAGTAATGCAGTAGAACCTTGGATAAGGATGACCGCAAACAGAGAGAATATTGGTCTACCCTTGGCTGACGGGGTGAGTTTTGCCCATATCAGCTTCTGGTTGCGACTGACCCCGCCTCAGAAATAGCGATGATTTGGCTCACTTTCCTTTATACAAGCTTCAGCAGAACTGAACCACAATCAGGTAAAAAGATTTAGGAGAAGAAAACTTCCTGAAACTGAGGATATGGAACGTTATTTGTAATATGGCAATAATTTGTGTCTGGGATTTGAATTGGAACAGAGAGGCAAAATGATCGAAGGGCGAGTGATTTTTAGTTTAATAGTAAGTTTAGCTGTTGTTGGCTCTAACTCTTCGCCAGTCTTTGCAGAACTCAAACAAGACAGCGCGACGATACCAAACTACATAGCTCAGCGACAGCGTAATTGCAGCAATCCTCAACAAAGTAACGTAGAGTACAAAGAATGTGCAAGGTTAAGGTATGAAGCCGCAGATAAGCGCCTCAATCAAGTTTATCAACAACTGCTTCCTAAATTAAGTCGCAAACAGCGATCGGTACTTTATCAAGAGCAGCTAAAATGGATTAAGTCACGAGATAAAAGCTGCGAATCAGAAGTTTATGGCAATCGTGGCGGTACGGGTTATCAAGGTTTTCTGAATGAATGTTTGGAACATAAGACCAAACAACGCACCGCTGAATTAGAGAATTATTTAAGAAAAAGATAAGGAATAGAAAGGAGAGTTTATGAAAAAGCAATCGATTTTAGGAATTCTACTTAGTTGTGCCGTGTTGGGAGCTGGCTATTTCACAAAACCCCAAACTGTAAATGCTGCACCTGCATCTATGTTTACACCCATTATCCGGGATATTAAGAATCAGATTCCGAGAGGATGGGTAATGCGCCTACCTTCAAGTGTTAATCTCAGCAACATTAAACTTTACCCGCAAGTCATTACAAACAGCCCAGGAGAGTTTGCTGTTTGGCTTAATTCATGGCCCAACTGTATGGATAGATCCTGTCAATTTGGAGTTATTGCAGTAGCCAAAGATTCTGAATATGCTGATAATTTGCGTTCCAAGCATATCTTTTCTAAGACATATATGCAAAGAATTAAAGCTATTAGAAAACGTGATTCTAAAACTTGGACAGAATCAGACATTAAACTATTAATTAGCTCAGATATGGTAGTTTTAGAAAGAACACCTATCACCTTAAAACCAGGAATTCAGGGTGTTTTTATTGTTCAGAATGGCGGAGGGGTTTCAACTCCACCTTCTTTACACGTCTTTTGGAAACAAGATGGTTTGAACTATCGAGCAACTATAAAAGGTGGATTCGATTACGACCGGAGTGTTGTGTTCCAAAGTCAGAAGTCAGCATTGATTAATCTAGCTGTTTCGATGGCTAAAGAGTCTCCGATTAAAAGTGCTAACTAATTTTAATAGGAAGAACCATGAGTCTCCGTCCCCGTTTACTTGCAGGCGGTACTCTCGTCTAAGAGCGATCGTGAACAATTATCCGATCGCTGTTTTTTGATGAACTTTCCAACATTATTTATTTTTAGAATACCTGATAACGATTATCCCTCATCGAATCTAAGACGCCTGTGAACCCGACGCGATCGGTAAACCCACGACTCTGGACTTAAGACTTGGGGAAATGTCCTAATGCTGAGTTTGTTAAGAAATACTGAAAATTCATGGAGCAATGCAGTAACAGTGGAATAATAGTTCATCAAATAAATTATTATCTAAGCACAAGAGCTTTTGTATTGTCTCCACTCTAAAATTACTCACTGTTAATGCAGGCGGCTGTTAGGCCGCGAACAAAACTAGACAATAGCTATGACGCTCATATCGGATCTAATCTGCTACTGCCATAAAGGCAAAAATGTCGAAAAATCCCAATAAAAATCAGGAGTTATTGTGAAGATTGTACTCGCAAAAATATTAGAACAGAAGGAAGCTTACGCTAACTTGCCGCTATTTCAATATATGCGCGACGCAAGCTTATCTGAAGAACAGCGGCTGTCTTTTTACCCGTGTATGGCGCATTTTATTCTGAGTTTTGGCGATATCAACAAATATATGCTGCGCTCCGAGCCGGCAAGCGATGAGTACCAACAGCGGGTGAACGTTCATACCTATGAAGACGACCACCATTGGCTTTGGTACCTTGAAGATTTTGCCAAACTCGGTTTCGACAATCCGTGCGCTCCAACGAAGCTAATGCGTTTTTTGTGGAGCGACGAGACACGCCAAAATCGAATTCTAACTTACCGCCTGGCTGCTCTCATTTCTACAGCAAGTGCTGTAGAACGGCTTGCCATAATTGAAGCGATTGAAGAAACTGGAAATGTCCTTTTCAGTACCGTGCTGGAGCTGGCAAAAGCCATTGAGTTGCGCCGCAACATCGAACTGCGATACTGCGGGGCATTTCACTTTAACCTAGAGTCCGGTCATTTGGTGGGAAGCGATCGCATTGATATTTCAGAAATTTGCCTGGATGATGCGACCCAAGCCCGCTGTCTGGAGCTCGTCGATGAAGTCTTTGCGTTATTTGAGTCGTGGACTCACGAACTCCTCAGCTATGCAAAAGAAGATTCCTCAGCCATACAAAAGGACACTCCTTTTCCAGGTTAATTCGATCGCCCCCAGCAGCCTCTTCGAGGCGAAATTCTCCCGCCTACCGATTCAGTAGTAATGCAGTAAGTATGCAAGACTCGATCGCGTCGGGTCTGCATACACCAAGGATGAAGATCGAAAGATACGGACAAGCCAAGATACTTACCCAAGCGGAAATCGAACTGTTGTTCAACGAAGGTTTGCTTTCTCGATCGCGACTGCGCCCTATTCGGAATTTGCCTCTACGCCGCCTGCCGAGTTGCCGAAGCGTTCAGCCTGAAAGTCATCGATGTTTTCACCCCTGCGAATGTCATCCGCTCCGAAATGATTATCCGATGAATGTCAACACCAAAGGCAAACTCGGCACCCGAACTATCCCCATCATTCAAGATTTGAGGCTGCTGTGAGAAACTTACTCACATCCCCAACACCCCTACCTGTTCCCCAGCCGCCACCTCAGCTTCAACGCGGAAGCCGTCTCTGACCTGGTGGCTGCCAGAACAAGTCAGAGGGGCGAGCGCTTCACTTTCCATGCTTTCTAACACTGAAAAACGCTCATTACCGCGTTGGCAACGGTCTGCTAGCTTATGACGATCGCCCTCAACCGCCCTCAATCGCTCCATCTCAGCCTACCGATGCACTATTGCAGTAAGTTTGACCGATTCCGTTGTGGGGTCAGATATACACCACAAGTTGCACTCCAACGCTCGCATCAAGTATAGGTGGGTCGCGAGCTTTGGAGTGCTTTCTCGATCGAGAGAGAGAGTTTGTGATTGAGAAAATTGCCGTTAATTCAGCTCGAACCGATCGGTATTTGTGATATGACTGAAATATTAAGAAGTTTGCAAGCTAACTTACTATGAGGTTATGAAGCAATGAATGTTAACAGCGCCGCTCAACTTCTGCAAACAGGTTTTCGTACAGCACTAGGAGCAAGCAGCGCGATCGCCCAACTGCTCAATAACCCGCAAAAATTAGCAGACATCCTCGCACAACCGCCTCGCTCACCAGAGCAACTCCTGCAAGACCTTGCAGCCAGAGGCGAAAACATAGAACAAGAAGCACATAAATTTGGCGAGACATTTTTATCGGGCGGCAGTAACCATTCAAAACCTCCACAATACATTGAACGAGCTGGCGAGCAGTGTTTTCTTCAACCCTACGACATCAAAGGTACAAACCTCTATGGATTTATCTTAGAAGGTTCTCTGCATAAGCTACAAGCAGTATGCGACACATATCTCAACCAGCCAGCCAAAGGAGAAGTTGAGTACCGCCCTGCCATGCACTATGTTGTCCTTACTTTCGGAACGATGGATTCACTCAGTTCCACAAACAAACCAGACAGCGAAAAGGGATATGTTCTTGAAGAAGAGGTAGTTTTTTGGATATTGACGATGGTCGGAAAACAAGTAGGACCTGCATTTGTAGTGGAGCGGCTAGCTTGGTTCATGCCTTACGTTTTTGTCAATAACTCACCCGTTTTAATTTCAGGGCGCGAGGTTTACGGTATTTCAAAACAACTGGGTTCTTTTCAAATTCCCAAACCCCCACAGCCACCTGATTTATTCACTTTAGAGACGCTTTTATGGAAACATTTGAGACCGGACATTCAAGCCCAAGAGGAAAGGTTGATAGAAGTTTGCAGAGTTGGTAACGAGGCATCTTTTAAACCAAACAAGACTTGGGATACCCCACAAAAATTAGTCAATGAAATTTTAGAGCTACTTTTTGACAACAATGGTAGGATCGAGATTCCTGGTTTTAGTTTGCCACTCAATATTTTTGACTACCTAACTCATACAGCAGTTCCAGTCGTATTTCTCAAACAATTTCGCGATGCAGAAGATGGTAGCCGAGCTTGCTATCAAGCGATCGTCGAAAATTTGATGAAAATGTACAAATATCACAGCGGACGCATCCTGGGCTTCGGTTCTTTAGGCGATCGGTTTGAGGTCACACTGTACGATTATGCCAGCCACCCCATAGTTAACGATTTGGGGTTACGCCCACGTGGTACCCAACCAGGAGAATCAGTTCGATTGCCTGTCAAGCTGTCTTTCTGGATCAACTTCAACTTCACGGTCGAAAATGGTACTACAGTTTGGAAAGCGCCTTCTTAAATTAGCTTTCATATCAGTCAAATTATAGCGCGAATCCATGAAAAAGCCTGCTAAAAAGCCCGGGATGAAGCGTAGTTAAAAATATACTTTTGAAAGTAGATTCTCTACTCAATCGATAAATGCCTGAAACATCGAAACTCAAAAAAATTGCCATTTTGGGAGGAGGAATCGCCTCCATAACTGCTGCATTTGAACTCACCAGCCAGCCGGGATGGAACGCTCTCTACGATATTACTGTATACCAACAGGGCTGGCGTCTGGGAGGTAAGGGCGCATCAGGACGCAGCGTGGAGTCTAACCCGCCTTACCACGAACCAACCTACCGAATAGAAGAACATGGATTGCACATTTTTTTTGGATTCTACGAGAATGCTTTTCGATTGATGAAACAGTGCTACGACGAATTAGGAGAAGACGGCCCGTTTTTGAGTATAGAAGATGCCTTCAAGCCGCACAGCCTGATAGTTCTCGAAGAATATATCAATAGTCGCTGGGTTCAGTGGCCTTTCAACTTTCCCCCAAATAAATTGCTTCCTTGGGAAGGAGGGGGCTATTTCTCGATGTGGGAGCATATCTGCACCCTGATCAAATTGATGTACGATGGATTTGAAGGTTCAAAATCTTTAAAATCTCAGTGTTCAGTTAACAGATTATCCAGCAATCAGCAAATCCCGAACTGGTTAGAACTTCTTGCCAAACAGATAGATATTGGCTGGGAAACTCTTAAACTCACCTCAGAAATTGCACCGCTTCAGCTTCCCGACCAACTGGTGCAGTTACTTCTCAAGGAACCTGCCCGTTGGTGCCTGTGGTTAGAAAATGCTATGAAACAGATAGGAACTACCTTAGAAACTATTGATTTAGGATCGGAAGGAACATTTCTTTATCTGGCCTACAAGTTAGCAAAATCCATGCCCGACGATACCCGTACTCACCGCTCCGAACATCACTCCATTATCCTTAAGCTTTTAGAGCTATTTATGGAAAGGTTGAGCAGTTTCATCGAGTCGGAAATTGAGCAAAATGAGGACACATTTCGTCTGCTAATTTTGTTAGATTTAGCATTTGCAAATATTCGAGGCTTACTGGTCGATGAAGTCATTTATGATGGTTGTTTAGCATCTTTAGACGAGCAGGACTATAGAGAGTGGCTCCAAAAACACGGAGCTCAAAAAACTAGCATCAATTCAGCATTTATTCGCGTTTTATATGACCTTGTTTATGCCTTTCCGGGAGGTAACGTTCACCATCCCAAACTAGCAGCAGGAACAGCAATTCGTATCCTAACAACCGTAATTTTCCAGTACAACGGGGCGATTATGTGGAAAATGCAAGCGGGCATGGGAGATACGATTTTCGCCCCGCTTTATCAAGTGCTAAAGCGTCGAGGCGTCAAGTTTGAGTTTTTTCACCGCGTGAAACAGTTGCACCTTGACGATTCGCAGCAGTCGATCGCTAGCATTTCTTTGGGACGCCAGGTTAATCTCAAAGAACCGACTCGGGAATACGAGCCGCTGATTAAAGTTAAGAGGCTCCTCTGCTGGCCGAGCAAACCCCTCTATGAGCAAATTGTAGAAGGTGAAGAACTCCAGCAACAGCAGGTTAATTTGGAGTCTTTTTGGACTCCGTGGCAAGATAATGAAACCCCAGTCACTCTGAATGTTGGAGAAGATTTTGACTTGGTAATTCTCGGCATTTCTTTAGGAGCTTTACCCTTTATCTGCGGTGACTTGATTAATGCTGAAAAAAATCCCGCTCATCAAAAATGGGCAAATATGGTAAATCAGATCGAGACAGTTCCCACTCAAGGCGGTCAGTTGTGGCTTAAATCTAATTTACAACAGTTGGGGTGGATTGGGGGCAGCCCTGTGGTCGGTTCTTATGTAGAACCCCTCGATACTTATGCCGATATGAGCGATTTGATCCAGCGAGAAAATTGGCCCTCTGAGCATTATCCCTACAATCTTGCTTATTTTACAGGCGTAATAGCAGATTCAGGAATTCCTCCTAGCAGCGATCGCGATTTCCCCAAAAGGGAACAGGAGAAAGTAGAACAACAGGCGATCGACTTCCTTCAAAACCAAATCGGTAACTTATGGCCTAAAGCTACCACTCCAGAAAATCCTCAAGGGTTAAATTGGGATTTACTTGTCGATCTAAAAAACCAGCAGGGACAGAAACGCTTCTACTCTCAATACTGGCGAGTCAATATCGATCCTTCTGAGCGTTACGTGCTTTCTGTCCCCGGAAGTACAAAATATCGGCTCAAAACCGATGAATCAGGCTTTGATAACCTCTACTTGACGGGCGACTGGATCGACAACGGTTACAATTCCGGCTGTGTCGAAGCAACCGTAATGTCAGCCATGCAGGCTGCTCGTGCTATTTTGACACAAGTTTTTGGGATTGAGTATCCAAAAAAAATTATCGGTGAGCGGGATTCCTGGTTCTGAAAACTGTGTGAGGGGTGTAAGTTCGCTCAACATTTAAATTGCATCTAAAGAAATAATCATATTCTTGTGGGCCTCGGCTTTTTGATGTCCGATCTCATAAATACTTAAGTTCGCTAAAAACTTCAAAAATTATGCTAAATCTTCCGGGCTACACAAATTTTAAAAAAATAAATGAAGGAATCAAAACAGTTGTTTATCGAGGGCTGAATGTTCGGAACCAACAGCCTGTTATTATTAAGGTGCTTAACTCAGAGCATCCCCATCCTATTGATGTTGTTAATTTAAAGTATCAATATGAAATTACCCAAAAATTGAACATTTCAGGAATTGTGAATTGCTTGGAGTTGGAAAGATACCGGAATAGCTTTGCCTTAATCATGGAAGATTTTGGCGGTCAATCTTTGAATTACATTCTTGGCGATCTCGAAAACGATATAATCAGCTTGATCAAAATAGCAATTAAGTTAGCAGCAACTTTAGGGCAACTGCACGAAAAACAGATTATTCATAAAGATATTAAACCGAGAAATATTATTATCAATTCCGCAACTGAGGTGGTTAAAATTACCGACTTTAGCATTTCTTCTCGCTTGGACAGAGAAAACCAAAGAATTAACAATCCTAATTGTCTGGAAGGCACATTAGCCTATATATCCCCAGAGCAAACTGGCCGGATGAATCGGTCGATAGACTATCGCACCGACTTTTACTCCTTGGGTGTAACCTTTTATGAAATGCTGACAGGTTCCCTACCTTTTAGAGCCACTGACCCAATGGAATTGGTTCACTGCCATTTAGCAAAACAACCAGTTGCGCCGATTCACTTAAATCCAGAAATTCCCAAAGCTATTTCTGACATTACACTCAAATTATTAGCTAAAACCGCAGAAGAGCGATATCAAACTGCTGAGGGACTAAAAACAGACCTAGAAACCTGTCTAACTCAGCTACAGGAAATCGGCACAATTTCGCCTTTTATTATAGGCTATAAAGATTTAGCGAGTCAACTCCTCATCCCGCAGAAACTCTACGGTAGAGAAGAAGAAGTAGGTGTTTTAATGGAAGCCTTAGATCGAACTAGCCTTGGTACAGCAGAAATGATGCTGGTCAGCGGTTATTCAGGGATTGGCAAATCTTGCCTCGTGAATGAAGTTCACAAACCTATCGTAACTAAGCGCGGTTATTTTATCTGCGGTAAATTTGACCAGTTTAAGCGCAATATTCCTTACACTTCATTAATTGAAGCTTTCCAGTCACTGCTGCGGCAGTTATTAACCGAAAACTCTGAAAAAATAGCTGTTTGGAGAGAGAAACTTTTAACTGCATTGGGTCAAAATGGTTCTCTAATTATTGATGTTATTCCCGAAGTTGAACTGATTGTAGGCCCTCAACCAGAAGTGCCACAACTGAGTTCGTCTGAATCTCAAAACCGCTTTAATCGCATTTTTCAACAGTTCTTCAGAGTCTTTTGTCAACCCGATCATCCCCTCGTTCTCTTCCTTGACGACTTGCAGTGGGCTGATTCAGCATCCCTCAAATTAATCCAACTGTTGATGAGCGATCGCGACAGCCAATACCTGTTAACGATCGGAGCTTATCGAGATAACGAAGTCAATCCAACTCATCCCTTGATTCAGACATTAGAAAAAATTCGAGAAAGTGGGGCTGCCATCAATAATATTACTGTTAAACCTTTACAGCTAAACCATGTCAGGCAGCTAATTGCAGACACGCTCAATGAATCTCCAGACACAAACCGTATAAAATCCTTCTCCGAACTACTTTTCAATAAAACCCAAGGCAATCCCTTCTTCTTGACTCAATTGCTGAAAGTCCTGTCTTATGAAAATCTGCTAACCTACGACACTTTCATCGGTAATTGGCAGTGGGACATCGAGCAAATTCAAACCATTGGTATCGCGGACTACAACATCGTTGAACTGATCGCGAAAAACATTCAAAAACTGCCAGAATCAACGCAAAAAGTCTTAAAATTGGCGGCTTGCATCAGCAGCACTTTTAATTTAAGTGTTTTAGCAATTGTGAATGAGGAGTCAGAATTAGTTACTGCTTCTGGTCTGTGGCCTGCACTTCATTCAGGTCTAATTTTGCCTCTGAGTGAAAACTATAAAATTCCTCTAGTTTTGGGGCAGGAGGAACTGGACGAACTTATGCTGCGTGATGCTAGAGTTGACTATAAGTTTTTGCACGATCGCGTCCAGCAAGCCGCTTATTCTTTAATCCCCGAATCCGAAAAAAAAGTCACTCATCTGAGCATTGGCAAACTACTGTTGCAAAATACCACTCCTGAAGACAGAAAAGAAAATATTTTTGCTTTAGTCAATCAACTTAATTTTGGTGCTGATTTAGTTGTTGAGCAAGTAGAAAAAGATGAACTAGCTTTTTTAAATCTAATTGCCGGTCAGAAAGCAAAGGCAGCGACTGCTTATGAATCGGCTGTTAAGTATCTGAATATTGGTTTGGAACTCCTCGCGGCTAATAGCTGGCAGAGTCAGTATGACTTAACGCTGACTCTATATGTAGAAACAGTAGAAGTGGCATACTTAACGACTAATTTCGAGCGGGCGCGAGCGCTCTCTGAAATTGTCCTAGTTAATGCTACTCTCATTTTAGAAAAAATTCAAGTTTACGAGTTACAAATGCTATTTTACATAGCTCAGAATCAGATGCAATTGGCAATAGATATAGCCCTAAAAGTTTTAGAAATTCTGGAAATTAGGCTACCTCAACAGCCGACTCCAAATGATATTGGCATAGCCCTCATCCAAACAAAAACTATTATGGGAGATAGACAAATTGAAGATTTAGAAAAACTCCCACAAATGACTGACAATTATAAATTAGCAGCAATGCGGATCATGATGAATCTGTGCGCTCCTGCTTATATTGCGAATCCACCTTTGCTAATTTTCACAATTTTGACAATGGTAAGTCTATGTGTTGAATATGGCAACTCAGAAATTGCCAGTTTTGCTTATGGTTATTACGGATTGCTTTTGTGTAGCGTATTGGGCGATATAGATTTAGGTTATCGCTCTGGGAAACTTTCAATTAAACTATTAGAAAAATTTAAAACTAAAAAACTAAAAGCCAAAGTTTTCGCATTATTTAATATCTTTGTCAGACATTGGAAAGAACACGCTAGAGAATCTTTAGAGCCTTTCTGGGAGGGGATAGAAAGCGGATTAGAAACTGGAGATGTAGAACACGCCTGTTATTGTGCTTGCAATTATTCAACTTACCCTCTTTTTCTGGGAGAAGAGTTGAAAAATGTGGCTGATAGGCAGGCACAATTTATTGAGTTTACCAAAAAAAATAAGCAAGATTTTTCACTTTATTATATCAAAGTATGGCGACAAATGGTATTGAATCTGCTGGGACATTCAGCAGATAAATACAAGTTAATCGGCGAGAGTTTTAATGAAGAAGAGATGCTACCTGTTTTAGAGAAAAATCATAATAAATTATCGATTTTTCATACCTATTTTGCTAAAGCAATTATTTATTATTTATTTAGACAATATAAGTCTTCAATTGCTAGTGCTAGGCAAGCAGAAACATATTTAGATGGGGCGATAGGATTTGTAACAGTTCCGCAACACAATTTTTATTATTCTCTGGCTCTTTTGGCTGAGTATTCTGATTCTCAGGGCGATATCAGTTCTTGCGACGAACAGCAGCAATACTTGGTTAATGTTGAGTCAAATCAAGAAAGAATGAAGCTGTGGGCGTACCATGCACCAGAAAACAACCAGCACAGATACGAGTTAGTAGAGGCAGAAATAGCGCGGGTGAAAGGGCAAAATTGGGAAGCGATGAAGTATTACGATCTTGCCATCGCGGGAGCTAAAAAACAAGGGTACGTTCAGGAGGAAGCGATCGCTTACGAACGGGCGGCTGAATTTTATTTAGGGGCCCTCCGAGAGGAGATCGGCCAGACTTATATGGCATCAGCATACTATGGCTACGCTCGGTGGGGAGCGAAGACTAAGGTTGCAGACTTGGAGTCAAGATATCCTCCGCTTCTTTCTTTGATATCTGCTGCTGGGAACACCAGCATAGAGGGAACTCTCTCTACCACAACAACAGCTACAAATAGTACAACAGGTAACTCTTTCCTCGATTTAGCAACAGTAATGAAGGCTTCGCAAGTTTTAGCAAGCGAAGTTGTTTTGAGTAAATTGCTAGAAAAATTGCTCAAAATTGTGATGGAGAACGCTGGCGCACAAAGCGGTATTTTGATTTTAGCAAAAGATGGTGATTTGCTAATAGAAGCGTCTGGCTATGTTGAACAAGATCGCATAATAGTGCAGCAGTCGCTTCCAATCGCTTTCAGCCAGGATTTGCCAGTCTCTGTAATAAATTATGTAGCTAGAACGAAAAAAGATGTTGTTTTAAATGATGCTGGGAAGGATGAATTATTCAAAAATGATATCTACATTGTCAAAAATCATCCCCAGTCTATTTTATGCGTTCCTCTCATTAATAGAGGTAGTTTAATAGCTCTGCTTTATTTAGAGAATAATCTAGCAACAGGTGCTTTCACAGAAGAACGGCAGGAAGTTTTAAAGATTCTTTCTACTCAGGCTGCAATTTCTTTAGAAAACGCTTTTCTCTATAAAAATTTGTCGGCAGCTAATGAAAAGTTGCAGGAGTACAGCGACACTTTAGAGGTAAAAGTGCAAGATAGAACGCGGGAAGTTACAGAAAAAAACGCGCTATTACAACAAGAAATTAGGGAGCGAATCTCTATTGAATCAGCTTTGAGGCAGTCAGAAATGCAGTTGAAAGAACAAGCAATTCAGCTAGAAATTGCTCTGCGAGAGTTACAACAAACTCAATCTCAAATGATTCACACTGAAAAAATGTCGAGTCTGGGACAGTTAGTTGCAGGAATTGCTCACGAAATTAATAATCCGATTAATTTCATTTACGGTAATCTTACTTACACAACTCAATATATGCAAAATTTGCTGAAACTGATCGATACCTACCAGCAAACCTACCCCAATATTACTCCAGATTTGGCAGCAGTCACAGAGGAAATTGAACTTGATTTCCTTAAAGAAGACTTGGCGCAAATTCTGAAGTCGATGAATGTTGGAGCCGAGCGCATCCGCAATATTGTGATCGGCTTGCGGAATTTTTCGCGTCTTTCTGAGAGCGAGATGAAGCGGGTTAACATTCACGAAGGGATTGAAAGTACGCTGCTGATTTTGCAGCACCGCCTGCACCCTGCGGAACCACCGGGGGATGGGGAGGATAGCGGCGAGCAGGTCGGCATTGCGGGCAGAGAAATTCAAGTTGTTAAAGAATATGGGAACCTGCCTTTAGTCGAGTGTTTTGCTGGAGAACTCAATCAGGTGTTTATGAATATTCTAGGGAATGCGATCGATGCGCTAGTACAGTTGGATAACCAGCAGTGTCCAACGCCAACGATTCGGATTCGCACGGAGGTAAAGGATACTAGCGCGATCGTCTCAATTGCGGATAATGGACTTGGAATGAGTGAATCAGTCCGCGTTCGGGTATTCGATCCCTTCTTTACAACTAAGCCTGTAGGTTCGGGGACTGGTCTGGGCTTGTCTGTTTCGCACTCAATTATCGTACAAAAACACGGCGGGAAGCTAACCTGCATTTCATCAGCACTAAGGCAGGGAGCTGAGTTTGTTTTGGAGATTCCGTTATCGCAGGGTATAAAAACGTTATGCTAGTACATGATTGAGTTGAGTTTTGAGAACAATTTGGACATACAACAGTAACAGCAGGTTGTAAGCCAGTTTTTGAAGTGTATCGACCCATTTAGTATCATTAATCCTAATATTTTTGTTAAGCTAGTTGCTCCGATCGATGTGAATGAGTGTATCTTTACCGCGTTAGCTGCACTTGGGCTAATTTATGACGATCGCCCCCAACCGCCGCGTTAAGAAATACCCCAAACCGATGCAGTAATGCAGTATTTGCGGCAAACTTTTGCTTTGTCAGGTCGGGTATACACCAAAATGAAAATAGAGGGACATGGGCAGGCGAAAATCCTCACGCAAGCAGAAATCGAACTGTTGTTTAACGAAGGTTTGCAGACCGATCGCGATCGCACCCTATTCGGAGTTTGCCTCTACACCGCCTGCCGCATTGCTGAAGCTTGTTCCCTGATGGTCAAGGATATCTACACCAACACGGGTACAGTCCGCTCTACGATTAACTTCCGCAAAGCCAATACCAAGGGCAAGCTGCAAACCAGAACGATTCCGGTGATCGAGGATTTGCGAAGTCTCTTGACATCTTGGAAACCCCACGCGGGTCAGACTTACTTATTCCCCGGCCGCCACCGCTGCCACCATTGGAAGCACCTGCAATCAGATTCAGCGGACAGGATTTTGAGAGAAGCGTTCGATCGCGCCGGCATCGAGGGCGCATCCACCCACAGCTTTAGGAGAACCGCCCTCACCCAGATGAGCAATGCGGGGATACCGCTGCGGATTATTCAAGAAATCAGCGGTCACAGCAACCTAGACCAATTGCAGAAATACTTAGAGGTGAAGCCGGATCAAGTCAGGGGTGCGATCGCTAGTCTTTCCATGCTTTCCTACACCGGGAAAGCGTCTTTTCCCCACGTACAGGATGAAAGGCTAGCTGCACCGTTACCTCAAAAGCAACTGTCACAAGCCGAATCCGACGCACCTGAAGAAATCCCCGATTGGTGATGAGCAATTTTGGATGTTGGATTTTGGATGGCAGGATGAAAGTCACGTATCCCAAATCGAATGACAATCGCTCTCCCCCGCCCACCAGAAGCTCTCACCCAGTTGGGGGTGCGGAATGTGGGTTAAAGAATCCAATTAATGAGATATACCTGTAAAATTCAAAATAATCACACCCATAACGATGAGGAAAATAGCCGTAACTTTGAAAATTGTGATCGGATCTTTAAAAAAGAAAATGCCTCCAATCGCGACAAGAGCAATTCCCAATCCGGAAAAAATTGCATAGGCTGTGCTTACGTCCAATTTTTTAATGGCTAAGTTTAAAAATAGAAAACTGATCCCATAAAAAATTAGCATTAAAATCGATGGAACCATTTTTGTGAAACCATCTGAGAATTTCATGTAAATAGTACCGGCTGCTTCTAAAATGACGGCCAGCATTAAATAAATCCAGCTAACCGAATTACTTGTTTTGGGGATTGACATTTTTGTTCCTCAATAATTTTTTCTATTTTACTTGTTTCCTGGATTAGTTAACGGTTTTAAATTTTACCTGGGCAGATAGAGAGCATTTTGTTTGGCTCTGAGAATTTTCTGTTTGACTTTATCTGCCAAGTTATCTATCAGTGAATAGGCTGCATCAAATCCCAAAAAAGCATAAAAATATAAATTAGGTTTATGCCCTAAAACACAAAATAATAAGATAGTTATTTTGGTAACAAGTCGATTGTGAAAAATCACTTTTAATACAAAATGCAAAGACTTTTTATTGCGGTCGCTAAAATCATTCAACCATTCATCTACAAAAGATGCAAGTGCTATGACAATAAAAACAAACAACCAAGTAGATAGTGATGAGAAGTCGATTGCAACTGGATAAAATAATAGTCTCAACAAAGCAGAAATAAGGATGGACACTGTTAAAAGCCTGAAAATTAAGTTGTCTATCTTACCCGCTGCTAATAATCCTACCGCTACAGCTATGAAAATAATTCCAGAAATGTAATCTATCAAAACTAAAGAAACAAGTAAAAACATAGATATAGCAGCTAGAAATAATGCAATTCTTTTATCAAAAATCGATTCATCATAGGCTTCATCAATGTATTTACTGGAACCTCCTAAAACAATATAACCACAGAGAATGTAAAGTTTTAAACCTATATTATTACCATTTGTTATGTCAAAATAAAATTCAATTAATACAACTAATATTATGATAGCAGCAGGGGTAAAGATTTTCATCGTACATATCAACCAAAGGAATCTTTGGGCGCAAATAAAAATTATTATGAAAAAATTAGAAAGTTGTAACGTACCGATCGCTTTAGTTAGTATATACCAGTCTACAAGTATGTCAACCCTAGTAGACTGGTATAATCGCGATGAACTTGACCAGCTTGGAAGTACAGATGCCTCCAGAAAATTGGACGCTCCCCAACGGGACTAAAGTTTTGTTGAGAAATTTGCAGCCAACTGACCTAGCCCGGTAGTCAGCAATTCCTTCGATCCTGATTCAACTCTCCCGACAAGAGAAAATCCGCTGCCCCTCACCAACACCCGCAAGCCCAAACAGACTCCTCGGCTGAAGAACTCCCAGATTGGTGACGCTCTCTCAATCCGCCCGCCAGAAGCTCTCAACTCTCTTATTTGTTAGAATCCTGAATCAGGTGGAGCGGGTGCATCTGCGAAACCTGCTTTTAGGAGAATTATTTATAGATGTGGCTAAAATACGGCGTTGCTCCCAGCGGTGAACTGGCGGGCATTGATGAAGTTGGGCGCGGAAAAACTAACCTCGCTTGTCTTTACTGCGGCGGTGGACTGACAGCAAAAAAGGGTGCGGTGAAAGAACACCACTTCGCCCACACCGGGGAAACTTGCAAATTCGTCAGTCAGCGGATTAAGACCAAAGCTTTTCCATCGCTGCCACTTTACGACAACTTCAACATTCAGTTAAAGGGTGAAGAATTGGAACAGTTGAAAGTGCTGTGGAAAGAGTACGGCGCACAAAATTACGGCATTCCCAAAGACTTGGTAAACTTTCGGTGGCAGTTGAAAGGATTGTTGGAATCAGAGGGATCTCGCTCTTATCAATTCACTAACCTCGGCCTCATCCCAGTGGGTGCGCTTCCCCTGGTGCTGTTTAACAAAGTCCAAGAACCCTTGCTGTTGTCGGAGTTGATGAAGTTGGAAGGCTCTGTAGAGATTGCTTTATCTGCGGGGTTATCTTGCTTGGAAGAACGGCGGGCTGACTTGCTGATTTATCGATCGCAGCTGCGTCGGATTCTGGTGAACTCGCTCTACTTTTTAGAGGTCAAAGCTGACGGGAACAGGTTCTATAAAATTGGCGTTACGACTCGTCAGATTGAGGAACGAATTGCCGAAGTCCAGCGGGATGTGAGGGCGCATTACTCGGATGTTGCTGTCAGCTTGCTGGGATTGTGGGAACGCCGGGGGAATGTGGAACTGTACTTCAAGCACCGGTACAAAGCGTTTAATTACCGCATTGGGAAACTGACGGAGTATTTTGCGTTTCCGAATGTCAAAGCTGTGCTGAATGATTTGTATGAGATGGAAGTCAAAGTGCTGAATGATGTTGAGGTTGAGACGATTGGTGGCGGAAGGAAAAGGATGTGACTCAAAATCGATCTTAGCTGAAGGTTAACACAAATGTATACCAAATACCATGCCTATAAATCAGCGACTCACCGATTTTTTATAACAGAAGCTTGCCTTAAGAAAGGCTCGGTAATCCACAAAAGAGCAAATATGGATCGAGTTGAAGCAAAATATTATCAATCTCTTGCCAAAGATTGAAACTACACGCTTCTGGAAGGGAAAAATAATTGCAACTAATGGCGATTGCTTGCGAATTTCAATTAGGAAGAGGCGGTATAGCTCAGGACTTTTTTGAGGGAAGTTCCAGTGGTTGAGAAAAAAATTAGAGTTGAATGTCGAAGTTCTGCGACAAGCGAACAACTAACGCCAGCTTCTTGCGTCATCGCTCTCTACGGTGGATTGTTCTATGTAGAGTAAACCGTACGTGCTGGGTTCGGTAGTCCGTCTCTTATATTCTTTGCTCGTAAATATAATTAACTAATTAGTCAAACACTGGCTAGTATCTAATAATTGTAATTTATTTAAACTACCAAATGACAGTTAAAGCTATTTCTGCCACCATCCTTTTAGGTGCGATTCCACTTCATATTTATCAACTCCCCGACGGCGGCTACAAAGTCGATGCAATTGGAGTTATGGGTGCAGTGGACAAGCAAAAACAATCGCTGACTCGGTTCATCACTGGGAAATCGCCCTTGGCTCTGCCTTTCAACGGGTACAATTTTACGCAAGTTCCAAGCATTCCAGTGGTCGGCAACGCTCAATTAATCAAGCCCATTCCCATTGCATTAGCTACGGCATATTGGCTCAATGAAGCAACCAAAGGTAACGTAAAAGCTCAAGCTTTAGTTCAAGCCAGCATGGCAGAATCCATCGAACGACGGGCTGATGCAGCATTCAGCATCAAGCGTACTGAACCAGAGTACAATCTGCGGTTTAGTGAATTCGTTGAGTCAGTTCTGTTTGACAATCGGCAAGACATTATCGAGCGACGGCTGCCGGGTGATGATTTGTACTTGCCAGAAGGGATTAACTAACCGAAAGTGCGATCGCTCCTGCAACTACGCTAGTTTATTGATTAAAGTTCGCCCCCAAACACAGGTATGCACATCTCTCGTTTCCAGTTGCTTAATTACAAATCATTCCGGGATTCTGGGATATTAGAATTCCAACCGGGCATCAACATTATTGTGGGAGCCAACAATTCAGGAAAAACAGCGCTACTGGAAGCTCTGAGCCTGAGCTTTGAAACCAGCCCGCACCGCAGTATCGAAACGCTTCCGCAACCCAATTCAACGCTAAGCCGAGAATCTAGTGCTAAATTAACTTTAATCTTCACAAAAGCAGAAATTCATAATCTGTTCGATGATTTACCAGTTAACCACTATGTAGGATTGTCTTCTGCTCGCAATTCGCACTTAGGAACAGACGAAGTGCTGGCTTTATTCCAAAAATGGATGGACGATCTCAGCGATGTGGAGTTAACTATTTCAAAATCGACGGGAAGTTCTGTAGGGCGGAATGATATTTCAATCAAAGGTTTAGATCCGGCTATCAAATTAACATACTATCGACCCGACAGATCCCCTATAGGCTCTTCAATAAACCGAAACAAAAATATCCTCAAAAAAGACGGTAGCGGTCGTTTTATCTTCTACCAGGAAACTAATGAAATAGATTCTAGTTATACAGAGGAAGATTTTTTTGTAACGCTTTTTCACGAATTTAGAAACAATATTTCCCAATTGCAAGCCCAGCGGTTCGTTGGAAACTGCTCTGTGGGAAACGATGAAGAGCTTAATTCAAGGGCTTCAAACCTCGCCGAAGTTATTCATTTATTAGAGTCGCGAGGTAAAGAAGAGCTGTACGAGCGTTTCAATGACTATGTTTCTACCATGTTTCCTCAGTTCGCGTCAGTTTCAACTCAAATTCTATCGAAGCAGCACTCTCGGGAACCCAACCCTGTTGAAATACTGCTTTGGCCCGCGAAAGCCACCGAAAGCAATAGAAAGGATTTGGCATTTTCCTTGTCAGACTGCGGAACTGGTACTGGTCAGGTGCTGGCGATTCTTTACGCAGTGTTAGCTTCCCCGGAACCCAGACCGATTATTATTGACGAACCCCAATCTTATTTGCATCCAGGGGCGGTCAAGAAGTTGATACAAATCCTCAAAGAGTTTCCGCAGCACCAGTATTTTATTGCCACTCATTCAGCCCAGATTATTGCCGCTGCCAATCCCTCAACTATCGTCAAACTTCGATATGAGGACGGCTACACAATAGCATCAACGATGAATGCGCGAGATATTAGGGAACAGCGCTCTCTTTTAGCGGAACTGGGGGTGAGTTTATCAGATGTTTTCGGTGCCGATGCCATTCTCTGGGTGGAAGGCCCGACCGAGGAACGGTGCTTCCCCCTCGTATTGGACAAGCTTGCTCCCAAACTTTTGACAGGCACTAAAATTGTCAGCATCAAAAACACGGGCGATTTATTGGGAAAAAAGGCTCACTTTGCTGATGTTATGTTTGACCTATACCAACGGCTCAGCGGTGGGAATAATTTGTACCCTCCTGCTGTAGGTTTTGTCTTCGATAAAGAGTGTTTGTCAAAGTCGGATATTGAGGCTCTAGAGAGAAGGAAGCCGCATCCGCTTAAATTCATCAAAAGGCGGATGTATGAAAATTACCTGCTTCATCCTGATGCTATAGCAGCCGTTCTAGATCGAGAAGATGCGGGACGAGAACAACCCCTTGCCGACGGCGAAGTTCGAGAATGGCTCGAAACTAATAAATCAAATAGGGATTATTTTCCCAAACTTTCTACTCAAAAGGAGCTATCAAATTCCCAATGGGTAGACAAAAATATTAACGCAGCTAAACTACTCGATGTACTGTTTGCCAAATTCTCGGAAGCGCGGGTCGAGTTTAGGAAAACCAAACACTCAGTAATGCTTACGGAATGGTTGCTTGAAAATGACCCCGATTACTTTGCTGAATTAGTCCAGTTTTTGCGAGGTATTCTTGATGCGGGTAAAGCAGCAGTGTCTTGACGCTCAGCAGCATTCGCGATCGCTCCCAACATCCTCTATTTTTGGAAAACTAAACCAAAACTAAAACCAAAACCTAACCCACCCACCATGCCCAAACTCGCCGAATGCGATCGCTGTCTCTTGTACGCCCGCAACCCCCACCTCATCTGTGCCGTGCATCCCGCAGGCCCCAACAGCGACACTTCCCCCGACTTCCGTGAAGACCCAAACGCCGCATCGGAGGTATTGTGGGAACCAGAAGGCGCGAGCTACTACAACGGCGAATTGATTCTGCAACCGAGGCAGCGGTGGACACCAGAGCAACAGTTAGAGCTGCTGGACACGCACCCCCTGTTTACCGGCCGGTGTCCTCAATGCGAGTTCCCGTTCCCCAAGTACGAAATCCCCCCGGTGCATTGGGATTGTGCCGAGTGCGGGTTTATGGGCTGGGACAACGCCGATGGCTCTCAGTCATTGCGAACGCTGCCAGATGCCCGACACCAATAACAAATGACATTTCTAATACCCAGGTGGGCGTTGAAAAAAACCAGTTACTTGAGTTAACTTTTCCGCAATCTCTAGCAGTTTCAGATCGCTTCCACGCCGTCCCACCACTTGCACGCCGATGGGTAGTCCTTCTTGTGATTGTGTAAAGGGCAGCACTACAGCAGGGTTGCCAGTTAAATTGAAAATTGTTACGTAAGCACCTATTGTTGTCAAATAAGAGAACTCGCGACCATCCACCTCAATGGGTTCTCCTGGCTGACGGTGGGTGAATGCAGGCACTGGTACCACTGGACACAGCCAAGCATCCCAATTAGATAAAAAACTTTCGATATTGGCAATCAGAATATCGCGCTCAATGAGGGCGGTGACATATCGTTGTTGCTGTTGAATCTGCGTCAAGTCTGGTTGGGATAAACCCAATTCAAAATTATAAATATTGAGGTAAGTATCGCGTACCGCATTGCTATCAAAATTTGGCGGCTCGTTGTGTTGCTCTACACAGCATCCTAGATCTGTTAGGGATGATGCTAATTTTTCTAGAGCAGATGAGGTTTGAGCTGTGGCTGGAATCTCACCAAAACCTTCTGTCCAAGCGTAGCGCCACGATTGTAGCGTGGTTGCTGGGTTAACTTGGGTGGATATCGGTATTAATTCTGGCTGGCGGGGGTCTGGCTCTTGAATTAGTGACAGACACAATCGCAAGTCTTCTACAGAGCGGGCAAGAGGCCCTATTGTTTGTAAGTGGTGGATAGTTTTAGGCGCTCCTGGTAATTCTGGAATATGTCCAAATGTTGATACGCGATTCTGGGTTGGTTTCAAGCCGAAAATGCCACAGAAGTGAGAGGGGACGCGGATTGACCCACCAATATCACTACCAAGTTCAAGAGGGGATAACCCCGCAGCTATAGCACTCGCCCCACCCCCAGTGCTGCCGCCTGGCGTATATTCATGGTTCCAGGGGTTGTTTGTTCTACCAAACAGAGGACTGTTGGTCTGAAAGTTATCAGCTAGTTGTGGTGTATTCGTCTTGCCCAAAATAATTGCTCCAGCAGCGCGCAGTCGAGCGACGGCGGTAGCATCTTGCTTTGGGATATAATTAGCTAAGGGTTGATAACTGCTGGTTGTGCGTAATCCTTTGGTTTCGAGGGTGTCTTTGATAGTGACGGGAACTCCATGTAAGGGCCCCCAATTTGCTCCTTGAGCTAATGCTCGATCTGCCGCTTTCGACTGCGCGATCGCATTTTCCGCATCCAGAGTCACAATCGCATTTAGTCCTGGGTTGTATTGAGCAATCTGACTCAAATAAGCTTCTATTACTTCTGTTGAAGAGACTTGGCGAACGCGGATTGCTTTTGCTAATTGATGAGCAGCTAAAAAAACTAAATCATTCATTATACTTAACTATATTTTTAGGGGATAAAACTATTTATCATTCATAATTCAGACGCTCCGTTTGGCTTGCCCAATATTTGATTAAATCAGTTCTAGTAATTAATCCTACAGGGATACTATTTTGCTCAACTATAATACCATTAGTTCCTGATAGAAGAACTCTATAAGCTTCGGAAATATCAACTTTCTCATCTAAAGTCGGTAAAGGTTTACTCATAACAGGCGCAACTTTTTGGTGAGAAAGATTAATCCCTTCATGCAGTAGTTTCATTAAAGCTGCTTCATTTAAACTGCCAATGATGTAATGGTTTTCAATAACTGGAACTTGTGAGATATTCAGTTTTTGCATAACTTCTATGACTTGACTCAATGTGTCTTGAGAATTCACAGAAACGAGTGAGCGAAAATCTTGTTTTTGGGCAAGTATCTCTTGAAGTTTTATTGTTTTTTTTGTTGGTTCTTCCCAAAAACCATTTTCCTGCATCCAGCTATCAGAATAGATTTTATTTATGTAGTTTCTTCCTGTATCTGGTAACAGCACTACAATCTGTTTGGGTTCTGATAATCTGGCTGCATATTTAAGGGCTGCTGCTACTGCTGTGCCGCAAGAGCCTCCCACCAATAAACCTTCTTCTCGCGCTAGACGGCGAGCCATATTAAAAGATTCGCGATCGCTAACTCTTACCATTTCATCTATTACTTGGCGGTTAAACGTCTTCGGAATAAAATCTTCACCAATTCCCTCAACCTGGTAAAGTTTGGGGGTATCACCAGAAAAGATTGAACCTTCTGGATCTGCACCAACAATTACTATATTTTGATTTTGTTCTTTCAGATATTTGCCAACTCCAGAAATTGTGCCGCCTGTTCCCATCGCGGCGACAAAAACATCAACTTTCCCATTACTATCTGACCAAATCTCGGGTCCAGTCGTTAAGTAATGGGCTAACGGATTATTAGGATTAGCAAATTGATTCGGTCTATAAGCTCCTGATATTTCTTTAGTAAGTCTTTCTGCCACACCGTTGAAACTTTCTGGAGAGTCAGGCGGAACTGAGGTCGGCGTAATTACTACTTCTGCTCCATAAGCTTTAAGTAAGTTAATTTTATCCTGGCTCATTTTATCCGGCATTACAAATATGCAGCGATATTTTTTAATCGCAGCGATTAGCGCCAGACCAACTCCCGTATTTCCTGCTGTTGCCTCAATTATTGTCCCACCGGGTTGCAGTTTCCCTGCTTTTTCTGCGGCTTCAATCATGGACAGAGCTATTCTATCTTTCGTACTACCACCCGGATTAAGGTATTCTACCTTGCTATAAATTGTTGATTGAATTCCTTGACTAATACTATTAAGTTTAATCAGAGGAGTCCTGCCAACCGCTTCCAGAATATTATTGTAAGTCGCCATCAAAATGCCTCTAGTATTTTATAATGCTGTATTACCGTTTGATGTTGGTAAAAAAACTTCAGACTAAACTCCACCAAATGCTTTGGCAGTAGCGTGTTCTATAGCTGCTTGAAATTTCGGCAGGGCACGGGAAATCATGTCTTGGTTGGCAGTCAGAGAAATTCGGAAATAACCCGGTATTTCCTGGAGCGTCCCAGGGAAGACAAAAACACCGTGGCGAGCTAGCAATTCGGCAAAAGCACAATCGTCTGACCAAGGTGACTCTACTAACAAAAAGAATGTCCCTTCAGGTATTTGTAACTTGTAACCCATTTCCTGGAGTGCCTTCACCATCCAATCGCGTTTGCGTTGTAGATGCGACATATCGATGGTGAGTTGGTCCAAGTCAACGAGGGCATATTGCATCAATGCACTGGGGAAACACCAACCAAAGGGGCTGCCTTGCAGTGTACGAATTATGCGCCGTATTGATTCCCGTTCAGGCATTGTGGGTGGCAAGGCAATATAGCCGATGCGTTGACCAGGAGCCATCCAGACCTTACTGTAACCATAGATGAGGAAGGAAAACGGGTAGAACTGGGTGGGACTCGGACAAGTTTGCCCATCGAACACAATGCGGCTGAAGGTTTCATCGGAAATCAGGTAGATGGGTTTATCGTAGCGATGAGAGGCGTTGGTGAGCAGATTTGCTAATTGTTGTAGGGTTGTTGCTGGAAAAATCTTGCCTGTGGGGTTGTGGGGTGAATTGATAACGATCGCTCTGGTACGTTCAGTTATGGCAACCGCGATCGCATTGAGATCCAGATCAAAAGTAGTTGGATTAACTGCAACGCCAACCGGAACTGCACCAGCAACATGAATCATCCGCCTGTAGTTTAGCCAAGGTGGGGTGATGATAATCACCTCGTCTCCTATTTCGGTCAGCATCTGAAGACAAATAGTCAGACTAATCAGACTACCGTTGGTCAGGAAAATATCTTCAGGTGCGATCTCGATCCCGCGTTGCATTTTCAGACCTTCTGACACAGTGACTCGTGCTTGTGGAAGGTTGTCTTTGTAACCGAACCAACTCTCATTTTGGGGAATGCTCCAGCGCTGAAGGGCTTCTACAAAGCCTGGTGGGGGCAGTTCGTGAGCGTCACCCTCAGTAAAATCAATGCTCCCCGGTTCATGCTTGCGATTCATGTAATTTGCCTTGGCAAGGAATTCACTGGGGGTCGGGGCTTGAATCGCTTTGAGCAGTCGGGACGAGATTGTATGAATTTTTATATCCGAATTTTCTTTAGTATCGGCTTCTTGTGCCTCCTGTGGCATTTTACTTGGTGGTTGTGTTTGATCTGTCATAATATAAGGTAAGTTGACCTAGTTATGTTAGTCATAATCGCTGTTAAAACTTACGGACTGAGTGCCAAATTGCGCCCGGTTTGAGCGATCGCATTAGCGCAGTGGCTCCGCAGGAGCTAGAACCGACGACATCCTCGCCAGCAGTAACTATACCGCGTTGGAACTACAACTGGTCAGGTTTGGGGTGGATGCAACAAAAGCCCGCATCAAAACCAATTTCATCACCCGCTCTGCAACAAAAACCCGAGACACCAGAACAATGGGCGGCTTTAACCGAGGCGTGGGAAGCAGCTTGCGGGTATACACCATACGCTCAAGATTTTCAACAGATTGTTGAATTGATGTGGAAATTAAGAGAGTCTGGAGAATGATTGAGAATCAACAGTGTTCATTCAATTCATCGCAACAGGTTAGCAAAAGCATCGACAGGTAATCCATCTTTGAGCAGCGAAAATTTCTCGATGTAATTGCCGTCAAAAATACTCAAATTATCAAAGAGATTGCGCGCCGCCACAACGGATTGCACCCACGCCGTGGATAGCGGAACTCCAAAGTAGCAACCGGGAGAATCCCAAGTCGGATCGATCGCGCATCCATCTGGTGTGAGCAGCCAAGCGTGACTAATCGGAAACCCGACATCGGGATGAAGGGCGTATCCTTCTGCGTAAGTGAGACTGTCCGAAGCAATTGCCAACTGCTGGCAGTTCCAATAGCAAAATCCCGGAGCGCCGGCTTCGATGCTTTCGGGCAGCGGCTTCGACTCCATCGGGACGCCGCAGCGCAGCACCAATTCCTCATTCCTTTTGTATTTCCAATTAGCTCTTTTAGGCGGTACGATTGTGGCAGCAACTACAGATTCTAAATATTCCTTTACTTGCTGTTCGGAGATAGTTTCAGTTCGAGTATTCATCTAAACTAAATTCCTGTTTTAAAATGGTTTACTTGTTCAAACTTTCCAGACTATTCCACATTGGCATTAGCTGAATATCCTGGGGATTGTACAGGAGTTCCTTGAACAATAGAAACTCTTTGACGTACATTTTATAGAGTTTGGGATTTGTTTTCAGGCTGGCTTCAGTGTTGGCTATTCTATCAGCCAATTTAACAATCAAAGCTTTTTTGTTTGATTGGATTTTTAATGCTGTTTTGCGGAAGCGATCGACTCGGTTTCCCCCCGGTTCGTTGGTTACGGCAAGCACAATATCAGCCGTCTCTTTTCCAAACTCTGACACCAACACCTCATACTCCGTTTCTGTGTCTTCAAGCGTATCGTGTAGCCATCCCGCTGCTGCAATCGCTTCATCAACTAGATAACCGAATTCGCTTATAACTTGAGATACTTGAGCTAAATGGTGCGAGTAGGGATGCTCGCCGTATTTTTGGTTAGCGTGTTTGGCGATAGCAAATTCTCTAGCTTGATTTTGGATGCTCATTTGTTTGTTCTGTTACTTCGGTTACTTCGTTGGGAAACATCTGCACCAACAATTGATATTTACCAATCCAATTGTTGATCTTTGACGCATCTACATTGGTATGCGAACCTATTGCTTTGCCTTCTTTAATCCTGCGCGTAATGATCTGCAAGGATTCTTCTAAATCTTCGATTTCTGATATTAATGTTGCCTTAATTATTTCAATGTCCATTATTTACTCCTGATTGTTGTTCCAGTTTCATTAACTTTCCCAGCTTTCGATTCAGCAATTGAGCATCACTTTCATTTTCGCATCGTTCCTTCTCCAACCATTCTAAAATCTCAAGTTTAGGGCGAAACGAGAACACAGGGCGCTTGCTGTCGTACTTAGCTTTTGCTGCTTTGATAACACTTGGATTGTTGGTATGCCATTGCTGTTGTGCTGAGATTTCCACAACTTCGATGGCAGTCCACCTAGCTATGATTCTTTCACCCTGCCGTCCTACCAAAACATGAGATTGCAGATACTTTTTAGCACCTCGTTCGGTTTTCCAAGTTTTTGCTCCTTCCAAAGTACCCGAATCAATGGGGTTGTATTCGGGATTGCCCTGAGTTTGGATGGCATAGCGCACTTGTTGGCTATCTTTTTTGAATCTGATGGCGTACAAACTCAACCTACATTCTCCTGCAATTGCTGCTGGTAGCGCTCCCAAGCACGTATCGCTAATTCTTCATAATGAGAGTCCAGTTGGATTGTAGAGAAAGCCTCAGAACTATGGTTTCGATAAGCCTGTTCTGCTACTTTTTCTACTTGGGTGCGAGCTATCAGAAACAGAGATTGGTGTACGAGTGAGCCTATTTCCGATTCTGTGATTACTATGTAACTGTTGGGATATTGAGCAACGGCATTATCAGCACCTCTGCGGGTTTTCCAGCGTTTAGCACTAGAAAAAGTGTTGGCGTAATAAAACTGTTCTGGTTGTCTGATTGACTGGGCGATAAACATAATCTTTATTGAGTTTTTGATTGAATTGATTTCTGGCAGCAACCAAGCTTTAGATAAGGAATCATCTCGATTCCCCTAAAATTCGGGGGGATTGACCGGTTATAACTTCTTCGAGAGTCACTGATTCCTCTGACAAATGGCTAAAAGGATTGCCTAGCCTGCGTGCCTCCATCTCTTCGATCGCTAATTTCTCCCAATTGTCAGGGTGCTTTTTTTTGAGCTGTAGAACGTGCGCGAGTTCGGGTTTGGTTAAATGCCACTGTTGGTCAGCAAAGCGGAACGGGTAAGTTTTTAGGTACATGATTGCACTACTCGTGGAGTTTAATTATTATCTTGGTTTGAAGGATTGCGACAAGACATCTAAACCTTCTGTAAATGTCTGAATTATGGCTGACTGGCAACTGAGCTGCTGCCATATCCAAGCAAATTGGGCGGTGTTCCGAGTTAAAGTATCTGTTGTGTGTTAAGTGATTGGAAGTTTGTTCTTACCAACGTTCTTTCTCGTACATCGATATTCCAACTTGATTGGAGAATCGATACAGTATTTCCTCGGTCAATCCCTTAGCCGCTAAAGATGATGCTTGGGAGTTATTGCTCCACAGCTTCATTTTTTTAGCTTCTATATTGCTATCAAGAGAGATGCGTGTTGTCAGATAATACTGCTGAATTTCACTCACCGTTTCTTGAGAAAGTCTGCCATGTTTAAGGTATATCTCAGCTAACTTTGATAACTCGATGTCAGTCAATCCAACGAAATATTTTCTAGTCAGGTCACTATTCATGCACCATTTCCTTTTTCTAATTACTAGAGGTAGCAACCAAGCTTTATATAGCACTCAAGGTCGGTCATATTGCAACTTAACCGACTAACGAAGTTGATACTCTGTTTCTAAGTACCGAATGATTAACTTCCATTTTTCCGCGCAAAGCGTGTTGAATTCATCTAATTTAGTCATCAGAATCTGATAACCAGCTCGCGCTGCCCACCAACGACCACCGTAGATGTGCAGGAAACGGCCACCCCGTTCCCGGTAATACATATACAATTCTTGCATCGCTAGGTTGGCTACAAGGTCTAATTCATCGTCCACAGCCAGAGGAAGAGTATCAATGTCATCGCTGGTGATAACATTTGATTCTACTTCTATCCCTAAATAATTTACTTTTTTCACTCTTAACCTCACATCCTACTTTTCTACAACTTGACAACCTAACTCAACCCGAATCACAAGAAAGAAAAGCATCGACCAATCTTTATTGAATAGGCATCTCATATCTTGCGTTAACTTCTAAGTCCTCAAACTCAATTTCTATTTCTTTTAAACAACTGTTAATTTCATCCAAACAGGATTCAGCCATGTTTAGATACCCCTGGATTCTGGGATTTCCAACATGAATGTTTTCAATCTCCCATCCATTTGTTTTTGCTAGCTTTACCGCCACTGTTTCGACTAATCTCTGTAACACCGCAGTATGACTTGAATTTGGTACATCAGACATCTGATACCTTGTGGAAACTTCTAAGTCTTTGAACTCAACCCCTTCCTCTTCAATGAAAGTATCAATTTCAGTCAAACAGGCTTTAGCCATTGCTAAATACACCTTGATTCTGGGATGGTTGTGATTGACATCTTTAGTTATGTCCCATCCCTCTACTTTTGGTAACCGAATCGCTAGTCTTTCGATTAATTCGTGATACATGATAATAGAATCTCTTGTTATTAGTTGATGCGATCAATAGATTGCTGTTGCACAAAGGCTCATCAATGAATGTCCAGAAGATATTTTTCGTTCAACTGTTGAAGCAAATTTGGATCTCTCCAGGATACAAGATTGACTACAGCTTCTAGCCGATTGTGCCAATACTTGCGAAGCGCGTCAATTTCCCCATTAGCTAAGTTTTGATGCTGTTCGCTTAAGTCGGTCGCGCCCCATTCAATGGCTTGCTTGGCTTTTTGGATCTGAGCTATACAAAGTGCGTACTCCGATTCAATTTCAGCCTCGAATTCTTCAACAAAAACTTGCTGCTGTTGAGTCATGTATTCTTTCCCTTTAAGCATACTCGCCCTCCTGTTAAACCTAATATCTTGCTGGTGATAAAACTGTCGATTAACGCTTCGACGCACTCTTTAACGGTCATCTTTCTCCCTTTTTGAACATAGATCGGTCTGCTGCTACCCCGTCTATCACCAAACTCTCAAATGCAGCTTCGATCCATATCGTTGCCCCCGAACACCGAGCTTTGCTCGCATCCTGAATCAACGTACACCCACCCGCAAACTCAATTCGCTTGGCATAGACCACGCCCAGGTGAGTATTGATGCTGATGGCTCGCTCGTCCACCAAGGTTCCCCCCAGCTTGCTGGCTTTTTTGTTGGCAGCAGTAATGTGCCTGTTGACGTAAATCTGTGCTTTCATACTTGTATCCGAACTTGCTTTGGGTATTGGGCGATCGCTGCTGACTTTGACCGGAAAGGGCGATCGCCTTGTGATAACCTGCTAGCTATTGTAGTTCGTTTACGAACTATTGTCAATGGCGCGTATGTCAGATTTTTTGGGGGATAATCCATCGTTAGAGGACTATTGGCGGGGCATCATCTTGTTCGGTAAAAACGTAGCCTCGTACAAGTTTGCGCTAGCAAGGTCGTTGTTGGAGTTAGCGCCGCGTGGTAAAAGCATCATTACCTTGGAGGAGTTGGCAGAACCATTCTCACGGAATCTTTGCGAACACTTGAGTTTAGTTCCAAAGCAAACCACATCGCGGTCTAGCAAATATTTAAGAACTTGCCAGGATTTCAACGTAGGCATTATCAGTCCTGAGCAGCTAGTTGAGACAACAGTCAAGCTTGGCTTCGAGTGCGTAATTGATGCGTTCCACAACCTCAATAATGTAGAGACACCCGTGCGTTTCTTCAGTGGCAAACGTCAAGGTGCTAAATCCATCGCCCTGACCGATGAGTTATTTCGGATGTTGGAGAGTAACCAAGCGCTGAACTTACCTGCTGAGGTAGAGGCGCGGTGGCGGTTGGTGGAGACGGCGTGGGAGTTAAACATTTCCCGCAACCTGATTGGTGTGGATTACGATGCTGACAAAGAGCTGTTGTTCGTTCAGCGACCCCAAAAGCGCACTAACATTACATCCTGTCGCAGTGCTTTGAACGGCTATCAAAAAGGTAAATGCTTCTACTGCTTCGGGGATATTTCGATTATTAGCGGCATGGAAAGCTTGACGGATATAGACCACTTTTTCCCCCGCGTTCTCATCAACGACAACATCGCTCATCCCATTGACGGTATCTGGAATCTCGTGCTAGCTTGCGTTAGCTGCAATCGAGGTGTCGGCGGTAAGTTCGACCAGCTCCCCCATCAACGTTATCTCGAAAGGCTCAACACCAGAAATGAGTTTTTGATTGATAGCCAACACCCGATTGCCCAAACACTCAAGCAGCAAACGGGTAATTCAGAACCAAAGCGCCGCTCTTTTTTAACAGGCAATTACAATGCAGCAAAAACTGGTAGGCTAATTAATAGTAACTGGCAACCTGCTTTCGAGCACGCTCCTGTATTTTAGTTGTGAAACCTATGGCTGAGAAATTTCAACGAATCAAGCTTTACTTTAACGTAGAAAAGATTTGTTTGGGCGGTGTAGATGATGATTGGTGGCTGAAAGATTTTGACGGCGATTATTTGGCTTCCGATTATTTTGGGCTGCCAATAGGCTATAACCCGATTGGTAAACCTGGAAATGAACTTTTAAAATTTATCAAACCTTCCGCTTAACCAATCCGATGAAAGAATACCGCTGTACCCGCAATGCACTCTACGCCCATCCCTGCGACGGCCGCTCCGACCAGGGCGCTAGAAACGGATACTACATCCGAGCCGAAACAGCGCAAGATGCTTTGCAAATCATGACCGACCGTTTCCCTCAAGAAGCCAGTCAAGGATTCACTATTGATGAGTGGAAAGACCTCCCTCGGTTGGCAGAGCGATCGGCTGCAAGTTCTCCGAATTAACTTCAAACAAATTGTGTATGAACGCTCAAAACCAACGCCAACAAAATATACTGAAATCTCATCCCATTCCCGGCGATGGCGGGCAAGCCCCCGGTCGCATTACCCTCAGAGAATGGCGTCCCAATGAAGAATGGGTAACGCATTTTTACAACCTCCAGGATGGTGGGTTTTATTACGGTCGCTACTTCACCGATTTAGCCGAAGCTGAGGCTAACTTTGAAGTGCGGGCCAAGGAATATCTCGGTTTGTCGGGTAAGCGGCCTAGTTCCCTGGAGTCAGAGCAACCGATCGAAATACCGGAACGCATCCTCGCAGGCATCAATGCAGTTCGAGAGGTACAGACGGTCAATATGTTTGATGCAAGAATAGTTCAAGCTCAAGCCGTAGCTTTGGAATATCTCGAAACAGCCCTGTGGATTGAAGCCAACCCAGCAACTTACTACGATGGAATGTTCAGGGGATTTGCAGCACTCTCAAATTAATGGTGGCATTCTGAGTATTAACAACAAAAGCGATCGCCTTATTTGTGGAAAGTTGAACTGTGGCAAAACCCAAGAGATATCCCGATAATTGGCGAGTGATTGCACTCTCAGTGAAAGAAAACGCACTTTGGCGTTGTGCTAAATGTCGCCAACAATGCCTCCGACCGGGTACACAAAGCAACAACAACTTAACTAAATCTGAGCGTTGTTCCCTAACTTTGGCAGTGCATCATCGCAATCGAATACCAGAAGACAACCGCCCAGAGAACTTAATCGCGTTGTGTACCGCGTGCCATCTTTCGTATCACAATAGGGGTCAATCTAACGTATCGCCGGGGCAGTTATCGCTGTTCCCTGATGATGCAATCGATTGGAATATCATCGCTTCTTCTCTGGAATCGGCACGGGACAATGTATCAGATCCGAATCCGCCGCCATCCGCTTCATAAACTCAAAAGCAGCCATGCAATCTCCTAATGCTCTGTGTCCGCCGTTGAGGGGTAGATACTGATAGTCTTTGTGGTAATAGCTCCAATCGCCATTCCATTGAGCAACCCATTCCATCAAGCAGTCGGAACGCTTTGTTAACATCAAACTTGGCAAACCGTTTAACTGACAACAGTAATTTAAAATCTTGATATCGAAAGCAGAATTGTAGATTAATACTCGCTTATCTTTCAAGGCTGCATCAATGCGGGGATAGACTTCAGGGAAAGTAGGTGCAGTCGCTACCATTACATCCGTTATGCCGTGAAGTTCTGTTACTTCTGTGGGTATGAGAATAGAAGGTTTGATAAGAACATTCAACAAGGGTTCACCAACACAATTAATAACCGCAATCTCCACAATCTCAGCATCGTATAGCCCCGTTGTCTCAGTATCCAGAATCACCCAATCGTTCTGGGTTAATTGTTCTCTTGCCCATTTCACCGCATTTACTCTATCTCTCTCAATGAAACCAACTTCCCGATACCATTCCTGATAATCCCGTTTTATTTGGGCTTTGAGTCGGTTGGCGGCTAAAGTTTCTAGTTGTTTGGGAGATGGTTTTCTCTTAGAACGACAGCATTCGGAATTGTTGATGTCGTAGAGGAGTACGTCATATTTTCGCGTTTCGATAACGCCTGAAGGTTTCAGAGGCGATAAACCAAGTTCCCCCAATTGCTTTTTAGTTTTTAGATGCGGTGGCGGCTCCTTGGATTCGCCCCACCAACTATATTTGGTTAGCTCCATGTTTGATGGCCTAATATCAAAACAACATATTCAAAATATAGCTCAATTTGTAGTAGTTTAAAACCCACATAACCAGAGCTAAAAGCGAGTACCATCGAAAGAGAAAACCCCCAGATTGGGGGATGAGTCGTTTGCTGCAAGACTAAACAACCTCTTAATTATCCCATTAAATCAATCTTCCTTAATTAATTTTTGAGCTGTATTATTCTCAGTTAGTTGCAAAGTTTCTCGTGCCAAGTCGGGGCCATCTCCTCCACCTTTCCATCGTCTCGGTTTCAAGTGTCCGTAACAACTAACATCGCTCCAATTCGATGGGTCTGCGTAGGCTGATAATGCTTTGCGGTAAATTTCTAAAAGCTCGTCTTTATCCGATCGCTGCCAAGGTAATTTAGGTAATTTCACGTCCAGTTACTCCACAATTTTTCCAAAGGTTGATTCGAGCAAATTGTACCAATGTTTAGCCTTCCCAAATGCTTTACCTCCCGTACCGCAGCCAAACACATCTCGACTGCTTGCAGTAACTCCCAATCTCAGGAGTTTTAGACCCAACCAAAGTGCCTTATCTGGCTGAGTGGGAATCAGGGCAATCGCTTCACTAACTGTATCGACTTCACTGCTTCCCCGATTGCTTAGAAGCGCCATCACCCTCGCCAACGCCTTCGATCGCTCAGATTCAGGAAGTAGCGAAGTAACGCTGGAATCCTTATCCTGTAATACTTCACTAGCTTCATCTGTTACTTTATCAGCTTCACTTTCTGATAAAGTAGCAGTATCCTCATGTGCAGTAACTTCATCCACCTTCCAGGATTCTAGGAGCCGCTTCTTGGCTAATTCCCACAGTTCTTGAGAGTCTTCAATTTCTTGGTTTGCAGCTAACTCAGTTGTTTAAATTGTTTCACTATTTACGGAAGTTTCTGTTTGCAGTGGCGACTTGGGAAGCTCTCGTTTCCATTCACTCAAGTCTGGCCGGGCAGCGGGGAATTCGCCCAATTCGCAGCTAATCCACGCAGCCCGATTCCCCAGCGATTCCAAGTAATTCCTGACTTGTTGGTACTTGGCATATTGCTCCGAATCTTTGGGGAATTTGTTGCGGTAGGATTCGCATTCTTCTACAGCAAACTTGCTCAAGAAAATAGAATAGAAACATTCCAGCAAATCGCTCTCGCCTTGCAATCCCCAGGTAATTATTTGTCGCCCCTGAGCTAGGGCAAATATTCGCATTTTTAGTTCCCGACCCAGCGTCAGATTCTCTCCCTGCAAATCCCTAGCTGAGGGTGAGATTATTTCTTTAGTTTTGCGATCGATAATGGCTTTAATATTTCGACTTTGAGCCTTCCATTCATCAAAGGCGATGCTCCAGCTCGGAAAGTCGATGCCTTTCGCCATCAGTTCAGTACGCCGGATTCTTTGGGCCCGAATGGATAGCATTGAATGCCGAATTGCTTCGTAATTTTCTGGAACTCCGATCACCTCGATGAACTGCCACTGATGAGGCTTTCTTTTGATGGTGCAAACGAACTTTTTATCTGAGGGAATGACATCCATCAACCAATCAACCAGTGTCGTTTTTCAGGCATAATTGTTAGATCTAAGTTTCAGAGTTGCTGTTCTTTTCAGGAGGTATCAAGAGGTGGATGAACTCTTGAGTCAAGTTATCGCCCATTGCCGGTTGTTCGAGTTCGATCGATAAATTGTCGCTGATTGCCGATTGTTTTGGCATCAAGTCGTTACTAATTGCTGGTGGTTCGAGCGATAACAACAAGTCATCGCTAATTGTTGGCCGAACTAGCGTCAAATCGCTGAAGTCTAAAGATTCGTCTGATTTGTGGCTCATATTTCTGACTTTTTAACTGCGATAGAGTACATTTCAATTGATGATAACGGGTATAGTCGCACTACGGGCAAAATAGGACACGACGCAAAGTTTTGTAACGAAATCCCTAACCGAGGCTGAGTTACTGGATCGAAAGGTCAACACCATCTCCTCGTCCAACGCCTGCGGCACAGCATCCAAATCAATCAGATAATCCCCAAACCGCTTGATATGACTCGTCAAATAAGGACTTAAAGCCGCCACATCATTTCGCACCACCAAATAACCCTCACGCTTAAGCTGGCGCAACACCGATGTCAAATCAACCGCATTATGAAACACCACCGCATTCGCAATCAAATCGTTATATTTAATAATCTTCTCCTGTTCCTCCGGGTCATTATTAGCAATTACCCCCTCACCCCCAAAGAAAAACCACTTAGAAAAACCGTGATAAGCTTCCACCTTATTCGTAACCGCCGTAATCTGTTGCCGCAACTGTAGATCCGAGATATAGCGGTTCTCAAAAAAGTGAGGTATGCCCTATGCCCTATGCCCTATGCCCTATGCCCTATGCCCTATGCCGGATAGTACCTCATCTTTCTGAGAAAGGCTATATACCGCAACAAAAACACAGTTCTCACCACCCGTCCCAATTCCTGAAAAGCTTGATAGAAACGGTTCTTTCGACTATAATTACCCAACTTACGCAACAAAACTGACGAAGAAATTTTCCCTGTTTGAATTGACAGAACAACCCGTAAAAGGTCATTCCAGTGATTCGCAATTCGCGACCAATCAATAGAATCCTTAAAAAGCGAATCAATATGTTGATAAATTGCGTCCTTACTCGGACGATAAAAAATTAAATCCTGCCAATTACGAATTCTGGGCATTAACTGAATACCTAACAGAGTTGACATTCCCCCAAACTAAGAAGTTGTTCGCGATAATCAGCATAATCTGCCGAACAAAATATGCAAACATCTCCAGACCTTAATATTGTTTCTGTTAATGACATCAATACTGGTTCTATATGTATCTCATTGCTAGCAATTACGATGAGTTCGCGAGCCTGGGAATGTTCTATTTAAGCTTGGTTAGTGAAACACACCTCAGAGGCGCTGAGGTTGTTATCTTGCCACAAAAAACAAAACTAGCCCAGCAGGGAGTGTCGCTGGGCTTTTTCGTGAATGGCAGACAGCTACTCTAGGTGCTGGTCAATCAGGGCAATCAGTTGAGCGATCGCTTTCTGCTCTTCTTTTAGCAGTTCCTTGAGCTGGCGCATCTGTTCTTGGTTCGGCGGACGGTGTACCAAATCATCAACAAAGTCTAGCAGGGGGAACTTTCTAAAAGGTCTATTCAAAGCAGCTTCATCTCGCAAGCGTTTAGTCCGCTCCAGCTTAGACCGTTGCAATCGGTTTTTCTCCTGACGGCGTGCGATAAGTCCGTCAAGTCTTTGACATTCGTTCCCAGTCCTCTTCATCTCCATATATGTCTTTCACTTGTTGTTTTAACTCGGTTATCTGCTCGGTAAGACTTGCCACCTGATCTTCAATGGCATCTGTTTTATCTTCCTGGATTTCCAGAGAAATTTCCACAGATTCAACATATTCGTTAGAGTCGATAGGAGCGTTACCACTCCTACCTCTCCTTCAGAACGGAACGTGATACTTTCGCATCATTCCGCTCCTTGATAATTCCACCTTTGTTATAGGTACGATTCAAGACTAACTGTCGGGCTTGATACTGAATTTCAAATGCAGTGAGCCGTCTGTTGATGTCTTTGTGTCGTGGCAATGTCTGTGTAGAAGTTGTAGATTATCCTGATGATTTTTACCACCTAATGAAAGCGGTAATTTATGGTCAACTTCTACAATGTCTGTACTGGTAAAGTACAAACCACAGTGAGAGCAAATACCCTTTTGTCGTTTGATTAAAGATGCAACTCTGTTAGGAGTTTCCGGGTATTCACCTCGACGCTTACTCCAGTAAATCCAGTCTCCATTAAAAGGACTAGCCTCACCCTTGACTTTTGTATGCCTTACGATTGGCGTACTTGCATGGGTGATTAGTTCTAATCCATCCTCGGTACTGAAACACCAATTTCGGTTTCCTACTGTTCGCCAGTATTTAGCCACATTGATGTCCCCTTTCCCTCTCTTTCTTGCCCAAGCTCTTAACTTATCGTAGGTTAGTTGGTCAACCTTGTTAAAGGTTTTTTTACTAACAACTGTCGAGTAATAGTTTGACCATCCCCTAATGATTGGATTCAGCCTACTGATTAAAGCAGCTTGTGGGGCGGTTTTATGCGAGTCTACTACCTCAGCAATCTTGTCTAGATGGGTCTTGATTTTGACTTTTGAGGGTGTGATTAATGTTTTAAAACCAAGTGGTTTTCCATTTGATGTATTAGCACTACGGTAGTTTCCTACTTTGTATTGTTGCACATGGAATCCTAAGAACTCAAACCCGACATTTCCTTCTATTTCATTAAGTGTGTGGGTTAGTTTTGTTTTACTTGGTTTTAATTCCAATCCCATGTCATTTAACCATTCTGCGATTATCTCCTGAGATTTCTTGACTACGTTCAAATCCTCATGGATAATCACGAAGTCGTCAGCATAACGGATTAGGCTAAGGGCGTTCCGGTTATCCCGTTTGTTTCCTTTTAGTGTTTCCGCGTGCTGTTTGACTCTTTCTTCCATACCGTGTAAAGCAATGTTCGCAAGTAAAGGTGAAATCACCCCTCCCTGTGGTGTACCCTCATTAGTAGGAAATAACTCATTTCTCGCACAGTACCCGGCTTTAAGCCAGCATTTTAATTGACGGCTTAACGTGGGGTATGTGTGTATTTTCGAGAGTAATGCTTTGTGGTCTATGCGGTCGAAGCACTTTGCAATATCAGCATCTAGCACGTATTTAGCTTTTGAATTGGTACTGATAAATATGGCTCCAATCGCATCGTGACAGGAACGTCCTGGTCTAAAACCATAACTGTTAGGCTCAAATTTTGCCTCCCATTCAGGTTCTAACGCTATCTTACATAGCGCTTGTAGTGCGCGGTCGTTTATGGTGGGTATTCCTAATGGTCGTTTTTCATTACTTCCAGGTTTGGGAATCATCACCCTGCGAGTGGGTTTTGATTTTCCTGCAAGCTTCAACTGATTGACCAAGATAATACGTTGCTTTGGAGATAACGATTTAACACCGTCCACTCCTGCCGTATTCTTTCCTTTGTTGTCTTGAGTTACTCTACGAACCGCAATACACTTGGCAGACCAAGACCTAATCAGGGTCTTTTGTAGTTTGCGAACTGCTTTAACATCACCACGTTCACTCGCTTGGAATATGCGCTTTTGCAACTTAAAAGTCACCCGTTCTAGTTTTCGCCAGTTGATGTCTTTCCACTCCACCGTCTGATTGTTCAGCGTTTTAGATATATTCATTGCTACTTGTTCTACTCCATTGGAATTACCGTGTACCTGTCAGCATATCCACACCATTACAGTGAGGCATTCGCTTTTGATACAATCCCTCTCCCTTAAACCATTCGTTAGCTACTTACTGGATATCGACCTATTTCTAGTATCCAGAGATTTAAGAGATTTACTTCGTTCCGATTACACATTTGTTTGAGTCTTTAGCGTGATGCTATCCACCGGGTTTACGGGCGGTGCTTATAAGTCGATTAACGAATCGCTTATGCCATATCCTTGCCTTTTGGCTTGGTGTTAATCAATCTTTACCGTGTTTTTCAACGGTTTTATTCTGATTCAGCCATTACACCATTACAAATGACGATGGTTCCATCACATCTTTGCTTTTGCTACGCATGGACTCTTGCTTGACAGTTACCAAGTTTGGCTCTCAGTAGTTCTGCCTTTTAACCCCGCTTTAGCCTAGTGGTTGCTACCCAATAATCTAGGGGCTATGCTTTCACCTCTGCACTTGAGGGATAGGACTTGACGCACAGCGCCTCACCTACAAATGTAATCAGTTGTCACCAGTCTCAACAACTGGGCTAACTATCCCATAAGCTTTTCAGCCTATTTTAGGTTAAACGAATCGCACCGTTAACTTTTGTATTGGATCTGGTTGGGGCGTGTCACCATTAGACGTGTCACCGTTTAGCCCGTTGCTGTTGGTCATAGTCATCCCTCACTGGTATCTGATAGAAGAAACTGGCGATCGCTTTTGATACAGATAAAACTATCGCCAGCCTTGCTACAAAATTGTTACTAAATTCCTACCAAGTTTCATGCCAATTAGTTAGTTGGATTCAATGGGATTCGCTTGGTAACAATGCTCATGAATTCACCCTCACTGGGAGCAGGCATAAGGAAACTCCACTCGCTGATATGAGCGAACTGTAGTCTGTAAAGCCAGCGAATCGCGTATGTCACCCCGTAACTCGATCCAAAAACCATCACCCTTACCCGTTCGCAGCCATCAGATTGAGCTGGCGAATTGTCCACACCCCTGATGAACGAGGGTAAAGTATCGTCTGGATTAGGCACAAAATTCAGATTTGGGGAACACATCAATTGGGGCGTAAAACTCGGTTGCGAATAAACCAATTGCGGCGTGAAACTCGGTGTCGTTGGCAACCCAATGCCAAAGTTTGCAATCCTAAAAAAGCCTCTTACTCGTTCTAGGGGATTAGTCGCGTGGGGGATGTTCCAGATATTCTTTCTTGGCGTGATTAGTTGTAGGTTGCATCATTGCCCTATAAAAAAACTCAACCCATTCACCGGAATCAAAGAGAAATTTGAGACGACATCTTCTATCAACTCAAGAATTAATCGTTCCTCCCATCACCCGGTGTGGGTGCTGTTGGTGCGTTGGATTCGCTAGCTATCCGCCAGCACAGCGCGCTTGCTAGTTCGTTTTGTTCGGCGCGACTAAGAACTCGCACTGTGGGAAACCAAAGCTGCAAGTGGGATAAGTCATTGTTGACAGTGCCAGAATATGCTTGGAACGGGTCGCTCTCCAAACAGACGAAGGTTCGTAAAGCGTACAATTCATCCGAGTTGAGTCCATCAAATCGGTTGATTAAGGTTTCGCTAGAATATTTCCTGGGTGTCATGTAGGGAACCACCGCTTGTTCTCCCAGTTGCCACCAATTCATCACGTTGGCTCGTTCGGTGGCACACAGAATATCTGACTTGCTGACGCACACGTAAATCGGTTGTCCGTCTTCTTTTATCAGGTTGTCCTGGTCATCTAGCAAACGACCTGTGACTGTTTCCAAACGAATGTTGGTCACTTCGATGCGTCCCCTGGTGGTGGTGACGCGGGGATTGGGTATTTCTACAAAGCTTGGCTGGGCGGCTTGCGATGGCTGCCCGTAATCTGCGAACATAGAGGAAATCTCCGTAAAGTGAGTGCCATACCCCGCCCCAGAAGATTGCGAGTCAGAGAGGGCGGGGTTTGGTTTGGGTTTTTGTATGCCCGCTACCGCTAACCTGTAAAAGTGTTGCGGGCGCTGGGTTTAAGACGCATTTGAGTCAGTGCGCTAGCATTCCCTTGCGGGATTGTACGGATGACCGTTTTACGCTCTTGGCTGCCTCTGCGTCTATGAGTGTTAGTATAATCTATAAGTTACGAAGTAACAACTTCGCGTTAAAAATAAGTTGTGAAGTAATAACTTCTCATTAGAAATAAGTTGCAACCCAAACCGCGTCGGAACCTTATGAAACAATGGAGAGAGAAGTTGCGAAGTTTAGTTTTAGCTACTGTGCCAGCAAAAAAAGAAGACCCAGGTTACGCCGCCCTTCGGGGTCACATACCAAGAAGCCTATATAAACGGTTTAAAATGTTTTGCCTTGAACGTGGTGTGGACAACAGCCAAGGTCTAGAAGACTTGATACATGAGTATTTTGAGTTGAAAGATCGGCAAGAACAGGAGGCTTCCATCCCAAAAACAGCAGAGGGCAACACGTTCAACGCTAGCGGCTGAGGAATTGCCGGTCGTTGTTTCCCTCTCTTCAACTACCAAAAGCAAGCAGGGCAAAGCAAGCAAGGAAGCTAGTTGATGTCTAGTTGTTGTCTAGCAATAGAGAAACTTTGGCGCTACCGTCAAAACCAACAAATAAGCTAAAAGCTTTAGCTGAAAAAGGTTTTAGGTACGACCCGGCGTTTCAAACTTTTTGAATTCAAAGACCCTCAAACGTTTACTAGGAGAGACTGGAGGCATTTCAAACTTGTCGTGGCGAAAACGGTTGGTTTAACAGGTTGCACTCTCGGCACGACCTAGGCTATAAGCCTTGCAGCCCGGATGTTTAACAGGTTGCACAACCGTTGGTAAGTGGGATGGAAGACTAATGAAATAGATAACTGTCTAGCAAAGGAGAGTAAAACTCAGTGACCGAATCAGAATCATTTAGAGCCGTCCGGGCCCTTGTGCAAATAGGCTCCCTCACAGTCGATGGGTTCATGCTGCCAGACGGCAGTTACCGGATGAGCCAAACACAGGCGGCTAAGTGTATTGGGGATGACCCAGTTTACGCCAGAAACTTTTTAGGCTCTAAGGAGGGTAAAGCCATACTGGGTGAGGTTTTCACGCCAGAAACTTTTGAAGTTGACCCCACGGGACAAGTCAGAGGACAAACTCGCATTCGGGGATGGCCCTTGAGTGTTGTTTATGCTTACTGGATTTACCGCTGTTACAGAGGAGTTAAACCTGCTTTCGACTTAGTGGTGGCTTTGGGTACTGAAACTTTAGAGCGACGTTTTGACACTGCCTTCGGCGTTACCCGCACCGAACAGGAGCGAAACGAACTACTTGGCCAGCGAGTCCAACAACTTGAGCGCGACCTGCGGATGTTGGGCAATGCTTATTCTGCTGAAGACGAAATCCGGTGGGAACGCGACCACTACGAACGCTTGCTGCGGGAAAACGGCATCGATCCTTGGAGAATTCCGGGAACTGAGGAGGAACCGGGTTAATTGCGATCGCCAAAATTGGAATTTTTCGATTCCCAAATTCCTTGCCAGCCAGCAATCCAAGCAACCGTTGCAGTTTAAAATTTGGGAGGTGTCTATAAAATCATGGAATTAGGGCTTTTCAAACAACCGAAAAGCCCGCAGCGACCAGACCAGACCAAAAAAAAAGAGTCCGCTATCTGTTAGAAGAGACGGACAAACAAAAAATAAAATTCTTAAGCCAATCATAGTCTAAATCTGCCATTACCGCAAAATTTACACCTTTGTAAATATCACGGTAGTTACAGCAGAGTCGTCTCTTCTACATTTAGCGGGTTTTTGTAAAAAAACCAGTTAGCACCGCTATGAGTAGCGAAAAGAGGCATTTTATGAATGTTGTACAGCAAATTGAATCTACCGCTTATCTTTCCCCCAAACACGAGCAGCACATCGCAGCCAGGGGCTTGCTCAACGACTGGGCGCGAACCAACTGCCGAACCGTAGAAGCCTCGGAAGCATCAGTATATTTGGGTTACGCGGCGAAGTCTGGGGGCATCCTGTTTGTGGGAAAAACCACGCAATTCCAATTCAGACCGGACAAGCCTTGGAAATCAGAAGGCTGTAAGAAAGCGCCCAAATACCGATCGCCTGTGGGAGAATACGACGCATTCTTGCCCCAGCATCCGACAGATAAGGATTACTGGGACGCAGAAAAACTCAGAGAATCTTGCTACCGCATCAACGATCGTCCCTACATCCTGATTACCGAGGGAGCTTTTAAGGCGATCGCGGGATGCAGCCACGATTTACCGACAATTGGGTTGATGGGTATTAGCATGGGGCTGACAGCGAAAGCTAGCGATTTGCAGAACAAGCGCTATCTCGTTCCGACTCTGGAATTCTACGCTCGTGCTGGTTTTGGATTTATTATTGCTTTTGATGCGGATGCCGCCACCAATCCAAACATCACCTGGGAACAGCGGAAACTCGGCCATCAACTTCTGAAATTCAACGTCCCGGTCTACAGTATTACGGGACGCTGGGAACCTGGCACGGAGGGAGAAACAAAAGGGATGGATGATTTTATCCAGAAAAAAGGCATAGAAGAGTTCAGGCGGATGCTCGTCAAATCGGTGAGCTTTCAAGAATGGGAGAGCAGCAACACCGACAGCAGCGGAGATAACAAAACAGCATCAAAACCACCGACACCGCGACAGTTAGCCCGTCAGTTAGCTGAAGATTACGGGTCGATGTGGAAATTCGACAACGAAACAAAAACTTGGCGGATTTGGACTGGTAAGCATTGGGAACGCACCGACGACGGGAATTTTAGAACGCTGGTCAAAACCACCATCGATGCTAGAAATATTCAGTACAAAGGTTCGAGTTACATCACCGACGTGCTGAGCTTGTTGACTGATGACCTACGGGTGAAGCATTGGGATATCTGGGATCGAAAACGCTACATCGCTTTCGATGATTCGGTATGGGATAGCAACACCGGGGAAATCCTCAAACATTCTCCAGGTATGGGTTTTACTTCATTCTTGCCCTACCAATACAAACCTTTGACGGGAACTGACTCCGATGCAATTGACACCCTACACAACAACTGCCCGAACATTTACCAATGGATGAATACGGCAATGCAGGGCGATCGCCAGAAAATGCTGAAACTATTGGCGATCGTCAATGGATTGCTCAAATTCCGCTTCTTCGACTTGCAGATGTTCGTCCACTTGATCGGCAAGCCTGGGAGCGGCAAAGGTACGTTTATTCGACTACTTCAGAAAATAGTAGGCCGGGAGAATTGGAAGGGATGCAAGTTGAGGAGCATGGACGACGGCTCCACAATGGCTAGCATCATCGACAAGCAATTGGTAGCCTGTCCCGACGAACGCGCTGCTTCGGGTGTGGATGCAATATTATCCATGACCGGTGGCGATGCCGTCAGTTATCGGGAAGTGTACAAACCAGCTTCAGATGCTTTCTTTTACGGGATGTTGATTGTGGGGAGCAACAACCCGATTTTCGTAGGCGATACTACGGGTCTAGACCGCCGTCTATGCCTGGTTCACTTCGACAATCCATTACCGACGGTGTTACGAAATTCGAGAGTTGAAGCGGGGATGGATGCAGAAATCTCTCAGCTTATTGCCGTAGCTCTCAACCTTTCTGACAGCACCGTCAGCGAACGCATTCAAGGAGTGGGCAAGAATCAGATTGCCGAATTCAAACTCCAAGAATGGGACATGAAGCTGCAAACCAACAGCGTCGCAGCTCACTTCGATGATTGTTTGATTGTAGATCCGACTGCTTCGATACCGACGGGTAAACTCTACGAACACTACAAAAATTGGTGCGACTCCAATCTCAAGGCGGTTTCTCATATCAAATATCCCAAGATGCTCTCGGAACTCTGCAACGATTATCTGGAAATTAGCTCCGTCAAGTGGAAGCGCTCCGGTGGCCGCAGTTGGTTTGAAGGATTGAGGTTCCGCACCGAAGGGGAAACATCACCCACTCATTCTGATTCACTTTCGGCGCTTATCCCCCAGAATTTCCCCACTGATACGGGGTGCAAAACGGAGCTAAACGGGGTAGATACGGGGTCAATACGGGATTCAGAATCTTTACCAGACGGGAATTACAGCCATTTATGGGGTTTGGAATCTCAAAACATTTCAGAAAACTTAGAATCTTCTTCCTCTCCGTTGACTGAGGAAACCCACATCACAAGTCATCAGGTAGAAATAATCGAAAAAGTAGGTTCGCACCCCGCCAACCCCGTTGAAATACCAGAACCTTTACCGGACGGGAATTTAAGCCAACCTCCCAACCCCGTACCAACCCCGTGCGAACCCCGACAAACCCCGCATTCATCGGATGAATCCATCCCTCAATCTGTTGCGACTTCCAACCCACCAACCGCCGACCAAGTTGCCAGCGCCGAATCTGAGTTAGTTCAGAAGCTTCAAGCGCGGATACTCCAAGCAATCGCGGACAATGACCCCGCAGCAGCCCATGATGTCTATTGCCAAGTGCATGAATTGGGAGTTAAAGAAGCGGTCAAAGCACTGCTAACAAACGATGAAAATGAGGATTTTAGACGGCTAGTTAAAGTTTGGAAGCAAACTAAAACTCAGCCTTAACCTAACCCCAATATGCCTGTCTGAGTTTGGTGTATACCCGCAATCTTGATTTTCCCGCCTAGCCTTAACAGTTTTAAACCCTGGGTCAGGATATACCAATATCCTGATAAAGCTGCAAGGGTTAGGTCTTAGGCGGGGAGATACACTTTTACCTTTTAAGGGGTGACTGTTACAAATGTGTTAGACATGATAAACTTTCTAGCAGAGATTAAGCTACTCAATTCATCAGTTTAATTTACACTATGCAAACGATAAATTTCGACCACAAAAACATATTAATTTTGGCTTTAACAGGAATTGTTTTCACTGGGACTTGGTTGGCTTACAATCTAGGTTTATTTAAAATTTTTGTTAACATCAATGACGAAAAGAAAATACTCTTACCTTCATTCTTATTTTTAACTTCTCCATTCTTGTTTCCATTTATTTTTACACACCCCCTACCTGGTGCTTTATCGTCTTTTATTCCTGTTACTACCTTTATAATAGGGCAGTTTCTTGCAGAATCCAATAATAAAAAATTGCTGTCGGGGAAAGAAAAAGAGGCAATTTATCAGCTTTATGCCAAATTATCATTCAATTTTGAAACAGCCAAAAATAATGAATCGTATCTCAAAACTTATCTCGCAAGAGATAGTTCCCCTCGCTTTAACGATTTAAGTGCTATGGAAGACATCAAAGAAGAGTTAATTAAACTGGTATCTTTTCAGGGGTTGATTCCAAAGGATTTGCATTTAGTTAACGAGCATCTAATTATTTCCATTAGAGAGTGTGCGAGAATAATTGACAAATTTAAGATCGACCTTAATCAGAGAAGAATTACGGAAAAAGAAATAGACAAAGATCCCTCAAATGATATTACTAAAAAGGTTAGAAGTTATCAAAACCTTAGAACATTTGATGAAGACTTATTAAACTATACAAGTAATTTTTTATCATATCAAAACGAATTTTTAGATATGTGCAGAAAATAAAAAGTTTTTGGGTTGTAAATGTATTACTTGTTCAATCGAAACCTTTACCAACATTTAACATCACTCCCCTCCAGTATCGCTGTGATAGTGAGCGAGACGGGGAAATAACATTATTCTGACGTAGGAAAGGGTAGAGAGTGCAGAGACGACCCCGCGCACTTGGTCGTACCTGCAATTTCTAGAAATTCCACATAGCGGTCTAACGTTCGGAGTCAGTGGTTGCTAAATCCCAGTCACTCCACCAGTGGATTGCAACAGTCCGCTGCACCACCGTTGTTAGGATACGTTCTTTGGCAGCGGGTAGAATCGGGTGGCAATTGCACTTGCATGAGTTTCTACCATCACATCATGAACAAATTTGCGTTTTAAGACGTAGCGAATACACTCAAGACCAGATTCGTCGTAGATTTCAAGTTTTACCAAATAGTCATAACCAAAATCTATATACACTGGGCATTGAGCATCCAGCCATGTTTTACGAGGACGCACCCAATCGTATTGGTGATGACCCTCATAGGATTGATCGACTTGCTCCCGGATCTCACGAATACTATGTATCCAACCAAATCGAACTTCAGCCTTGGTTATAGTTGGGTTATCTTGCTGCGCCTCCGATAGCCGATAGAAGTACCCACGATTAGCATCATCCGCGAATGGAGGATAATTACGGCGCTTGGAGGAGTGTTCTACCTTGTCCCAAATCAAATCTTTGGCAATTTCGGAATTGGGCGCTGGCAATTTGTGGTAAATGCCAAAGTTCTGGTGGAAGCCAGAGCCGTCAATTACCCATATAAGGTTGCCATAAAATTTTTCACGCGAGATCCTTTCAGCGTCCGTCATTGATGAATGCTGTACCTCAATCACGATTCCAGTTGGTGTTTTGATATCTGCCCTGTGTATTTCGCCATCATGGGCAACGTGAGAAACTTCGCGACATTCTATTGGGAAAAGATTTTTCCAGTCTCGGTGCCAGGGAGTTTCATTCTCCCACCACGGATCGCAGCCCTTTGGTCGATAATGTGCCCAATGATGCAGGATTCTTGGGCCGCATTTCGCAAGCATTTCAGAACCGCAAGTTGGACATAACCCTCGACCACCGGAAAAAGCTTCAACACGGTCGTTGTTAACGAGAGCTAATTGCATAATGCTGATGCTGTAATGTTCTATATCCTAACCTAGGCGTACCCGTTTCGAGTCGTAGGCTGGGAAAGTGTTGTATGCTGATGAAGCTGTAGGGGTAATAGGGGTATAGATGGGGATCTACCAATTTCCAGCAGCTAGTACAATCCTTTTTTTCGCTGGTCATCCTGCTGCTGTTTTTGAAGCTGCTGTCGTATATTTTCTATCCAGTTCAACGTTCTGTTGGGCAGGTTACCTTGCTCTAAATTTTTTATCCAGTTCAACGTTCTGTTGTGCTTGTTAGCCTCCTCTATAGCCATTAGCGCGTCCCAATAGTTGTTGGATCGAATCAGAGGTGGTAGTGATTTTTCTTCTCTTTCGATTTCTTCCACCTCTTCTGGAGCCAAACGTTGTTCAGCTTTCACTCCTGTTTTATCAAGGAAATCATTTATGCCTCTAATAATATCTTTAAAGAAATAGACTTGAGGTTCAGATACAATACTACACAGTTCGTCGTGGAGAAAATTGTTTAGGAAGATGTGATTATCATGGAGTAGACCATAGTCGCTGTCTCCAGAGATGATCCATAACCGTTTTTTTTCCTTGAAATGGGTAAGAACTTGTTCCCAGTTCAATTGGTCACCTATTGAGCCAGCGCTTTTTCCTGGTGGATTGCCAAGTTCTTTACGTTCTCTCGCTCTTTGTAATTGTTCTGCAGTATGAGGAACAGCATTCGCAAAAATTGAGGAGAGCGCTTTTGATACTTCGTCTTCTGAACAACTAATTTGTGTGATGATGCTGAGTTTCAGGGCCTCAACTTCAGTATTTACCTTCTTGATATTTGTACTAATTTCCTTCATTTGCTTGCTGATTTCTTTGCTCTGATCAGCCGTGCTATACAAGTGATCAGGCAAATTGAAACCTTGAAGTCCCATTTTTTGAAACTTATCCTTCATAAAATCTGCAACTGCTACGATTTTATTACGTTGGACTTCATTAACTATTTGTTGGGTCACGAAGATATATTGTTTTTGCTCTTTTAGGAGCGCAAGAATTTTCTTACCCTCATTTATGCGGTACAAGTCAAGGTATTTGTTAGTGTCAATGAATAGCAATGAATCATCTGCTAGCATAAGTTCTCCTAGATATAGGATAAAGTTGTCGGATTTAGACTCCTAACAATGCTAGCGTTATTTTTCCCCTTGATTTTGCCTGAGATGAGCTTGAGGAGGAGCAAGTCGTGGGTTTGGGCAAAATATTTCTATCCCCGCCCAACATTAGACATCCGCTTATGGGAACGGCTGACAAACAGTCAGGACTGTTTGTGCAAGTGCTTTGGTGGGCGGTTCTCACCGTTTATGAGACTGTTCTAGGGTAGTTCTCAAGTATCCCCGCCCATAACAAGGTTTTGGAGTGAGTGGGAAAATTACTCTTCCCCGCGTAGGAAAGCATGGAAAGACTGGCGATCGCTGCTACAGGGTTCGCTATCTTCGGGGTCTAACTTAAAAAAATGGTTGAAATTATTGCCTAACAAGAGTTTAAAGTGCTACTTTGCGGCCAATGACACTCGCTATTTTTATGTCTAGTAGGTTCAGGAACTGGTTCAGATGGGCCAGGAACATCAAATGTAAAACACAGGATTCCGTGTTTTTATTTGAATTACTCCGTTGGGAGAGAAACTTCTCGATAGATAGCAAGAGGACAGATAAGTATTTCTACTCTTTGCTGACTTTCTAAAAACATAGAATCAAAACTTCTCATTCCTTGGAATATACTTCTAAAAGGATCTCTAAGGGAAGGTGAATTCTTTTCCAATGTATTCGGAGTATTCAAATTCATTTCTGGTTCCTCTAATTTAAAACCTTTAAAAGGTAAAAAAGTTATCTGCCCTACCATTGTCCACTGCATATTAACAAGACCGCTGTATAAAGCTCTAAGAAGCTCTGGCTTTATTCGCAACCACTTTTTATCCACAATACCGCGAAATACAATATTCTCACAACGCTGGTCTGGTTTAATCGTAATCTCAAACCCTTCAGGATGAAAGATTTCGACAAACTGTTTAAGATGGCCTAATAACTTTTCGTCCTGATGCAGACCCATCTGTTTTGATAATAACTTTGGATCGCTGATTTTTTTTATTTGGTCTCTCAATTGGCTTCTTTCGGGTGCTGTTGCTACCTTAGCTTGCTCTTCAAGCTCATTAATTTTATTCTTGACTTCTTCTGATTGAGTTATAGAATAAGCTACTGCTTCCCCCAAACTATTGACTTTCTCCATGAAAACATTAGCTCTGCTGTAATCTTCAATTTCTGCTGTTCCACGGACTTTAATCATAAAAGCTTTTGATAAAGTTTTTATATAGTCATCCGGCGGAATTTCTGATACTTCTAAAATAGATTTTTTTAACTTAAATTCAAGGCTGTTATACATATGATCGTAAAGAATTTTACTTTCTGTCGTGCTAGACAGTTCAGCGACTTGTGCTTCAGTAGCGCTTCCACTTGCTATAGATCCTTTTTGCTGATCTAACTTCGCGGAACTATCCATATAAGACTGGACGATTTTTTCTGCAACTCCTTCAAAGACTTGAGAATAAAGCGAGTAGAGCCTATCTACATCAACATAAATGAAATCCCGGATTATGAGTTGTTTCTCGCTGCTCATTTTATTCTGGCCTCCTAAGCCTATTTTCTACTCGTTTTTTCTGCTCTAAAAACTCTTCGTATTTCTCTCTATACAAAGCGTCTCTCTGTTTTATGATAGACCAAACTGCAACAAAAATTGCAACTAAGCCATACACTATTGCTATTGTCGCTATCCCAAATATAACTAAACTAAAAATGTTTGTCATCATCATTTCCCCTCTATTTTGCCAATCAGAACCTCCACCACGGTACCTAAAATAAACATAACCAATGCTAGACCTATAGAAACATTTAACAACTTTTCTCGAAAACCACTCGGACTATTAATAATAATAGTAGTGTCATAAATTAAGCCTCCATAAAGAATTGCAGAAGTAATAGCTCCTAATAATAACGCAGAACTTAAAATCGTAAACGTTAAATCCCATCCACCAATAGGAGTAATAGTTTCGCTTATATCTCCCATTGCAGTTGCACTTATTGTTAATGCAAAAAATAGAACTTCAGGTGAATCGCTAAAAGTTTGCAGAGATAATTTTCCAGCTAAAGTATGAAGCAGAATTGATACACCTAGTGGAAGTAAAGCAAAAATTGTATTATATGTAAGCCAGCGAGTCAGCCTCTTTGCGAGCTTTTGTTTTTTATTCGCTCTTCTGGTCATTTTGTATTAGTTTTTTGAAATTTTAATATATTATCATATTATACAGTTGATTATACAGCTTAGCATTTTTAGGGCTAAACGTAAGATACCTGTCAAAAGAGATGCCTTGTAAAGAAAAGCGCCTAATTAGCCTCGCTCAAAAGCGTGATGCGACCAGGGGGGCGGTCAACCGCCGTAGCTTTCCCCCGACCCACGATTAGTGATCGCTAGATCCTGGTACTGTCTACACTGTCTTACAACGTCTTACAACGTCTTACCCCGATATCCCGCCTAGAACAAGGTTTTGGATTGGGTAGAAAAATTTACTTATCCCCGCCTAGCCGTAGCACTTTTAAGCCCTGGCTCAAAATATGCCTCTAACCAGACGGAGTTCTGGGAATTTTAGGGGCTAGATGGGGAAATTTAACGTACATAACTTCTTCTGTTTACAATAATCCTGCTTGACGCTGGCTCCCGGCAACTGCCACACTCCCTGCTTAGTTTTAGGCTCCGGCTCGTAGCTTTTAACATCCCTTCAAGGAGCATCAAAGCCAGCGATTTTCCTATTTCACAAGCTCAACAGATTTTGTTTTTTTAATGTGTGAAAGGATACGACGGAGAAGTTAAAATGTATCCAGTGTAATGGTGAACCAATTCAATTAAAGAGCTATTAACTAATGGAAGATAATAAGATTTCCCAATTCATTCAAGCGCTGGCATTCTTCGAGCTAGAGTTAGAAGAAATGACCGGTAAGCCTGGTTATGAAGATAGAAGAGGAAAAGTGATTGCAGTAAGGAAAAAAGGCGATACATCACGAATACTGTGCGCTTATTCCAGCTACGACGAATTGTTGGATTGGGCAAAACAACAATTCCGCAACCCCAATTAACGCTTTGGTTGAGGATAATTTCACAGCCGTTTATCACCATTGGAAAGCCGCCACACTTCCTGCCCTGTTCGATCGCTCCCGATAACCTTGGTGTATACCCAACATTGGCGTACATCAGCTCTTGTTCTGCTTTCGATAATCCCAAGGACGCTGACCGCCACCAGGAAGCTTCCACACTCCCCGCTGTTGCGATCGCCCGATCTCCTCTGCGGTATCGAATACATCAGAATTGTGGCAGTTACCGCTAAATTGCTTGTAGTGGTAAACCATACCCGCTTTGAGCATTTCCTCCTGCACTGATTGTTCACCTTCTGGTGTATCAAAGAGAACTTCAGCCACAGTGCGGTTGTACTTATCGCGATCCATTTCGATAACGATGACTTTGTTGGAGGCTTTGGCAACCAGCGATCGCAAATAATCTCGTGATTCGATGCCCAGTGGTTGTTTCGCTTCCGGCGCATCTATTCCGCACAGTCGAATCTTTTGTTCTTTGCCATCACATTTAACTCGAAAGGTATCGCCATCGTACACCGAGCCATCAACCACTTCGCAGCGTTGGGAGGTGGTTTCGCTAGGACGCTTGGCTAGTTTTGGTTTGTCGTTGTTAGGCTGTTGAAACTGGAACCAAATCAAACCGGCAACAGCTATTAAGGGTAATGTATTGAGGAACTTCTGCATTTACTTACCACCCAACGCTTTTTGAATTGCTAAATGCGCTATTTGTCGGTCAATCCAGCCAAAGCAATCTAGAAAAGACTTGGCATCCTTAATCAGTACCTTGTTACCTGAAGAAAACTCAATTAAAAACCCTAGTTCTGTTTGAGTAATTAAGCAGCTTTTATAGGATTTAATGGACATCAATCACTACCTCCAAATTTATAGTTCTATCCTTTTGACCAAGATTCTTGATGCGGCGTACTTTGCCAGCTACCGGGGATTTAATTTGAGTAATTTCTCGCAGCTTTCCTTCAATTTCTTGCTTCTTGCCCACCAATGATGCTACTTGATATTGCTGCCTCTGAAATTCTGATTGTTGCCTTACCAGGTTTAAAGAATGTTCATATTGCTGGTATTGATAGTTGCTCTTAGCTTTGTGGAGTGCTGCAATAGCGCTGTTGAGCTGTCCTACTAATCTAGCTTTAGATTGAGCGACTTTAGTGCGGTTATTCGCTTCATTAGCGATATCTTTTGCGTTTTGTTCCAGTTTTTTAGCTTCCAATAACTTCCTGAGATTCTCATCCTTAAATCTGAACGATGTTTCGGATGGAAGTAATGCTGGGGCTGATTCCATTAGTTTGATTTCATCCTTGATTTGCTGGATGGCTGCTTCTTCAATCGCAAAGTTAGGTTCTGGAATCTCGGCTAATTTGCTAGCAGGTATCGATAATTGTTTGATACTGTTGTCTATTTGATTCCGTTCTGCTTCCAGCGATTGCCTTTCCTCGGTGCGATCGCTAATGATTTGATTGACAACAATCTCCGATCCTTCAGCAATCTTTAAATCGTTGAGGGAAACTACTTGCACTTGAATCCGGTGTCTTTTAGTTGGTTTAGTTGCTGATTTTTGTAGCTGAATTATCGGCTGCTTTTGTAAATTTGGTACGGGTGTAGGTACGCTCGGCTGTGGATTAAGATTGTTGATAAAGGGCAAGAATCCAATAATTCCTGCTCCTAGAGTTGCTAAATATTCCTTCATTTGTCACCTCATAATTCTGGTTTTGGGCTAAATATTTTAGCTTCTAAGGAACCTGTGATGTATTGTCCGCTCAGTAGTTTGATGGCTGTTTCGAGCGGACAGTAACTCAAGTTTAGTTGAGTGCTGGTTAATTTTGCTATCTCTAATTGTTTGGGATTGATGGGTATTTTAATCAATTGCGGTTCGTCAACTGTTAGCGCACCGGTCAGGAATACCAGTGCGTTTGGTATGGGTGCGACTGCGAACTCTTCTTCGTCAAAATTCAAAGTCTGAACCGATGCCGATGCGGGTTTGCCAACTTCGGAGGTGAGTCGGGAAGCGATAATGTTCGTACCGGTTTTGAACACTCCCATCTTATTCATCAATACAAACTCATTGCCTTCTCCAGCTATCTTGAAATATTTACCATCTGCCGAACTCGAATCGCTGCTAAAAGTCCCAGTTACTTGAGCGTAAACGTGGTTTGTTGCTGCGTTCTTTTGGTAAGTTTCCGTTGCATTAGTTCTCAGTCCTAGTGAAGTACCCACAAGTGCTGTCGGGCCACCAGTGCTACTTAAATTAATCGCTGCAACCAAAGCAATCATGGCTATTGCCAACACCCAATATTCACCAGTTCCTCCTGTTTGGAGTCGTTTGTTGGGATTGCTAACCGATATACACCAAGCGGGATGAGGCCAGAAAAACTGCACGCCTTGTTTGGTGAACACATCGGAGAAGCAACTGAGCAAGTGTCCCAGGGGCAAACAAAGCCATGTTTTCCAATCGAAGTAGAAATAGAGGGGTGCACAGAGAACCGCGATGGCTATTGTGGCGATTAGCGAATGAGTCACGCTGCGGTGTGGATACCGATTCTCGATCCAGTTGCTAATCGGAAACAAGATTTGCCCGATGGTACTGGTAGATGTATCCAAATCTGGAAGTTGACTGCCGGCGATCGCTAATGCTAAGTGCAGAGGATTGGCAGTGGTCAGAATCAAGCTCGTTCCCGCTGCTGCGATGATGCTGTGGGTTAAGGCCATCATTATTAGTCACCTCCTTTCTATTGCGGGAGTAACAAAACCATTACTGTCCGAGTTTTTTCTTCGCTCCTTCAACCCGCCCCAATTGTTTGGCTGCCATCGCCACAGTTAGAGCAACGCCTCCGAAGATTTGCCAATTCTTGTTGCCCGTTCCCATGCCCACATAGCGCAAGATGGCAAAGCTAAACAGTGCAGCAATCAAGATGGGCATCATCACTAAATACTGCCGATGTTCCATTGTTGGATTAATACCCAGTTTCTCTTGCCTCACAACTTTCCTGGCTAACATCGGATTCCTCCCAGCTAACGGTTGCAGTTGGGAAAGTCGGGCCGGCGTTAAGTCGTAACCTAACTTTGCTGCTTCATCTGCCATTGCTTCCCGGATTGCCCGATCGCTGGGCAATTCTAATTCGACTTCGATCATCTCAATGAAGATATCCCGACCCGGATTAGCGATCGCAAAACAACAGACTCGACAACCAGCTTCGATTAAATCTTCGAGCCAGAACCTAATCCCCGTGGTCAACCGCTTTGCTTCGGGCAGAATTAGCAGCGCATCGGTAGGAAGATTGAGCCCGATTTCTTCTTTGAGTTGGTCTAAGGTCAATTGTTTAACTTTGCCTTTATCGTCCTCCACTTCGATTGGCACATCCAACTGTTCCGCTAATTGCTGCAAGAACTTTTTGCCGCTTCCTTTGTAGGTAGCCGCAGCACAAGAAAACTCTCCACTCAACTCCAGAGCAACGCCCGCCGCTACATCTTCCAATCCGGTTCCCAGCTCCCCGGTGACGATGCAGCAATGACCGCTACGGAGTATTTCACAGACTTTGGTTACTTCCTCTCTGACTTCTTGCCTTGATTCTGACGATGCCGCTCCAACAGTTGTTGAGCTATTGATGCGGCACTCTGCTTTGGGTTGGCTGCTTCCCTCACCGCTTGAAGTTTCGCTTTTAGGTCATCGGGTAGGTCATCCTCGGTCATCCCATTCGCCAAGTGCAGTCTCACTAAATCAGGCATCGCTGCCTGCTGCACCTTCAATTCGGCTGCTTCTCGGATTAATTGCTCTAGCCCATCCTCATCCTCATCACCGGGTATTTCTGGCTGCATGGGAATCTCTAACCCCGATGCCAAACCAGAACTTTCCGATACCGCTAGTTCACCACCTACCCTAAATCCCTTCATCTTTCCCGTTTGTTTGATGTGCTCGCTCAATTCCTCCATTACTTGCATCTGCTCGGCGGTGATGTACGTTCCCTCACTATCCTTGCTTGCCTCGATTCCCAGATGGTTCAATCTGTTGTAATACGTAGACGATCCGATACCCAGCTTCTCGCAAATGTCATCGGGTCGCCATTTTGTGGAAAGTTCTGTTGTCATTGGAATTTCCATAGTTTTTTAATATTAAAGTTACATAATATGTAGTATACAGCGTAAAAAATCTAGCGACAAACCGAACTGTGGAACCGGAATCCACCGCAATTTTAGCTCAGTCATTCCACAGTCAGTGAATTACGTAAGTCAGTATACTTTATTACGTCGTGATATCCAACCAACCAAATCAGGGAATGAGGAACAATGCAAATCGACATGGGCAACAATCGGAGTCGAGCATGGAACATGGGAACCTTAGCGCAGAAGCAAAGGAATCCCAAAACCGGGGAAAACGTCGATATCCTGACAGGTGCGGATTGGAATGAAGGAGATGCGAGCAAGAACCGCACTGGAGTTTCGAGTATCTCTGAAAGCATCGGAGGGGATGACGTTACAGACTGGGCGAGGTTTCGAGTGAACTTTCCGGTGCAAGTAAATTTGGTGACGGACAACGCCATCGCCGCCATTGTGAACTCCAGTCGCAGCGTGGTCGTAGATTCGAGCGACGGCTACTCTAGCAATCTGACAGCGACATTACAGCCGGGTGTCTACTTCCTTCAGTTCAGCACCGAGTCTTCGATGCCTTCGTTGTTTAGTTCGCAGTTGACCTTAACCCTGGTTTAGCTAATCCATACAGATGATGGCATTGTGGCAGTGCCCTTCGATCAGGGAACGGACAACGCTCCACTCGCCCCGCCCCCCCGACCATCCCAGCTTGTAGGGCAGGAAAGGAGTCAGTTCCAAGTCCAGGGATTTGGTGTGCAGCTTGGACAAACAGAGCGCCAGAGCACCGTAATCGGTATAGCGTTTCTTGCTGCCGTGCAAGTTTTGACCAGCCATGCTGCATATCCAAAGTTCAGGAATAGAGCCAACTCGAACCATTTGGACTTTACCGGGAACAAAGCGCTCTTTACCAGCATCAGGGCCGCAGAAACGTTGATATTCCAACCCCACCGGCGGCCATTTGGCTGCAATTGCTTTACCCAAGCCCGTATGCAGCACACCGGTGCAGCAGACCTGGTGAGCGATGATGCCCGTTTCGACATCCCGGATGAGTTTGAGTTTCATTTCTAGTACCATGTGCCGTATGATACTCGGTTGTTGGAAACTCAAAACAAATCAGAGTTGCTGAAAGTAATAATTCCGTAATAAATTGTAATAACCTGGATTAAAGATTAATTCGATACGGTGATTCTAGGAATTTCAAACGCAGAGTATCTCAATATGCAAAGGCACCGAAACACACCAACTATCTAGCTGTGCGGGTGCACCGAAACAAAGCGACCATCTATGTGTGCGTGGGCACCGAAACAAAGCGAGTAGTTCTGAGTGCGGAAATACCAAAACAGAGCGAATAGCTCCGAGTGCGGAAACACAGCGACCATCTTTATATGCGAGGGCACTGAAACACAGCGACTATCTTGATATGCGGGGGCACCGAAACAGAGTGACAAACTCTGCGTACCAGAATCTGGAAACAATGGGGAATCTCGGACAGCGGGAAAAGCTGGGAGGAATGCAACCGCTGCCCCAAGCGAGTCATTACCAGCGCCCGCAAACGTGGTAGTAATCCGATTCTATTTCGTGCTGCAATTCTAATTGAGCCAAGTAAGGTTCGAGGTGTTGTTCGGGTTCGATGTATCGAGCTAATTGCTGTTGGTAGAACAGGGCGATGAATTGCACTAAACTAATTAGGAGCATGGGATTGTGATTCCTGTTTGTAGTTTTACACCCCCTGCGATAGCCGTTTTATCGAATCTTTATTTGTAATTGCGTTATCTAGATAATTGAGTTTTCTTATCCCCAGCAATCTCCCTAATTTATGCAGCAGCGCCAACCATCTCAGTCGGGATTGCTGGGGAATGCGTATTTGTGAGTGCACCGAAACACCCAGCGCGCAAACTCGGTGTACGCCGGGCTTTGGATTAGAGGCAAGGATTGGAGGAATTGCCCCGGCGTCCGGTTCTCATGGAGCCTAAAAGGGTGCTCACAACGGTACAGCGTTCGGCGCCTCCTTTGATTAGGTGAATACGGCCCAAGCGTCCGTTGCTGACACCGAGCCAGTTGTACTGCATCCGATAGGCTCCATCTTTTTTATCGAAGTAGAAAGTAGCAGTTTTGATGGTCACTTTGGGGTCAATGCCCGCACTTTGCCATTGGGGCGGTTCGTCAGTGCGGTTGACCGAATATTCGATACCCTGGGGAGTTTGTCGAATCAAACACTCCATTGTTAGTTTGTCCCGCCGAGCTTCCGACTTCGCTTTTTGGAGGCACCAATAAATGCGGTCGTTCGCAACATTAACTTGTTGGGAATTCATAAAGGCGAGCCAACCGGGAACGGCGATGGCACACAGGATGTTGAGTACGACGATGACCATCAGCTTTTCGATAATCGTGAATCCTGAATCAGTTGAATAGCGCATGGCATTTGCCTCATATTGTTTGCACTCGCTGCGGTAGCTGTTTTCTAAGAATTTCTTTGTTCTTGACAGGTGCAGCAATTGGTTTGAAAAAAGCGGTCGTACCTCCTTTGAAAAGGAAATACGACCGCTGGTTTATTTGCTCTTGGCGCTTACTCTCGATCGGCTTCATTAACTCGATGCTTGGGAGATTGCTCTACGCTTTTGATTCCGAGTTCGGCATCGAGGTCTGATTCCATTCCCAATAGATGGGTGTTGCGTTCCATCCATTCGGCAACTTCGTCTAAGGTTGCAGCACGTCGTTTCAATTTCCCGGGCTGCGGTTGTTGAGGCTGCGGATTCTGCGCTTTGACGCGGTTGGCTTGGTGCCGAGCTTCCTCAAACTCCTCGGGGTCGGCATTCTCGGCGGCATCGATCGCTTCGTTAATACGGCGGGTTGCCTGTTTTTCGGGCGCTTCTACTTGCCGTTGGGTGAGCTTGTTCTCGTTGATTTCGATCAGCCGCGCTTTAACTTGTTGGAGGTTGCGCTTGCGGGCTTGGGCTGATTCCAAGTCTAGGAAAAAGTCCGGTGCTGCGATAAATTCCTTGATACCGCTGTTCACTTTGGCAGCTAATTCGAGCATTTCTCCCAGGAGTTTGGCCGACTTGGATGTAAGCGCTGTTACTCCGGTAGTGTCGAAGTAAATCCTTCCTTGCCAGCAAGTATCGCCCCGCATTTGTTCAATCAATACGTCGGGGATATTGGAGAACTTGGGTGCAGAGAGGGCGATCGCCCGCTTGTTGGGATTGCGGAAATCAGCTTCAATTCGGATGCCACTCTTGAGGTCGCCGGTGTAGCGCGCTATGTTTTCGAGGGATTCCGAGGATTCATCTTCAATGCGTTCGAGTATGCGATGTCCCCATTCGTCCAGGGCTACTGAGAGCAATTCTTCGGTAACGGCTAACAAATCCTTGAGTTTGGTCAACTCTTGGATGCGTTCGAGTCCGAAAGTATCCTCGAAGTGGGTGCTGAAACGCTCCCAGAGGTGTTTGTTGAGCGGTTGGTAATCCCATTCATCTTTGGAGTAAGAGCCATCTTCCTGACGACAACCCGGTGCGATGATAAATTGCTGTAATTCTCCCTTGGATTTGGCATCCATGAAGCTGGCTCGTTTATCGCGGTTCTGCCAAGCAACTTGTCTCAACCCGTAGTAGAGTTTCTTGTAAGTTGAGAGAGCATCTTTGACAATGCTTTGGGCTTCTGCACCAATGACCGCTTTTTCTGAAGCCTTTGGTGCGTAGATTCCGAGGCTCGATTTGTTGATGTAGCTCATGGTCGTTCTCCTGAATTGAATTCTGTTTACACCGAATGCGAAAGCAGTTTTATTTACTTTCATTTTTTCTTTTATCTTCTGATTTCTGAGCCTTTTAATGCCTTGCTCAGGGCAATCTCTTACGAACGATAACGAACGATTCTGAGAGCCAAGTTGTATTGATTGGCTAGGTTAATCATGTGCTCAGTTCCCCGCGACGAGCCATCCCAGAAAACGATGCAATGAGTGGCATACTGCGCCATTGATTCATTGCGTCGATAACCCGCCGATTTACCGTATCGATTCCAATCTGCGGGCATTACTTTGAGTGCCATTCCCCGCGATTGGGCGTAGCGTTCACCCAGGCGATCGGCACCACGCGCACCTCCAGATACTATTTCAATCTGGTCGATCGAATAACGTTGGAGGTACATATCCAACAATCTTTCGAGTAGTTCGTAGTCTGTGAAATCTCTCGAACCGGCGATGATTACTTTCAGCATTGTCTTTTCCTCCGATTGTTAGTACAAAAAAAGGCAAAGAATAAATCTCTGCCTTACTTCAAATTTCGTTAACTCAGTTGTTGTTTATATTCAGGGCGCATTTTCCAAAAGGTAATGCTGAATCGTTCTTGACTGTGTGACAAGATTGAGTGGGGTTGTTTGCAGTTGAATTCATAGATATCGCCATCTTGTAAATCAACTATTTGTCGGTTATTGGGGAGGCCAATGCCAAACTTTGCTGTTCCGAGGTTGACAGCTCGTGCAGTTGTTGTTGCATAGTTGTGGTCTCGGTGATAATCAATTTGTCCGTTGAAGCTGATCAATGCTATATCGCAGCCAGGGAAAACTCGCTGAGCAAATTTCTCAATGCGATGGTCTGTGTAAGCTGGATAAACTCGTGCATTGGTTTGATGCAAGTTACATTCGGCAAATATCCACATTCTCATTCGACCGGGAGCATAACGGGATACATCTCGGCTCATATCTGCGATGCGTTCTCGGCACCAAGCTCTCAAATCTTCGATTGAATTCTGGTCTACTTTATTGATGATTCTCAGCATTGTCTTTTCCTCATTGGGCTAATTTGGTTAATAAAAGAGCGAGATTTTTCAACCTCGCTCAAAAACCTCTACAGGTTATTTTTGTCAAGCCACTCAAGACATTTGACAATCACATCTCCGTGACAAATCTCAGAGTTTTTACACCAACAGGTCAACTCAAGAGAATCAAAATCTTCATTTTTCGTGATTCTTTTCGCTCTTGACTGCAAAAACTTCAACTCATTCCATGCAGCATTAGGTTTGTCAGCCATGCCTTCTTTTACTTGTTCCCAAAGCCATTGACGATATAACTCAACTACTTGCTCACGAGTGCCATGTTTGCCAATAATAAATGGATTTGCGAGAGGACTTGCCTTTAATTGATAGGCTTTATTTCCGCGTCCGATATAAACTCGATGAAGGGCATTGAAACCGAATATACTGTCTTTACCATTTGTGCGTTCAAACATTTGACTTTTCCTCAGTCACTACATTTTTAGGAGACAGAGGTGCGAGGAAAAGTTAGATTTTGTTAGGCTTGCGTGAGCGTCAACTACTTCTTAGCTAATCCGGTAGTTGCGACCGTTTTGTTGGCTTCTCGCCCTGTGTTTAGTAGCAGTTGGCGAGTCTTCGAGCCTTACTGCTAGTTGATACGGGGCGTGAAGCTTACAAAACTGCCAGCTACCCGATTAGCTTAGAAGTAGTCCGCGAACCAAGTCTTACAAAATGTTGCTTATGTCAAGGCTTAGAGTTTGCTCTTGAGAAGAGGTTAGAATTGGCAAGATTTCAGCCGCCGACAACACTCAAAAGTAAGTAAGATAATTTCGTTGTCGGCGGTTGAAATCTTAGCCAATTGTTAGCGAGTCGAAAGATTGCAAACTGTTACTTGCTCGCGGACGCTTACGGAGACTTAGCGAATACGGTTCACTTATCAAACTGCAAATTTTCACAGACTCACTTGGCGAATACGGTTTAGTTAGTGTCAGTTAGCGAGTCTTCGAGCTTACTGACACTTGATAAAGCCTATTTGCCTAGTGAGACTGTGAAAATTCCTTGCAGTTTGTTAGTGAAGCCTATTTGCTTAGTCGCAGTTAGTGTGTGTGAGGCCTTGCACATTTTTCCGACCGCCTCTGTATACTACCTATGCTAGTGACGGCCCAGCGGCCTGAGCGACGTCAAATAAAGAAAAGCGAAGCAACTGCTTTTGCGAGGAAGTTCGAGCGAGTAATTTCGGACAAAGTGCAGGAAATCCTCGCTCGAACTTCCGAGGCGTCTCTCCCCCCGAGGGGGCAGGGGGGGCAACGCATATCAAAGCGCAGCAACCGTTTTTCTTTTCTGCAAGGGCGATCGATAGTGCGGATGTTGAAGTGTTTCCCAAGTGCGATCGATACTACAGGCGATTCACGTTCGGGATAGCTTCGCTTCACGAGTAGTCAATCCTGTGTTCTGATGGTAGCGGGTGATCGTTTCGGGTAATCCAGAAAGTGCGATCAAGGTCAACAACCATGATTCCAATACACCACGGGCGATCGTTGATGCAGACACACCACTCTCTGCATGAAAGATACACCCTATTCACCGCTTCTTTGGCTATAATTGTCCTAAAATAGCGATAATTATTCTGCATAAAGGAAACATCGGGAGCTAAAAAAAGGACAAATTACACTTTTTCAAACGCTTATGGTGAATAAAAACTGGCTTTTATCTTCTGTGTTCATAACTTTTCACTACCACCACACACAAACTAACATCGGTGAGGTTTAGTTTTGAGTGTTTGCAGCAACTGGTGAAAAAGAAGCAGAACATCAATGGAGTTGGTTTCCACGGTTTGCAGCAAGTGATGGGAGAACTTGAGAACAGGGCGAACGAGAAATGTTACATCCAAAGCCAGAAACTATTGCGAGCGATCGTACTGAAGCGGGGAAGTTGCAGAGGAAGCTACTGCGAGCGGGGGGTTTGGTATTCCCGGCTGATGATTGGGATGTGCCGATGCTGATGCCCGAATGGCAGGCTACGGGGTTAGAGCTTCCTTTGGACGCTTGGGGGAGTAAAGCCAAGAAGCGGGGAACTACGGGAACGTTCCACTTTTACCAGGATGATTACAAATTTACGCAACTGCTCTCGAATCCGATGGCATTGCCCGTGCTCTATCCCAAGGCATCCTGTGAATTGAATTTCAGCACCGACCTGAATACTCCCCTGGCTTACCTGATGGGATTGATTTATGCAAAGCGCTGGACGAGTCGGGTTTGGCAATCGGAAGCAGCAATTCGGATTTGGGTGGATGTCAACTTTGCAGCAGAACAAGCCCAGTGGCAACTATTGGGAGTACCCAAGGGGTGGAGAGCTTATTCGACTAGGGGCTGTGGCGATAACTTCCAGTACAACCTAGACCAATGGGAGATGGCGTGCGATCGGGCGGGGACGAAAGAGATTGTATTTTTAGTCGTGGGAGGTGGCAAGAAAATCAAGGAACAGTGTACCAAGCGCCATTGGATATGGGCTCCCAGCTTTTGGGAAAGGGCTACGGGTAAGTTTGAAGGAGAGGAAGGGGGGAAAAAGGATGGGAGGAAGGAATAGCGGGGGATGGGGGAATAGCCTTGAGGAAGCGCTTCAGAGGTTGTCGATGCTGGAACAAAACCCGGATACTAAAGGAAAGTACGGCATCAAACAAGTGAGACCGGGTAAGTGGTCGGTACTTCCTAAAAAGTGGAAGGGGGTGACAAATCCATTTGGACCATAGAAAAGTGAGCCATCAAACCTGGTTTAGGAGCCACTGTCACCTTAGTCGCGGTGGGTGCCGGTTCTTTAAGAACTTGCTGGATGTAATCAATTCTGGAAGTGAGGAAATCCAATTGTTCCCTACGCTGCAACGCTTTAGCTGCTTCCTTGAATTCTGGAGAATCAGCCGTTCCTAAATGCACTACAAAACTCTTTCCCTTTTTACCCAACAAATCTCGATTGGGAGAGCGCAATCGGTAGTAGGTGCGATCGCTGTTGCTGGGTGAATAATCCTCAATGTAAGCACCCTGTGGTAGTAAACTTTGGCAATTTAACCGATAACGCTGTTTCTTGAAATTAGCCAACAAACGTTGAAGTTCTGTAGCTGAAGTATTGTAAGCGGTGAGGACTTTTGATGAAACCTTGGGGATAGCCCAAATACAGTTTTCGAGGCGCACTAAATCGCATCCCAATATTGCTTGTAGGTAAGCTTTTCCCGATGTGGCGGAGTAGTGTTTTTCAAAAGTATTCCACTTGGTGATGATGCCATCATTGAAACGATATGCCGACTCTTTAGCCTTACCCGATAGCAATCCGACTATGAGGTACTTTTGAGCTAAATTCCAGGCTGCAATCAACACTTGTTCGCGTTCTGCTGGGTCTTCGATTACCGATAACACGAAGTTGAGCATTACCGCATCAGCGGGCAACGCTTGAGAATTGGGGAAGTAGTACGGGTCATAGCGACTGACTACGGGATATCCCATTTCACTCAAGCGTTCTGCATCCTGACCATAACCGCAACCATAATCGGTGATGGTAGTTTCTGGCGTGATGAATCCAAAGTCGATTCCTCTTTGGCAAGGTCGGCTTAATTTATGGCGGTTGATTGCTGCTTTGTGGCGGTGTAACATTGTGTTTGGCATCGGGTGCGCTCTTGATTCAACTAATAAGATTGTACCTCCCAGGACTAGCCTGGGAGTGCGATTCAATTAATAGGGAATATCATCGGTTGCCCAAGTATCTGTTACCCCATTGCTCACTTCCCAAGAACTAACCGTTTTGAGTGCTTTGGGAGTTTTCACAACTGCGGGAACTACCGATACCTTGGGTTCAACGTTGCGTCTTTCCCAAGAACGGCGGTTGTAAGCTTTGAGTTCATCCAAATCCATACCCCACTTTTGTGTACCATAACTTACGAGTTGTTCCAAAGTAAAGCGCTTATCCTGGGGAGTACCGAATACTTCTGCAAACTTGGCTTTGTAAGCATCCCAGGAGAAATCATCACCCTGAGCTATTTTAGATTTTCTGAGCGCTTTTCCTTGCAGTTCTCGGATGGCGTAATACACGCTTTCCCACTCTTTCTCACAGTAGTCTTTGACAACAAAGTCATTACCAAAAGCTGCATCAAAGTTAGGACGCTGGGGTTGTTTAGGAGTTATAGAGCGTGGCATAGTTTACCTCGTTATCGTTGTTTTCAACCATTGCGGTAGCAGTTTCGTTGTTGTTTTCTGTGTACTTTTAAAGTGTTTGAATTCTGGGGAATCGAAATTACTCAATTCCCCAGAGTTGAACATTAACTCTCAGGTAAGGTTAACTGCGGTGATGGTGCAAGTTGGGGGAATGCGGGGATGGTCAAAGGGCGCTCTGGTTCGAGGGCTTCCCAAGTCCATTCTTTGGTTTCTCGGTCGTAGCCTAGGAAGTGCTGTTTCCAAGTCTCCAGAGTGGGTTTGGTGTGCGAGGTAACGTAACAGCAGGGGGATTTCTTCTTATCTCCGACTGTTTGGCGCTCTACCTCGAACTCGAATACGCACAAACTCTTAAACGAAGCATTCTTAGGTTTGGCTGCAATGCGGTTCTGGATGGCATGACAAGCTGTAATCTCGGTGCAGAATTGCTGCCAGTGCTTACTAAAACTCGCTTGATTCGCACCCTTAGCTTGATAGCTCAACGGAATCGAATGCAGCGGTTGATTGTCCGAATTGACCAGGAATACTTGGAAAAACTGGATATTGCTAATGCGCTCGTTTTCCTTGCAAGCGCGATCGTACAAACCGATGATTACCGTTTGTTGCAACTTTTCACTTTCATCGCGGTCAAAGGCAAGCACCGGGGTTTTGGGACAAACAATCATCCGGGGGTTCCGTATTAGGATTCCATGCTCGATTTCTCCCGAATTGAAGGTGTACTCGATTAGCTGGGATTCGTCGAAATCTAGCCAACCTGCTTGTGCCATCTGATCCGCAGTTACGAAGTAGCCGCAGTGTTCTAAGTTCGATTCTCCCCGCACTGCTTGAATCCGGGGTAGTCGAGCATCGGGGTCTACAAAGTCGGGGCTGGCAAACTCATCGCGTTCGATCGTTGGTTCTACTTCGGAGATGGGCATTGCTGCGGATTGAATATCAGCATCGGATTGAACATCGACTTCTGATTTCTTAGCCATGATAAAACCTCCTATTTTTCACTCCAAGCGAAAGCCATTTACTTTCACTTTCATTGGTTATTAGTTATTGATTGTTAACTTTTATAGGCTGCAAGTTCATAGTTAACAACTTGCAGCCTAGCTCAGATTACTTGGTATCCAAGAGTTGCTTGAGGGGAGCGAAATAAGGCAGCAGCGCTTCTACTCCTTCGCGAGCAGCAACTCGGATAACGTCAGCTTGACAGAAGGGAAAATCTCGTTTAAACGGGTCTTCAAATTCATCAAAGTTTTGAGCGAATTCTACTTTCTGTGGATGTTGGGATAAGTGTCGGTGCCACAAAGCGATGTAGTATTGAATCCCCCAATCATCGATAGCAAAACTGGTGCCTTGTTCGTTCGACTTGTGCGGTAACTCGCGATCGCCTATTTGCCACGCTACTTGTTTGCATCCTTGGCGCTTCCAATACCTGGCAGCAGTCCAGTTACCGGGGTCGGGACAACCTTCAAAACGCTTGGCGCATTGGTAGTGGTTCTCGATTGAATCCGTCGTACCAAAAGCTTTCACAATGCAAAAGAATGGGCTGTAGCGCTGGTCTCCACGGGAATGACACTGCAATATACGCTTACCATCCTCAATGCGGTACTGACCCACAAATACTCGATTGTTCATAACCTTTACCTCAACTCAATGAATTGTTGTACCCCAGGCGATAGCACTTACCTGGGGCTTTTCTTTCTCAATTAATCAGTGCGCTATTGCAGGTGTGCTGGATGCACCGAAAGCGCTTCGTATTCTTCACCTTCGGGTATGAAGTCTTCAACCAAAGCGCCGTTTACTTTGACTGTGGGTATGGGCCCTTGATTGCTCTTAACTTTGTGATACTCGGAGCGCACGGCTTCCCTTGCTTTATCTTGCAATATACCAATGCAGCAATCTTCATCTTCTTCTGCGTCTATTTGCGCCCACAACGAACAGGATAAGTCAACTGAATTGAAGTTGCCCAAGTTGAATTTACGAGTGTAGGTTACGGCGATGGTTCTGATGTTCATGGGTTTATACTGGTAATGTTGCACCCCAAGCGATAGCAATTACTTGGGAGTTTTGTTCACTATTGATGCTCTTAGAAATGGTCTGATTCAAAGTCGAAAGCTCGAGGATTCTGGGTAATCTGTTCTTGAGTCAGCCACTTGGTTTCTCCTTGCCCGGTGAGAGATTTGACTCCGTAGTACCAAAGAGGTTCAGCCATCAAAGAACCGTGCTGCCACCTGGGGGCGTAGAGTTCGATGCCAAAGATGCGCTTTTCTTGCCAATCATCGGGGGGTAAATCTGGGGTGACAATCCACACTTTTTGACCGATGGAATGTGCAGGGTCTGGGATAATCCACTCGTCACATTCATCGGCTGCTACTTCGAGGCAACACCGCATTTCGATGATTTGAGTGGCTGACTTAATGTGATAAAGCTGGGCAATTGGAACGGGTTTATCGGAGTGAATTAGCATTGAAATTCCTCGCTATTTTTACCCAAAGCGATAGCCGTTACTTCGATATTTTATTAGTAATCAAAACTCTCATTCATCTAACACTTAAATTCATTTAAATAAAACTGCTAACGCTTTGGTTGAAAATAAGATTAATTAAAGCGATGAACCAAAACAAACCCGGTTGTTATCTAATCCACTGGCAACCCGCCATCGGTAATCTCAACCATCCCAGAGGCACGGCATCCCATTATTTGGGTAGCACTAAGAAACCAGTGAGCGATCGCTTCAACGAACACAAATCTAAAGCGGGAGCTTGTATCACTAAGGCTGCGGTGGAACAAGGGCGCGAGTTGGTGTTGGTGCGGACTTGGGATGGCGGGTGGAATCGGGAACGGGAACTTAAGAAGCTCCACAACAACCGCTTGCTCTGCCCTATCTGCAATCCCCGCTGCGGTAGGTGCAAACGCCGTAAACGTAGAAAACACAAAGGTTGTGATATGGCGATAGGACAAGATTAGCGATCGGCTGCGTCTGGCGAGCGAAGCATTGTAGTAAGCGAGACTATTGGTTAAAATAAGCTGAGCTGTCCGTCGCTGACTGCATTGCATCTTCGGTGGCGCTTTGATAACCCACTACGCCAACCCGGATAAGATACAGCAGGCCATCCCGTGCTGATAAAATGGGGAATTTTGGCAACTTCTTGCAGCCATATCCGATATGGCGTATATTCCCTGAAGCCAAAGGGATAGCGCTCCTTGGATATCCATTTTTTTGCTAACTTTCCGTCTATCGCTTCACCCAAAAGCAAGCATTGAGCTTCATATTCTAATAAAGCATTAGCAATACGATGAATGGCTCTATCTCTCCAAGTTAATCGCTTCACGAGCTAACTCCGATTTCACTAAACTATCAGTGTTTTATACCGATGCCTAGGCTGTAATATCGATACTTCCTCGGCATCAATAATTTAATTTTTCTCTAATTCCTGTTGTTGCTTTCTAGCTTCTGAGATTCTACGTTTGAGGGTTTCTATTGCCATCATCGCTGTGTAATTACCTCGGTTGGCTAGTTGGATATACTGCTGAATCAAACCCTCGGTAACTTGTTGGTCTAGCCAATGCACTAACTCTACGGTTTGTTGGCGCGCTTGGGGATTCGTATTGCCGAACATCTCGAACATTCCTAACTTCTGCATTTGCTCTAAAGTCATATCCTGTAACGCTTTTACGGCTGCTTCAAACTCTTGTTCTGTCAATTGTGATAAGTCATCGGAATGCTGCTGTAACAAAAAATAATCGATTTCTTTGTACGCACCGACATACATTTTATGGTGAGTACAGTCGCATAAAATAGCGTGTTCTGGTGCTTCATCATCCGAACCTAAGTTGTAGGGTTCTAAGTAAATTGCGAGGGCTATGTGTTCGATTAAAGGTGCGTACACGGCGTAGTAACTAAAGGTAGCCATTGCTCTGCCGTTGCTCCATGTGGCTTTGCTTCCCTGGTAGTAAAGAGCAAAGTATTGAGTGTTGCTGACTCCGACCATTCCCGGTAACATGGGAGGCATCGGTACTGATAATTCGATAAATTGGGTTTTTAACATGATTCTTCTCCTATTCAAATAAAAACGGTGCTTTATCATCATCTTGATGATTCTTGGCATATTCGATATCTACCTGCTTTCTTAGGAGGTCAAACTCATCAAATAAGTCAGTGCGGACGTACTTAGTGGTATGACGATTTGAGAGCACGTAATAAGCGTATTTCCATTCGGCAAAGGTATTTAAGGATGCTGTATAGTGTATCAACCAATCGCTGTTATTTAGGCGCTTAAATCCCCACTTTTCATCAGTCCAGTCGATGTTAAAAGCTCTACCGTGTCTGCACAGATAAACCGCCCCTGGTAATCCTTTGAGCAGCACTATTTCGTATAAATCCCAAGCTTCTGTGTAGCGGTAGCAAAGTTCTTCGTTGATGCACTCTCCACATTCATCCAAGCCCATTTTTGTACAATCAAAACCTAAACTACAGTTCATGATGTTACCTCAAACTTGCTATATTTTTCAACCTAGCGATAGCCGTTATTTTTAAGTTATTTTTGTTTTTATATTAACATCAAAACCTGAAAATATCGCTTTGATATCAAGGATATTTTCAGGTTTTGATGCTAAGTTACCGCACTCTCAAATGAGTTTCGCGTTCTCCGAATCGTGCAATCCGCTCTGCTTCGATATCTCCTGATTCTAAAGCTTGTCGGATAGCTGAATTATCGGCTGATACTTCGATGCGCTGAAACTGGGTAGGAAGTTCTGCTACTTCACAAGCAAGTTTGAGGGGTAATACTCCGCCATTCTTGCTGATAGTTAAGTGGAAGCGGTGCAGGCTAAGGTTCTTCACACCCTGGGATTCGAGACAGCCCTTGAGTTGCGCTTTCATCCAATCCACTCGTTTGCTATCAGTCGCTGCGAGTTTGCTCAAACGTTCAGCTTCCGCTTTGCGTTGTTTGCTCAGGGCGTGGCGGTTGGTGATGGCAGCGCAGTAGTTATCAACTTTGATGAGCCATTGCTCGTAGGTGCTATCCCGTTGTTCTAAGAGTTGTTGCACCGCTGTTTCTAATTCGGGTGTAATTTCTTCACCTTCGATGCTGTCGATTAGTTCATCCAAGTCTTCCAATTCGACAGTGATTTGGTGTAATGATTTACCGCGCGATCGTTCTTTAGCTCGATGGCAGTCACAACGACTTGAAATCAGAGCGCGTTGGTCTGGATTCATGTGCTGCCACGCTTGCTGTACAATTGATTCAAATTCAGGAGTGTCGTGCTGCGCTGTTAGTTGAACTTTGAGGGCGGTCAGTGCTTCTATTCCTTGCTCTGATGCTGCTAGCAATTGAGTGGAAATGACATCCAATAAAAGTGTTTGAGGTTCAACTACAGCGGATTCAGTGGGTGCAGTGAATTCTGGGGATGTAGTTAATTGCGCCTTCTTTCTAGGCATGATATTCACCAATCTTGTTATTTACACCCGCTGCGATAGCCATTTTGTTTTAGTTATGTTAGTTATTAATTTTGTGCGTTATTAGTTATGCGTTATTATTCAAATGATAGAGTTGCCCCAAGCGCGAACTTGAGGCACGATTGATTAAAGGACAATCACCAAAGTCAGATTAGCCGTAACTAATTGAAACTGAGCTTCGGTCAGCCCTATTGTTTCACCCTCTTCGGTACAGGTAGCAGCAATTACTTGACCGCGCAGTGCAATACTTGTACGAGTGATGCAGGTAACAGGTAATTGCTTGTACAAGAATTCCTCATCGCAAATTAAGTCGATGTTGGGGTCGCTGAATTGATGCCGCACGTATTCTACATAGGCAGGTTCACCTTCAATGCCAACTCGATTTTGCATTTGGTCTAGTTCCAGCTTGGGGGTCACTTCTAATCGGTGAATTCCCACTGCATTAATCAAAGCGTAAAGCATAGATTTTTCCAACTATTTACACCCGCTGCGGTAGCCATTTCGTTTGAATTATTTGTATATTTGAATAGATGTCACTTTGATGCTGCAATGACACCAATCCACTCGAATAAACTGACAGTACCCCGACATAAAGCGGCTCTCAAACGCGATCGATTGAGCTTGCCTATGGCTGCTAGCGTTGCTGCGGGGATTCTATTACCCCAACACAAACATCTGGATTACGGATGCGGTCGCGGGGATGATGTTCGCGAACTCCAATCAATGGATTTTCATTCCCGGGGTTACGACCCTTACTACTTTCCTAATACAGTCAGAAGACCCGCTGATATTGTTACTCTACTTTACGTCCTCAGCACCATTGAAATTCCATCGCTTCGCTGTGAAGTGCTCTGTCGCGCTTATCAACTAACTCGCCAAACTCTGGTTGTCAGTGCCATCACCGGGCGATCGAGAAATCATGCGGGCATCGCTTACAACGACGGCGTAATTACTAAATGGGGTACATTCGAGAAGTGCTACTCCCACACCGAACTCAAACACTTAATCGAAGATACTTTAGGCGTACCTGCACGCTATCTGGCACACAATACCTATACCGTTGCTCACAACTCTCATGCTCTTCCCCTAATACTCCATCAGAGCAATCGCGATTACTTAGCACAATGCCGCTCTCTCCTCTATTCCCAGCAGGAGGAATTAGAAAGTGCTTGGATTCCCACCGCTGATACCATCATTGAAAAACATCAACAAATTCAACGGGGTCATCGCTATTATTATTTTAGGTTGAAGTCGCGTTCTTGTTCTCTTCCAAATGGCAAGCGAACGATGCACCTGGGCTGCGCTACCAACGAACGTTACTTGGATGCTGTAGGGGCGCTCGAACGTAGAGATTTACTCTGCATCAATCACCGAAGATTGTTGCGGATTGACGCTATACTAGATGAGTCGATGAGTTGAGGATTATAGCCATGACTAACGTTATTTTAATGAAAGATTGGGTACCTGGTTGGGTGAAGGATTCTTACCTGAGTGAAGCTGAAATTAATGCGTTTAATCAGGAGTGTTCCGAATCTCAATTAGAGCAAATTGATACTCAAGCGCTGTTGATCGCAGAAGCTGTCGCTAAGTTGGAATCTATAGACCGTCCTAGTTTAGAAAAGTGGCTGCACCGCATTCCGGCTCCATTGTTAGATGAATTAATTAAAAAAGAGAAGTAAAAAACTCTCATAAAATGGCTGACGCATTGTCTGTAAACCAATCATCATCAAAGAATTGTACGCGAAGCAGCACGTTAGACATTAACGGCAAAAGCTAAAGCAATTGAATAGTTGATGTACTTGAAAAATTCGGAATCAGGGAGTGCAATTTAGTCTCAAGTATTCCTACAACAGTTAATAGTTAATACTGGTTTTTTTTGTTTACTAAAGTATACACCAAAAACTCACAATAAAGCTTGGTGTATACTTTAAGTTCGGCACAGCGAGCAGAGAGTTACTATTAGATTTAATTCCAGCAACTGAGTATACAGCAATGGCTCTAATAAAGCTTGGTGTATACTATTTTTTTGCTAAGTAACGGCAGAATCACTATCAATTTCATTGGTCGAGTCGGAGTATCCACAAATCCATTACTAGCGATCGAGGTAAAACGAGGGGTCTCACCCCTTGATACTCCCCGATCGCTATTTGATTTCTTTACTACGTATGGGTTTGTTGAAAACCGATCGGGGCGATCGGGGCGATCGGGGTAGAAAGCAACTCCTACCTTTTTTTATAAAGGGGTCGTGTTGTTGTCAGGAACTAGCCCTACCCCTTTACTTTTTTAGGAAGTAGTACCCCGATCACCCCGATCACCCCGATCGCTGCTCTGTAACCCTTGATATTACGTAAGATTTTAAACGATCAGGGTATATTGTATGGTGTCACCCCCCATTTATCCTCGATCGCTCAATCTTTCTATAACCCTTGTAAATAGGTTGCAATGTTGGCGATCGGGGAAGAATCATGGGTAAGACCCCTCCTTATACCCAGATCGCCTTGTTAATTAAAATCAGGGTAAGACCCCCTATTGTTGTAAGTGCGAGTAAGAACAGGAATCTATTCCGCATCACCTTGTGTTTGTAGGTGCGGATTGATGCTGAATGAGTTATAGATAAAATCAAAAAATTAAGAGACTACAAAGAAATGGCTGCCGCATTGTTTGAAAAAGACGAGGTAATCTATCATAAATCCCTACCCAGCACCTCAGTAACTATTGCAGCTACTCCTAACTTATTAGCTATGGCTTCTCTAACTTTGGGTAATTTACCCACAGGAACGTAGAGACTCTTCACCTTCCATTTACCGTTTACTTTAACTTTGTAGCGGTAGTGGTTGACCGTGCTTTCACCCTTCCAAAAACTATACACTAACCCGCTTCCTCCCTGAACTACAAGCGTTTGGTGTATACTCTGTGCTAGTAAATTGTTGGTCGCATTACTGTCACTTTGATTGCCATCGCTGGGGTATACACCAAGAATTTGTGTAGAGCTTTGGTGTATACTCTCCGCTGGCAAAGAGACTGAGCAGTTGGTATTAACTTGGTTGCCGCTATTTTGGTATACAGCACAGTTTATGTGATGTTCTAGGGAGCCAGAAACTGAGCCTTGCTCTCTACTATTATTTGTGGAAAAAACCGAATTATTACTATTATTTCGGTTCCTATTGTTGGAGTTACACCAAAGCTTGTGTAATGTGCGGGTGAGGCTTGGTGTATACTCGCTCGTTGAGAGAGTGATGGTACTGTTGCTGTTAGTTTTAGGCTCAAGTGCGCAGTATACACCAAGGGGTGCTAATGAAGCTTGGTGTATACTCGGAGTTGATAAAGCAATGGCAAAGTTATTGTTAGCTGTATTCTGAATTACTGAGTATACACCAAGGGAGGCTAATGAGGCTTGGTGTATACTATTTGTTGCTGAAGCGATGAGAGAGTTGCTGTCTATTTTACAAGCAGAGTCAGGGTATACACCAAAACCTGATAATTGAGCTTGGTGTATACTCTCGGCTAACGAAGTAATGTCAGAATTTTTATCAGCTTTAGTTTCAGAGTCGGAGTATACACCAAGAGCTTCTGCCGTCGGAGTAGGTGCAGGTTGGTTTAGCTCGACAAATTCAAAGCGAATCACCCAAACTTCGAGGCTGTCGTCGCCTTTAAAGTATTGTTTGACAAACTCTGCGACTGACGAACACATTCCCCCCTCAGCTTTCAAGTCTCCCACTGGCATGGCTGCAAGTTGCTCTTTGTAGGGAGCGCAGAGCAAGCGACACCAACCGATTTGTTTACCTCCATAACGGATATCTTTATCTAAAGCTTTGACTAACTTGTTGTGGTGGAAAGCGTTAATGAACTTCTGGGCGTGTTTATCTTTCCAAACACGGCGAGTCACCGTTTTACGGGGAAGATATCGTAACGTTTTACCGAAGCTAATAGCCAATCCCGATAATCTAAACTCGCTGCCACTACTAATCGATAATTCCGAAGACTTTGGCAAGATACTGCACTCGTTTGAGCGCAACGTAAGCTTGTCCGGGCATGACTGTTTTGGCGAATGTGTATCTGGCTCGGATTCGACCTTTGGTTTTGCTAGGAGCTTCAAAGTCGGAGATTGCAGGCATTTTGTCCAACCCAGGGGAAATCCGAATATCAACTCCATTCCCATCGCGGATAAATAATGGAATGGGGAAATGATGCCCAGCTTCCTGAGCGATTGTTCGCACTTGGTCAGCCCCGCAGGTTTGGAATTGGTACTCGTGTTGCTGCTGTGCAAAGTTCTGAAGGAAAGCAACGATGAAGACTCGGTTTCTCTGGTGCCCAGCTCCCACTTCCTTTGCCGATATGAGGAGCGGCTCTTGGCAACAATATCCCGCCATTCGTAAAGAGGCAAATACTTCTCTACCTCCTCGGACGAGCAAGCCTTCTGGATTCTCGACAACCACAAAGCTGGGTCGGGATTCGAGGATAATTCGGAGCATTTCCCACCACAGGCTGGAGTCTGGATGAGCCAATCCTCCTCGCTTCCCGGCATTACTCGTACCGGTACAAGGGAAGCCTCCCCAGATGCAATCGTATTGTCCGGAGTCTGCGTTAAAAGTTCGGATATCGCTGTGGATTGGGATGCGGGGATAGTGCTGTTGGAGTACATATTGAGCGTCCTTATCGATTTCAACAAATTGTTCGACTTGAAAACAACCCAGAGCAGCAGCAGCTAATTCAAAGCCGCCGATACCCGTAAATAGTGAAAGCGATCGCAGCATGGTTGACACTCCCTTTTTGTAGGTTAATCAAACCAAATGATTAAATCAGTGATTCAGTAGATGTCAGCAATCCTTTGGTATCTTTAATTCCCATTTGATAAAGCTCGCTTTAGGTTGTCAATCAAAGCTAAAACCAATCCTCTGATTCAGATAAAAATCTGTTATCAGATTCTAAAGGTGGCTGAAATTCTGGCAACAAATTGAGTTGTTTTGGTTCGGCATTGGTTCCTGCTGCATCAATAAGAGCCTCAGACTCCTCCGTACCTAATTCAATTGCTTGGGAATATACCGATGCTGCCAACTCAAATAACCCTGTTTGAGCGATTCTTTGAACCCAGTTTCCGATACCCAACAAGCATTGGCTCCACAAATCAAACTGCTGCCACTGAGTATTGAGAGTTTCTGCATCCAACACCGACCAAGTTGCGATCGCCTCCCTCCACTTCTGGACATCTTTGAGAATCCGCGCCTCGAACTCTTTTCTTAATCCCTTGAGTCGCTCTGTTACTTGGGGTGTCAGTGCAGCGAATATTGCTGGACGTAGGTTATCGGGTACACCCAACCCCTTCACCGCTTCATAGGTGGTGCCATCTCGGTTAGCGACTTGGGAAAGCTCGGATACCCACTCATCTATCCCGAACGAACTCTCAAAGCGATTAGTTTCAATCGGGGTACTTCGCTCTCCCCCATTCGCCCCTTGATTACCTTGTGGCATAGGGGTGTGAGTAGAAGCACTCGGGTCAATCGAGTGATTCGGCAACTCTTCCCCTCGTGGATCAGGGATGGTGTCTGGTTGGTTGGGAACTACCACCCGTTCATTTGTTAGAGAAGTAGTATCCCGAGTGCTCCAAACACCATGATCGCCACCTACAAACTCTTGATTTTGGGTGATGTTTTGCAGCTCGGGGTACATCAATCTATCCTGTTCGTTAGGAGGATGTAGAGCAATCGTCTTCATCATGCTCCGATAATTCCATTCTTCAAAAGCTAATAAACCACCTTCACAGCAACGAAATTTAGCACACCGCCACTCAGGTTCGGGGTTTTGATGGTTTGGTTTACCCTGGTAGCCATTAGAAACTTCGTTAGCTTCGGAAACATCGACCATAACACCGGGCAACAGAGCCATGCGAGTCCAGTGAGCCGGCTTCATAGAACCATCTTCACGCTGTCGGGATACGTGTTGTTGGGGGAGCACTGTTTTGAGGTGAGCTATGAACTTGCTCATTCCCCGGTTATCCGAGTAGCCATGCGCTTTGCAGTAAGCGATGAACCAACTATGCAGTTCGTGGTTCTGAATTTCGGAATCACTGTCACAAGGTCGCAAGCAAAGGTCAATGAAGCTGCGAACCGGGTCGCCATAGGTAGCGGCATCAAGTTTAGCAAGGCGGATGCGGCTATTTTTGGAAGGTTGCAGCAGTACGGCATCGCGTTCAACTTTGGGCATTGCCAGGGCCCAGGATACGATATCCGCCTTCACGGCCGAGAGTTTATGGCGCAAATAGGGGTCTTCCAATCCTTCTCGCCCCTTTGATAACAGTGGCAAACAGCGTCTATCCCAGCCATCGCCCGCATTTTCGATTTGCAAGTGGTCAACGGAAGCTGCAACAAAGCGGCAGTTCCATTCTTTGGTATAGCCGCAGGATGAATAAAGACTCCGACCCGAAAGTTTGCCATTGTCCACCAATTCGTAAAAAGGACGAATCCCCGTGATGTAGCCCCCGGTGTCGGGAATGGTGTACAAAGATTTACCAGTGAGGTGTTGGTGCCGCGATTCGGGATTGCTCAATTCTGTGAAATCACCCGAATGCGAATCCTCCAAGCCAAAGATTTCACCCCAGAGTCGGAGTAACGTTCCCTTACCCGACCCCGAAGGCCCGATGATATGCACGAACTTGCCGTAGGGTGCAGTCGGATCGATCAGCATCGAAGTATAGGCTCTCACCGCATCCAGTTGGTCTTCCCCAAAAGCGGAGATGATGAAGTCGAGGAAAACTTGGGGGCAAGGGCGGTCTCGAATGTAATCCGATTCGATGGCAGAAGTAAGGTAGTGGGTGGGGTCGTGGGGCAGCAGTTCACCCGTTCTCATATCAACAGTGCCGTTCTTGAAAGCTCTAAAGTGCCTGTGTTCTGGAGGTTCCAGGTAAAGCCGCTTCATGGCGTACTTAAACGCAGAGTTGGTGCAGCTTTCACCAGAAAAAGGGAATGTTTCTTCCCATTCCCACTTATTAACCTGCCGGAGCTTGAACACCTTTTCGCTGACTGCTGCAATCGCGTGTTCGCAGCGCTTCTCATCCTGTCGTTGCCACCATCCCGACCCGGTGTATCGGTACATGGCGCTGTTGATGGCTTGATAGTCGGTTCCGAATATTTTCCTCACCACCAGGTCATCAAAGGTGCGCCCCCTGGTGTAGTAATTGAAGTCTAGGCCCAGCTTGTCGCACAGGTTTCGATAAAATTCATCCCGCTTGCGGTCTGGATATTTAGTAACTTCCTTACTCGCTGAATCATCCTGGTTCGCTACTTTGCTCAATTCCTTACCGAATTCCTTTAACCAGAGTGGCGGTGAACTTCCCAACACTTCACCGATGGTGGGCCAGAAGAAGATATTCAGCGCGACTGCATCCTTGATATGGGTTGCCCACTTGGTTGCCTCTAAGAGCACTGCTTGTTTATCCGCATCGGTTTTCCCCTTGGAGCCAGCTATTTGCCCGGCTTTCCACCTCAATCCGTGCTGAGCGTTTTCCAAGTGCGTATGTTCTAACCAAGCATCGATGCCGTTGCGGATAATGAACTTATCGGGGTCGCCATCACCATCTTCACCCACCGGCAACCGAGGAGCTACATAAGGAACGATGCCCGCCAACATCAAAGATTTGATGCAGCTTTCAATCCCCTTATCCCCGGCGCTATCTGGGTCGAGGCAGATAATCGCTCTTTCGATACCTGACCGCCGTAGCGACTGCACCTGTTCTCCCGACAAACTAGCCGCTACGCAAGCCACAACTCTGGTATCTCCCAGTGATTGAGCAACCGCCGCATCGGTAACGCCTTCGACCACAACTACTTCTTTATGACCCGCAGCCAAAGCTCGATCGAAGTAAAGCGGCGATTCCTTGGTTGCCAGCCACGCCCCCTCCCCGTCATGAGGATTCCAGCAGGCGTATTTCTTAGGGATGGTCGGTTCTACCCAAGGTTGCTCTATTTTCTGAGCTTCTGAAAGTTTCCCCCAAGCTCGATAAGCCGCATCCCTTTCGCCTTTCCACCCCCGGTGGTTTTTCTTGAGTGGTAGAGGTTTAGTAGGACAGTGACCGTACACCGTCAGCGGTTGACCCCATGCCGTATGCCAAGGAAAAGTGACGTATCCTTCCCACTTGCGGGTCAACACGCCCACTTCTTCAGCAATCTCTAAGTTGTGGTTCTGTTCCTTGAGCGCTGCTGCAACTTCATCCTTGCTTTGGTAGTAGCCCAATCCCAACTCGGCGATCGCTTCCCGACTCATGCCTCTTTCCGCAATCAAATGGTTGAGGGCGCCACTTCCTACTTCGCTCCACAGCCAATCCCGACACTGGGCATACACCTGAGCCAATATCCCCCGGCGCGCTTCCCACTTCAAAGCTACTTCGATTTCCCGAGGACTGTGTTCGCGTTCTGGTAGCGTGACTCCCACTCTCGAAGCTGCTTCCCGCAGCGCTTCTACCCAATCGATGCCCTTGGGGTGTTCCCACCGATTTACCTTAATACTGTGGATGTAGGCAATGGGGTCGCCGGCAAATTCGCAGCCCGCATCGTAGAAGCGCAGGGTATCGGGCCACACTGCAAATGAAGTTCCCGATTTACTCTCGCGAAACGGACTACCACCCCGCCACTTCTGGCTGCTCCGCTGGAAGGCGTGCGATGGATGGTCGTACACCAAGTCAGGTGTGAGTCGGGGCAACACCTCCTGCTCCCAAAACTTCAATAAATTGACTTCTTTGGCGGGATTATTGCTATTTTCTGCAATATCTGTCATAATGTACTCCTTATTTATATTAAGTAGACCCGGCGCATTGAAACTGCTAAGGGTCGTTTTTTTTTGTTTGTTGGCAGGTGTGCTAACTTTTAATTACCCTATAGGTAACATTCTTTAGCAATTTTGTTAATCTATAATACCGTAGCTAAACGATATTGTTAATAATTGATGATAAATCTTTACTATGGCTGAACCCCTAACCCCGCTGCTAAAGTGGCTGTGCGATGAACAAGCCGATATACATGGAAAAGACATTGCCGAGATTTCAGGCATTTCGCCCCAGACTTTGAGTAGAATGCGACAGGGGAAGCAGGATTTATCGAGTGACTTGCTGTGGCGGTGCATGGAGGCGATCGCCAAGTTGCGCCCGCGCAGCGAGTGTGTGCAGGTAATCTGCATCGTTAGCCCTCAAAACAATGTTTTTGAGAAGAAGAAAAGAGAAAGGGAAAGAGAAGACCATCCGCTCTTGAGAATCGAACGAGCGTTGTCCGAACTCAAAGACGAGACTGAAGAAAACCAGGCAATGCTGTTGATGATGAGACGTTTGAGGGAATCCCAGAGCAAAGCCGCGTCATAAACTTTTAGTCAAGTCAACTGAGCCTAGTTTTACAAGAATGAAATAAACAGTGATACTAGGGCAGCATCACCGCAATTTTTAATTTTCTGGGGCGAATCCTATCGGTTATCTTGCAGCCGCAAGTTCAGCAAGCAAGGGTGTTTTCTCCTGGTCTCTGCCGACAATGCTCCAAGAATCAAACATCCGACCGTACAGCACGCTAGTTTCATAGGCGATGCGGGCATATTCTTTACCCTGTGGCGAATCTTCATCGCACTGGGGGATTAAGTCAATGCCCATTGCTAGGTGGTCTAGGTCGATTTCGCGGTGAACGACCCAATAGCGGTTGGTTTTGAGGCCGATTCGAGCAAATACGGGGATGACCGCCGAGAAGAAATCGAAACTGACGCCCTCGGAAATCAGGTTCATAGCGATGACCTGGTGTTCGTAGGATTCTCGCAACACCGAACGGAAGCAATAGGCGCTGACCGATTGGGTTTCCAGGGTAGGAGCTGCGGAATTCGGGTTTTCTCCATTTTGCAAGAATTCGTGCTTGTGCATCCAATCCAACAGCAGCGCTGCGTGGTCTACCTCTTCCGTGGCGTGGTGGGCGAAGCATCCTTGATAGCGAAAGTCACTGCACATCGCATAGCGCATGGCTAGCGATGCAGTAAAATCGCTGGATTGGTGATAAAGTTGCCTGATCCAACCTCGAACATCATCTGGATGCTCGGATAAAGCTAGTTGTTTGTAAAAAGACCCAGAAAGCAGGTTCTGGCGGTATTGCGCTCCCAAATCCAATAGCCACTTCATTGAAAATTCCTCTTTGCTCTGTATGATACACTGGTCATCATACACCAGTATTTATGTACCAGTCAATCAGTGTAATTTACTAGATTTTGTGCTTAAATTGTGATATAGTCTGTAGTAAGTAAATCAGAAATAGAATTTCAGACTTGCAAGTATGCAGCAGAAAAACTAAATATTTGCCCTTTTAAGAGATATAGATTAGCTCGAAGTTCCAATTAATGCCTTCTAATGTTGCCAATTTTAGACCAGTTACCAAATCAAGATGCGAGCTATGGCGTTTTGTTAATAAACAGCCAAAGGCAAATTTCAGGATTGACTCCCAGCCTGTTACAAATCTGGAATCTGCCTGAAGTTATTGTCAGGTCGTTATCAGAGAAACTTGCATTAGAATGTGCTTCGGAACAATTCGACAATCCGCACGTTTTTCTCAAAGATATGACAGAAATTTACGAGCAAACACAATTAGAAATTCACGAAAAGGCTGAAATGAGGGACGGTCGCATACTAGAACGCTATTCTAAGCCGTTATGGGTCAATGAAGTTTATGCTGGTCGGCTTTGGATATTTAAAGTTAATGAATAGATTGGACAGCATTTACAGCTAGCAAAATATTAACCTGTATTTCTGAACATAGAGCATTCTTTCTACTGAATTTTAGGGATGGCATTACTCAAAAAGATTAATTAATAACAAATAATAACAAATAATAACAAAAACGGTAAAAAATATGCCAGTTTATATGAAAAACCCTGTTTTACCGCCTATCGTTATAGATTCAGCGGCGCCGCTAACAATTGGTGCTCAAATAACTGAACAAATTAAGTTATTAATCATACGGGGTAATCTCAAGCCGAATCAGCCGTTACCACCAGTCGTTCACTTAGCAAAGCATTTGGGAGTTAACCACAATACTGTAGCCCTGGTATATAACGAACTGATTAATTCAGGATATTTGATAGGCCATCGGGGCAAAGGGACTTTCATCGCCGATTCCCAGTATATCAAACAAATAATTGCCCGCAAAAGCTTCTATGATTTACTCGGTCAAGCTTTTCGTTCTGCCTCCCAAAGCGGGTTGAGCGTGTCAGAGTTTTCAGCGGCTGCCTATGCTCAGGCAGTGCTTCTAGAGCGCCATCAAATCAAGTTAGTATTCGTGAACTTTTTCCCAGACAGTATCGATGTCAGTGCGAGCATTCAAGCTGAAACGGGATTGGGTTTGATCTCCATTCCTTGGACAAAATTAGAAGCGAAAGAACCAGAATCATTACAACAGCTATTGTCTGCTGATTTGATAGTGACAACCATCAAAAATTTGTGGGATGTGGCTCAGATAGCAGACCGCAATAAGGAAGTGATCGGAATTGATGTGCAGCCTGATATGCAGTTATTAAGTCATATCTCATCGCTAACCCGCAATGCCAAGCTGTTATTTGTGTGTCGAGAACAAACTAGCAGTGAAGCAATGAAACAGTTAATCGAATACAATGTGCATCATGTAGAATCAAAAGCAGTTAATCTGGAATGCATTCAAAACAACGTTTTAGGGCGGTCTGAATTTGATTTAGTGGTATGTTCGAGACAGGTTGAGAGTCAAGTAAGTAAGTGCGTTCCTTCATCCCTCAAACTAATGACTTTTAACATTGCCATCGACCCAGTGAATTTGTTGGTATTGCAAGCTCGTTTGGCTGCTGTTGAGATGGATAAATTAATATAGCAACTAATTCCTTGAAAACTGTGGAACAACTCAAATTATTTCCCGACTTCAAACCCAACTATTCCAGTCAGGCGCCTCAATTAGTGATGAACTTCGAGGTGCTGCATTCTTGGAAACAGCGAATCTTTGACCATCAACAATCAGCTAACACCTTACAACCGCAACAAGGAACGCTATTCGAGTTAGCACCAAATCCCTGCCACCCCGATTTCTTCGACCCCTTAGCCCTGGAACTACACAACCTCTCGTTTTGCGATTAACCTGATTTGGGCGATCGCAAGAGTGAAGGCGATCGAAAGTACCGCAGTGTTAAGAGCCTTCACCTAATCTATCCGGGCGTTCCCGCAGGCTAGAGTTGCTATAAAACCTACTTAAATAATTTGGAGTTGCTACATATGATGTTCGTATCCAAATTTTAACTTGACAAATGTAAAATTTCTTACTTATACTGTTATACAAGTATTTTAATACCGTGAAAGCAGTTAAATCGAGTCGCACTGAGCCAACTACCGAACTTTTGGTTTTTGCGGCCCGATTGACACGGGGAAAATGTTTCGACTAAGGTAAACTTTCGCTAGGATTAAATTTGATTAAAACCAAATGAAATGGAGTTAGCAAAGATTCTGCCTCAGTTACAGGCTTGAATGATAGCAACTATTTATATTAGTTGTAATAAAGCAATATCAGGGATGAGATGATCGCTTGAGTAATTGGTTCCAGAAGTGCGGGAACATTTAAACCATTATGGCAGATTGTTAAAGGGGGACGGTGTTTTTTCTGTAACGGATGGCTATGCAGTTTACTCCAGTTTATTGAGGATGCTGACTATATAGTAAATAGAATGTAAATGACGCGAATAGGAGAGAAAATACCAGATTAATAGATTATCTAGCTTCCTTACCTCGAAAAACTTTACGTTACTCCAAATCAGTTAAAATGTTAAATTTATCGGTAAGGTTGGTTGTTTGCTATCTCAAACATCAAAGCGTAGGCTCCGGTGGCTGTATCGTACCGTAAACGTACAGCAATCCGATCTAATGCGCCGAGCGATCCCAAAATATTAAATTGGTTTTATAGTTATGGCTTTTGGAAAGTGCATAAAAAGAAACAACCACAAGGTTTTGGGTGAGTTTACATTGGGTTTCACGCAACAGTTTATCAGATACTAATTGGAAGTCGGTTTGAGTAAAAGAGTTATGCGAGTTTTACGAATATTGAAGGTATTTCGCTAGACCCTGGTGCTAAGCAGCTTTGATTAAAAATTCCAAGATTACTTGAAACTTACAGCCACAGTTTAGGTGTTAGAAATGAAATTAGGCTCTCAATCATCTAGCCTTTCAAAGCAGTGTGTTCGCCCGTCAGATACAAGCACAAATTTTTGGCAGCAATGGGAACAGTATCGAGATTATCTTTACCGTTGCTGTTTGAAGTGGATGGACGGAAACGCAACCAACGCCGAAGAGGTACTCAGTCGAGCGATGCTCAAAGCCTTTGAAAAAAGTCAGAATTATACTGATGCCATCACCAACTTAAAAGCTTGGTTGACCCGACTGACTTATAACCTGTGTATGGACATACACCGAGAAAACAAGAGGTTGCGTGATAAAGTTGAGAGTTGGGAAGTAATGATTGAAAAAGGGGAGGAGGGACTGCCTTTTTTCTCCCACAGCCCTGAAACCGCCGCTTTGCGCTGCGAATTAGCCGCCATCATCCACCGCGCTATTGATGATTTGCCCGCTCTACTGCGCGAACCCTTTATCCTGCACTTCATTGAAGAAAAATCTTATCTGGAAATAGTACAAAAGCTAGGTATCTCCTACGACAACCTCCGCAAACGAATTTCACAGGCGCGAAAAATTCTGCAAAAGCCTTTGACAACCTATTTGTCAGGAGCAGACAGCTCTCTGTTAAATTTATCCGAATCACCGGGCAAAACAAGAGAACCCGGAGCAGAAAGTTTTCCCTTCGGTGAAACCATCGCGACTTGCCCAAAAATAGCTTCATTATCCCAACCAAAAACAAACTTTGATTGTTCCCTTAATTATCAAATAGGCGCCCTATGTCTGGAAACACTTTCTCCTGTTTGGTACCAGTCACCCGCTCCTCTGGGGTGGAGCTGAACTTTCACCTAGTCTTAGCACGAAAGCTAACCAGACAAGAGCAGAAGCTGAACACGTTAAGTCACTACGTGGATCAGTATCCCTCGGGCTGGAAGAAACGCTGGGAATTAGCTAATCTCCTGTCAGTAACGGGTAACTGGGAACGAGCGGTTGAGCAGTACCGTCAAGTCATCGAGCGGCAACCTCAATTAATAAATGTGCGGTTGAAATTGGGGAAACTATTGCAGCTAATGGGAAGGGAAGTTGAGGCGGTCGAGGTATATGAGAGTGCCTTACCGCTGTCTGACAATGAAGCAACAAAACACTATATCAGCGGAGCGATCGCAATTTGTCGAGGTGACACTAAAAAAGCCATCACTGCGTTGGAAACAGCGGCTGACCTGCAACCCGACAACGCAGCTTACTGGCTGGTTTTGGGACAGTTGCAGATGGGGAGAGAGAATCCTGTTGGGGCTTTACGGGCCTTTGAGATGATTTTGTCGCTCAACCCAGATGATATTGCCGCCTTAATTCACAGTTATGATGCGCTGATGGCGGTTGGGAACATTCAGGAAGCACAGCGACGATTGAATAAATTAATAGTCTTAGCTACCGATGATTTCCGGGTGCTTCAGCGGCAGTTGAACCAGCGCTGCGCGATGAGATTGGTATCGGGGAAGGAGGGAAAAGAGACTAAAAAGATGATTGTCTCTGCTCTGCGACAAGTTCCTCATGGAGCTGAGGCTCATAAAGCACTGGCATACTATCACATTTTCCGAGGAGATTGGCCCGAAGGTGTGGATGTGCTAGCAGAGTTTGCAGCGCAGCACCCGAATCATCCTCACGGTTGGTATTACTATGGGCGGTGCTTGTTTGACACGGGCGAATATCAAAAGGCCGCGTCCGCGATGCTAAAAGCTTACGCTCTGCATCCTGATGAGTTTGAAATCTATCGGGCGCTGTGCGAGATTTTACCCGCTGCGAAAATGACCTCTTTTTCCCTAACTTTCCCCTTAAAAAAGGGAGACGGCGGGACTCTTCAAACAAAAAACGGGGATAACATTACCCTTACTTTCATAGTGGAAGAGATGCTCGAGCGTTTCCCTCAACGCTGGAGCGTTTGGGCGACTGCGGGGCGAGTGTTGGTGGAATGCTTTAAAGAGGTTGAAAGGGGGTGTCAGATTTCGGAAAAGGGGACGCAATTACAGCCTCAGTTAGCTGATGCTTGGTTTTGTCATGGAAGGGTCTTGGCTTTGGCTCTCAAACATCAGGAAGCGGTGGAGGCGTTGGAGAAAGGATGGGAGTTTTTACCAGCAGGGGGTTATTTGCAATTAGTACCTGCGGCAGTGTGGTTGGCGGAAAGTTACCGAGTGCTGGGGGATGCTGGGGCTAGCAAGCGGTGGTGGGAAGCAGGTTGCGAGGGATGTCAGAAATTGACAGCGTTTAATCCGGCTACGGCTGACTGCTGGCTGGGGAGAGTCTTCGTGGGGTTGGGGGATATAGGGGCGATAAAAGCTTATGAAAGTGCTTTGAGGCAGCAGTTGTTGTATCCGGCTCGCGAGGAAGTCGAAAACATTTTGCGGCTGCTCAAAACTAAGGGGAGAAGGGGTTTTAGGGGTTGAAGGTGTTTTTTTGGTAAAAAAATTGCCTGTAAGTCGAAAAATTCACAAATGGGAGTACGGAAACGTCGAAATGGTGTGGCAAGAGAAACAACTTCTTTAATTAGCACCTTAATGATTCGGTAGCTTTTTTGTCGCTCCCCTCAACTCAAAATTATTTGGAGTGTTGTATGAGTATCCAAAGATCGCAGCCCGAGACTATGACTTCAATTGAGTCGGAAGCTATCGGCTATGAATATGCCAAAGCCTGTGCTACCAGAAACCCAGAAACTGTTCGTTCTCCTGGGATGAGCTTGACCGCTATTCAGCACGCACAGAATTTATTTTACGAGGCTCACGCTAATCAACTACCCAACTCTCCAGACGCTGTCAGGCAAATGGGCTGGAATCGTACCGAAAAAGGGGTTAATCCCGAAGATCTGGCAACTCTTTTTGTCGAGATACGAGTACACGCTAGTGGGTATCAGAGATTGACTACGGCTTTAGACCAGGCTACTAGGCACTTTAATAAGTTCGCCAAGGACTTCGCCTACTGGGGAAAATACTTCGTCTTATATGGTGATGCAATAGCCAAACGCCAACGCCAAAATGACGAGCTCACCGAACAGGATTTACGAGACCGCTCTGCTATGTCCGATTTTCTTACTGAGTCTCTCAATGACACAAAGACAGCAGTCACACACGCGAACTCTATTTTGAATCTGTTGACTGAGTTCATGCGCGTCGGTGGGTTATTGCAAAACAACGTTCAGTCCAAGTTGCTTATTTTACAGGGGATCGACCTTGGCTCAGAGATAAATCGTTTGGAATCAGAACTAGAAAGACTGCGACAGCAACTCGCTAATGCCATCGACGCAAAAAACCGTGCTTTACGCAACATGTGGACAAAAGGAGCTGCTGGATTAATTATTGGAATGGTGATCTCCGCAACTATTTACGGTATAGCAGCTGCTCGTCACCGCAGAAACATTAATCAGATATCTGCCGACAAATATCAACTTCAACGCCAGCTAGAGGAGAAAGAACGCGCACTAGCTGCCCTGGAAAGTATGGAGGGCTTGCTCACGGATATCAACCATAACCTCGGTGAATCTATCACTAGCATCAAATACCTTCAGGACTGCTGGCTTGACGTAACACTTAATACTACCAGGGCACAAGAGCAATTAATTGCTGCCAACAATGCAACGGCTATAAGCATCCAAACGCGACGGATGAGTAACGCTGTTAGTTACTGGCAACTTGCAGATCAGATCGCGTCTGACATATCAGGAGTAATAGCGGAGGGTCGGGATATTTTCCGGCGACTATGGGAGCAAGGCGTAGGGCGCGTACCGATCGATCACCCAGATCACGAGCCACGTTTTCTGGCTATAATCGCAGGGAAAAATTTTTTGAACTAATACAAGATCGGCTTATCTAACTGGCACATGGCTAACGGGTGTGATGGCCCTCACTGCCAAGTGTTCTTACTATGCCACTCTGACTACCGCCCATATCTTTGTTGTGAATAATGAGAGCATTCTTCACAACATTTGGTTCCAAGCGATAGATAGCGTGTTTGTGAAGTTGCAGAATTTAAGATAATTATACTTTAGTAATCCTAAATCATTTGCGTAATTCTTGTAGGGGCAATGCCCCCGTGGTTGCCCCGATAGATAGGGGTAGGTACGGGGGTACTACCTACAAATTTTCCGAATCATTTAGGATCGCTATTGAAGTTTAAAGTTAGGCATATATCTGGAAATCTCCAGATGATTGAGAGCGCTCAACTGTCATAAAAAACAACTGACGGGGCGACAGGTCGCCTGAACATCAGACAGTCGGGCAACTTTTGACAAATAGCCTGAAAAAAGATAGGGTAAGAAAGCTCCATACTAAAAAAATAATTAAATGATACCGAAATTGTATCATGCCCATTTGTTAGAAAAGCTTACACGTTCTAATTACTTAGGGCTTGCTGAATATATCGATCACACTTGACATGGCCTGGGTTTCGATCGCGCGATCGAGAGTAAAGTGCCAGATAAACAGGTAGAATAGACCTCTAGCAAAAAAAATCTATGTTACAATTAAAGATTTTGGGTTTTAGACCTGAGAGCTAACTCATAATTGTAAAATGCCGATCTAACCTGCAATCTGCTTCACTTAAGCCAAACACTTTATTATAGCATAAAAATATTTTGCAAGAGGTCTATTTAATAACGGGTGGATTTAAAAGAGTGCAAATTCCTTTCTAAGTATTGAGATTTTTTGCATACAGTTTTAACAATATTTGTATATATTTATTCGCATTTTTTTCTATTTACCCTCATCCTCCCGCCTCGCACGAGTTTCTAGATTGTCGCGAGATATCTGGATGCACCAATGAGACGCCTTATTTATTGAGTGATCCCAATAATCAGCAATTTTAGCTTGACTTTTCTGCAAGGCAACGGCAATAAGTTTAATGCTTTTTGCTGTTGCTCTATTTGCAGGAACTGAAATAATCTTATACTAGAATGCTCTACTGATTGACTGAGCTAACTTTTTATTGTACCCTAATTAAGGTAAAACAGCTTACTAAATTCGGAACAAAAAAGTTGAGATGCTGGATTTCTAAACCTGGTTAGGTACGCTGAATTTCTTGACTGTCGCAGCGTACCTCACCAGACCGATAGTCGCTGTATTTCCTTGTATCCAGATAACTAAACGTAAAAAATAAAACAATGCTCAGTCCAGAATCTCAGTCCACAAACTTGGTCAAGAATTGCTCTGAAAAGACTGTAATTTCTAAGGATAAACTAACGCTCAAACTATTTAATTTATTTTGTGAAATAGAGTTTTTTATCAAGGTAGCTGTTGCTTGTACCCTAGTCCATCAGTTAATTTATTGGCTCTCGAACAAATTTCATCTCGACTTTACCGCCGAGGTTTTGCTGTACTGGCTGGTTGGGTCGGTTTCATTCTACAGCATCGGTATTGTTATTGAAAAAGTTATTAAAACTAACGATACTTGGCGAGAAAGATTCAATGTCAGAGTCAAGAAAGTGAAAGAACAGCCGTTCCCTGCATTTACTGCTAAAGGAATCCTGATCGGAGAAATTAAAAGTTTAGCAGCAGCAGCGGTTATCCTCTACCTAGCGCCCGAAGTTCACCGGGGAAATAGCTGGCTCTTAAATTTTGGATGGTTCTTCGCGAGAATAATTGCGGCGGATTTCTGCTTTTACGTTATCCACAGGCTCTTTCATCAAAAGTTCTTGCAGGAAATACACCTCAAACATCACGAATTCCTGGATTCATCCAGTTTTGTAGCCGGTCATAAAAGCCTGCTTGAATACGCTATCGTCACCGTTGCGGACGTTTTGCCTGTTTTTATATTCGGGTACGATATTGCTCAATTGTGCGCCTGGACTGTTATCGGCAATGCTTACAATTTGGAAGGTCACAGTTCTCTGTCAATATTTTTCATTGACTCGGATTTTCACGATCTCCACCACGCTCGGTTTAAGGGAAACTACGGCATTCAAGGGTTTTGGGATAGGGTATTCAATACGCTGAACCGTCCCACCACAAAGAAGCCCGGCATTATGTTCCCTGCCGCTTCTCTGGAAAAGAGCATCCTCAAGCCATCTTATAAGGGCATTGATGGCGGGAATTGAACCTCGACCCTCTTTTTGATAGAAAGTTTCTGCGGTCTGGAAATGATGAATTGTGGATTTCACGCAATTGCCTTTTTGGGGAATTAATTTGTGTTTTTTCTGTTGGTCGGACTTCCGCTCTAACTGAACCCTCGAAGATAATTCATTTGGTAGCTTGACACAGAATCAAACCGAACCATTTTCGGGTATCGGTAAAGATTTTTAGAGTTTTCAATCCTTTGGATGCTAGTTCTTGTTGTACAGTATCTAGGTCAAACTTCCGAGAAATTTCAGTAAGGATTGTGTCCCCGGTTTTCCAGGTAATATTCAAGCCGAGACTCTCTAAAGTCACGACATGATTTGTTTGGCATTGTAAGTACATTTCAATTTGATTGTCTTTTTGATTGTAGAGAGCTTGATGGGCGAACAAACCCGTATCAAAATTGCCTTGAAAGCGCCAGTTTAAATGGTCGAGCATATTTAAGTTAAAAGCTGCCGTTACGCCTTGAGAGTCGTTATAAGCTGCTTCTAAGATGCCCCGGGGTTTTTGCAAGTCAATACCGATTAAAAAGTAATCTTCGGGGGCGAGTACACCGGTGATTTGGTTCAAGAAAATATCGCATTCCTGTGGGGTAAAATTACCCATCGAACTGCCCAAGAAAAAAATCATCCGCGATGGTAAAGATGCAGGCATTAATTGAGCGAGGGCTTGTTCGTAAGTTCCTATCAACCCTCTAATATGAACTTCCGGATATTCTACTTGCAATTGAATGGCGCTATCTTTGAGAATGCTGGCGCTAACATCGATAGCGATGTATTTACAGGCATATTTTAGAGCTTGGTAAGCATTTAGCAAAAGGCGAGTTTTTGTAGAACTGCCACTGCCCAATTCTACCAGTTCGCAATCACCTGTTATTCGTGCAATTTCACCGGCGTATTGGCGCAGGATCGAGGCTTCTGTGCGAGTCGGATAATATTCCGGCAGCTCGCAAATTTGCTCAAATAGCTGAGAACCGCGGCTGTCGTAAAAGTATTTAGCCGGTAAAGTCTTCTGCTTTTTGGTCAACCCTTCAATGACATCTTCACCATCATTTTTTAGAGCGGGGTGGCAATCCAGAAGAGTTGTTAGAGTTGTTAAAGATGCGGCTGGCATTTTGCTTTCCTCGGTGTGCGTGCAATAAATTTAGCGAATTTCCGTTGCAGTTGAACGGGGGGGATATATTTCTCTCAAATGCTTGGATGACCCATATATTTGAGGTTGAGTTGTCGAAAGAACAGCAGGCGATATAGCATTAATGAGCCGAGTAAAGTAGAGATGTCCGGTCTTGCTGCAACTGTACTTTACCTATTTTCAACCGCCATAACATGATGCGAGCAAGCATTTGCTCTGAATTGACGTATTCGAGTCAAGATGAATGCTCAATTGTTGGTTGCTTGCAGGCTTTGTTTGTATTTCTCCGGCTCTGTTCTCAGTTCCACGTACAGGAAATCTATTCCTTCTTTTTCGAGCAGTTCTAGTATAGCCAAATTTAAGTTTTTCTCGGCATCAAAGTAAAAATTATCGTCATTGACAAATGCCATAATTTCAATAACGCGGGCATTTTTGTCAATTTGTTTGAACCGCACCGTACACGATGGAGACAATCCTTGAATGTACTCCGGTAATTCTTCAAGCTTGTCGCAAATGCGAGCCGTTTGCCGCGCCGAAATGCCGTCTATTTTGAGAGTCAAGACCAAGCCCCATTTTAATTCTTTACCGGGATTTTGCGACCAATTTTCGACAATTCCCGAAATCATTTTAGAATTAGGCATCTTGATGATAGAACCCCACTTGGTTAGGTGCAGGGTTGTGGTTCTGAATCCGATACTGAGTATCTGTACGAAACCATCGACTCCCGATATCCCCACCCAGTCGCCTTCTCGGTAGAGATTGTCGGAGTAAATAATCAGCGTGCAGAACCAATCGTAAACAATGTCTTTCAGCAGCAAACCAAAAGTGATGCCCGCCCCGCCCAATAGCCCCACCAATGCAGCAGCCGACTGTCCTAAAAATGCCTCGCTGATCTTGATGATAAATACAATAATTGCTGCTGATTGAAAAATCTTGGGCATTAAAGGCCTGAGCAGTTCATCGAGTTCTGTTTCGGTGTGCAGCACTATATTGGCTATGATTTGACCGAAAATAGAAGAGCAGCGGTAAATAACGTAGGCTACTATAAAAATAACTGTATAGTTGAGCAGAGTACCGATTGTTTGATTCAGTTGCGAGCCTAAGTTATCTGCCAGGATTTCCTTGCTCAGCCAAAATCCGCCAATCAGAATCAGCCAACTTAAAGCGGGCTTGATAATTACAATCAACTCATCATCCAGGGTCGTTTTAGTTTTGCTAGTAAAACGCTCGATACTTTTGACGATGACTGCTACAAAAAATCGCCTTAACGTCTGCGTCAATGTCAAAATAATCAGAACAATAGCGATTTTAGCAATCGGTATGCCGGAGTAATTGATATTCTTTAACGTATCCCAAACTGCTTCCATAGGTTGATCGACGAGTAATTAAGTTTTTTGGGTTGACCGATAAAATATTCTGAAAATCAGAGAAAGGAGGGAAAAACACCATCCTCTCCCTAGTTTTGCCGGATTCCTTACTTCGCCACTCGCGCTCTAAATAGCGGTGGGTTTGGTGGCGGGTGCGCCTCGGCTTAACGAGGTCTTTTGGGGAGGCCAGGTAAAGGCAGTCGGCATAGTTCCCAAGCGATTCATAGCATCTTGCAATTGCTGCTCCAAATCCCACTGCTGCTTGTTAACCTCGGGATCGCGATTACCAGCTAGGTTGTTGTCCTCGTAATGATCTGCTTCCAGGTCGTAGAGTTCCCAGTCCCCTTCAGCACCTTCAGCCTTCGCCAAATCTTGTTCGTTGAAGTAGAGGGTTTAAATCAGCCGTTTTGGAGCGAAATAGTTAAATTTGACTGGTTTTTCGCTTCAAAAGATAGATTACTTGAATTTGCGCTCAATAAAACTTTTTAGCTAAAAAATTTTATTAACTTTTATTTCCGGCTTGCAGTCATCTTTTTTCTGATTTGTTTGGTGTATTAATTTATACGGCTTCAAGCACAGAACTAGGATGAGAACTAGCTTCCAGCCTTTGCTGGCGCTATTGCTCTCTGGCGCAAGCCGTCTTGCAACCAAACATCAATCCACAACGCTCGCGATCGACTTTCTTTCACCTGCGGGCTTGCTGATGGTGGTCTGTGAAGAGAATTCTGATGTCGCTCAGCAGGTATGCTATATTAGCTGAGTTCGTTAAGCAGTGGATTTTTGGGTTTTCAACTTTAATCCCGATCTGACAACTTGCCAGTTCTTGATTGGTAGCAGCCGCAAGCCGTTAAAAATCTATTAACTGCAACTAATACAAAATTAAGAGTCAAACTGTTACCAACCAATACTGAAGAATCTCATCTCGATTCACCCAATCTGATAACTATACTTTTCTTTGGAATAAAAATATGTCTTTTTCCAGGCAAGAAATCATTCAAACGCTGTACCGTTTCGTCACTTTTTTAGCAACGGTCCCTTTGGCTCGCAGGTTGATTGTATCTGGTAAATACGAATATGACTATACAGTTTTAGCTCCTCTAGCTGTAGGAGACCGCAATCATAATCACTCCAGACCGCAATCAGGATTTTTTTGAGACCAGATTAAATGCAACAGGCGCCAAACTTCAGACCAGATTAAATGCAACTGAGACCAAATTAAATGCAACCAGACCGCAATCATGCAAACGAGACCAGAATAATTGCAACCAACCAGAAGGAACGCCGTGCGCCTCAAAGCTGAGGCTCCTTAACAATTACCTCATCCACCCTTCACAAATCAAACGTCGTACCGGCTCTATCGAACTTTCCCCCAAAAAACTGTCGCAAAAACGACCGTTTTTGCAACACCCGCTTCAACCAACCAGAAACAGGCTTAACGCCACAAAAAACTGTTGCAAAACTTATCTCAAAATCTGTGTCTCAAAAACGTACACTGATAGTTAGTTATGTAACATTCCCTTACACTTCGCCCTCAAAACAGAGGCACGAGTATATGCTCGTTGGCTACGCACGGATTTCAACCCTCGACCAAAACCTTGACCTACAGCGAGACGCTCTACTCTCTGCCGGCTGTGAAAAAGTTTTCACAGACATAGCCAGCGGGGTACAAGATGGCAGAGAAGGACTCAAAGAAACCTTAAACTACCTGCGCCCTGGAGACACCCTCATCGTCTGGAAGCTTGACCGTCTCGGCCGCACCCTCTCTCACCTCATTGAGACAGTCAACACGCTAGCAACCAAATCAATTAGCTTTTGTAGCCTACAAGAAAACCTAGACACAACAACCAGCAGTGGAAAACTGATCTTTCACCTATTTGGAGCCCTAGCCGAGTTTGAGCGAGAACTAATCCGCGAACGCACCCGTGCTGGTTTAAAAGCAGCCAGAATCAGAGGTCACAAAGGCGGACGCCCTCGCAAACTCAATATCGCCCAAATCAAAATGGCTAAACTCCTAATCAGCGAAGGAAGTACCTCCGTTACAGAAATCTGCCGGACTTTGGGAATTTCCCGCTCAACCTTATATCGCCGCCTGGAAAACAATAATTGCCTTCCACCTCCAACCGACTCCACAGCAACGGAGGCAGAAAAATCACATGGGGCATAAACAAATTCCAGCCTCCGCTTTAATCAACCTGCGTCAGAGACTTGACCTATTACCAAGTCGTTGCCAAGAACGTAGCATTCTTGTGAAAGAAACAGCCGCCTTATACGGCGTATCAAGAGCCACACTTTACCGTCTTCTCCGTCAGCATTCGCGCCCCAAAGCCATCAACCGTTCCGATAGCGGCACACCAAGAAAGCTATCACCAACAGAGATGGAACTCTACTGCGAAATCATCGCAGCCATGAAAATTCGTACCAGCAACAAAAAAGGACGGCATCTCTCCACCGCACGAGCCATTGAACTGCTTACCGAATACGGAATGGATACGCCAAATGGCTTTGTCCAACCAATCAAAGGATTGTTGAACAAAACAACAGTCAACCGATACCTGAAAAAATGGGGATACGACCACATCGCCATGACCAGACAACCGACCGCGGTCAGTTTTCAGGCAGAACACAGCAACGAATGCTGGCATTTCGACCTCAGCCCCTCTGATTTAAAACACCTAAAACAACCATTGTGGGTAGAACCAGGTAAAGGAAATCCAGTGTTGATGCTTTACAGTGTTGTCGATGACCGCAGCGGTGTTTGTTATCAAGAGTATCATTGTGTTTATGGAGAAGATGTTGAAGCAGCATTGCGCTTTTTATTTAATGCAATGACAGCCAAAGGAATGGATGGATTTCCGTTCCAAGGAATTCCCAAAATGATTTATACAGACAATGGCCCAATTGGCAAAAGCCTGGTCTTTCAAAATGTGATGGAATGTCTGGGAATCAAGCTAGTCAAACATCTCCCAGCCGGAAAAGATGGTCGCCGAGTCACGGCCCGTTCTAAAGGCAAAGTGGAAAGACCGTTTCGGACAGTCAAAGAAGCCCATGAAACCTTGTATCACTTTCACGAACCCGAAAACGAAGTTGAAGCCAATCTGTGGCTGCACAAGTATTTACTGCATTATAATGACAAACCTCATCGGACAGAATCGCACTCGCGGATGGAAGATTGGCGACTATTTTTGCCCAACAGTGGCATTAGCCAAATGTGCAGTTGGGAACGATTTTGTACTTTTGCCCGCGAACCTCAGCGGCGTAAAGTAGATTCTTCTGCCAGAGTATCAGTTGAAGGAATAGCCTATCAAGTAGAGCCGGATTTAGCTGGTGAAACTGTAGTGTTGTGGTGGGGTTTATTTGACAATGAACTTTATGTTGAAAAAGAGCAGCAACGGTACGGGCCTTTTTACCCAATTGACGGCCCGATTCCTCTACATCGGTATCGGAAATTTAAGAAAACTAAAACCGAAGAACGCGCTGACAAAATTGCAGCATTAGCCAAAGAATTGGGATTGCCACGAATCGCCTTGGAACAGAACGCAGATTTGCAATTTCTAGCGAACAAGTGCCAAATTACAGAGCCTGTTATCACACCCTTTAGCGATCTCGACCCGTTCCAAGAATTTACATATCCTGACGCCTTGTTGGCGAAACGGGCAATTGCGGATTATTTGGGAAAAGCTCTGGCCAAATTATCGACCCAAGAGCGGGAATTTATTAATGATTTGTTGGGGGAGACCTTGAATAAAAAAGCAGTTATGTCAGGGGTAAAACAGTATTTTAAATGAACTCTCTCAACTAGGAACGTAAAAAATGCTGACTGAAGTGATGTCAAATTTCGGATTGATTAAAGAATTTCGGAAGGCTGGTTATTACGAGACTGAACATCAAAAACAAATATTCAAAGATATCAAAGCAGCCATTTACTCAGGGCATCTCATTGCCTTGGCGGGGATTGTTGGGTGTGGCAAGACTACCACGATTAGGCGTTTATTTAATGTTTTGGAGCAAGAAGGAAAGATTTTGGTATCTAAGTCTCTGTCTGTGGATAAAGGTCGCGCTACATTACCAACACTAATTGCTGCTTTATTCTATGATTTATCAACAGATAAAGAAATCAAAATTCCCTCAATCGGTGAAAAGCGGGAACGGGAATTGCGGGACTTGATTAGGAAGGGTAAAAAGCCTGTGGTGCTGTTTGTAGATGAGGCTCACGACCTACATCACAGTACGTTAACAGGACTTAAACGCTTAATTGAAGTGGTTGAGGATGGTGGGGGAGTTCTGTCGGTGGTGTTGGCGGGTCATCCTAAACTGAAGAATAATTTACGCCGTCCAACAATGGAAGAGATTGGATATCGAACTACTATTTTTTCTGTGGAGGGTGTTGTAGGGTCTCAGCGAGAGTATATTGAATGGTTGCTGTCTAAATGCGTTCAAGAAAATACTGAGATTGCTGATGTAATAGAGGCGGCAGCCATTGACTTGCTTGCGACACGACTGAGGACGCCACTACAAATTGAACAGCATTTGACACTGGCTTTTGAATCGGCATATCTTTTGGGAGAAAAGCCAGTCAATTCGGCAATTGTTGAGTCAATTTTATCTAAGCAAATTGATGATTTGGAACCGACTTTGACACGGCATGGTTACGATGCGAACAGTTTGGCCGAGCAGTTTAATGCTAAGCCTGCTGAGATTAAGTTATGGTTTCGCGGACAATTAGACCCTGTGCGTGTCCGTGAATTACACTCACAAATGCTAGCTGCGGGACTGCCACTTTGATGATAATGCAATTCGTTTTTGAGTCGAGCAAGGCTTTTTTGATAGCTGAATTGCTTGCCAGACAAGGGTTTTAGCTTGGATGAGTTTCAGTGTTTGAGACCAGGGGGGGTAGTTGCATTTAATTTGGTCTCGGCTGCATGATTGCGGTCTGGTTGCATTTAATTTGGTCTCATTTGCGTTTAATCTGGTCTGAAGTTTGGGTTTAGTTGCATTTAATGTGGTCTCGAAAAAATCCTGATTGCGGTCTGGAGTGATTATGATTGCGCTCTCCTACACCTAGATGGCGACAACTGGATGACAGCTAAAACCGTCGTGCAAATGGCGGACAGCAATTACCACGAGCTGATATCTCATCTAGCTCAGACTCACTTATTTATTGAGCCTTTTGTTCTGGCAACTAATCGCTGCTTTACCGATAAAAGTCATCCTGTAATAGTGTTGTTGAAACCTCACTTACAAGGCACTATCTTGATTAATTACGGCGCACATAAGAGTTTATTAGCACCAGAAGGCCCTATAGACTTCTTATTGAGTGCCACCATAGGCAGTAACGGCCAACTCGCTATTAAAGAAGCGATGAGCCACTTAGCTAACTTTAATGAAGTTGGCTTCCCCCGAACTTTAGAAAAACGCGGTGTCAGTAATTCTCAGCAATTACCGATTTATCCTTATCGAGATGACGGAAAACTAATTTGGGATGCCATCCATCAGTGGGTGGGCGAATACCTGCGCCTGCACTATTCTAGCGATCAGTCCGTAGTGGCAGATCGACAACTGCAAAATTGGGCTGGTGAATTGTTGGCTAAAGGACACTGCTATATTGGCGAAAATGCTGACGGTCGAATTGCAAGCTTAGATTATTTAGTAGAGGCTATCTCTACGGTGATCTTTGCAGCTAGCGCCCAACACGCTGCTGTTAACTTTCCGCAAAGCGGCTTGATGACCTACGCACCAGCATTTCCTTTGGGTTGCTATTCTCCAGCACCTACCAGCTCCGCAAAGCAGCAAAATTTCATGGGTTCGCTACCGCCGCTAGAGCGAGCATCACTCCAAATAGAAGTGCTTTATTTGCTGGGTTCAGTTTACTATACGAACCTCCTCGATTACCCCGGTTCATCTTTTGTCGAGCCGCAGTTGAAAAGAGCTTTCGAGAAATTCAAGGTAAACCTTGATGACATCGAAGCAAAAATTCTCGAAGCAGATGCCCAAAGGCTTGTGTCTTATCGATTTTTGCAGCCTTCAAAAATCCCTCTCAGCATCAATATTTGAGTAATACAAGACTTACGCACGGGAGGCACAAAACCAGGGTTCTGCGTCAATATTCATCTAAAAAGCGACGATTTTTGTCAGACCCTGGAGTTTTTGCGTAAATCCTATAATATAGAGCTTGAGGGCTGCCACTATTGGACATGGCGCAACTGATAAATAGGGTAACAAGCAATTGCCAAATTTATTAGTTGCACTACCCAACAAAGGGATACCGCTATTTTTTAACTTATTGCTTCAGTCATCCAAACTGCCAAATTGCCAACTCTCCACCCACATTTAACTGTGCATTATCACCGAAAGTGAACTTTCTTTCCTGATAAATTTGAGCCTTCATCGTGCAAACAACCTTGCGAATTCGATAACTTGGAGCAACTTTCTGAGATACTTGTAAAGTAAAACCATGAGAATGATAGGTAGTAATATCTCCTGAGCAAGATGAGTGATAGCCAAAGACTCGAAGTAGTAATGCTAGTTCCTCGTGTTCGGCTAAAGTCAATTCAAGATGAACTTCTGAAATGTCGTCAAATAAAGAAGTTTCGGAAGTAGCAAGGTTTTTCAGATAAGCGGCACGGTTAAAGCAACCAGCACTGGTAAGCTTGATGTTTTTATAATCTAAATAATCCTGATGAAATTCCATCAACCACGCACTAAAGGCTTCTTTCTCTGATTGGAACGCCAAATAATGAAACCAGGGCACTTTTCCATTTTCGGTTTGACGAACTTGCAAACCACACAAGGTTTCTGGGGCTACTAATGATTTTAGCTTTTCATCTACAATATCAATCTGTCCTGCTTGTTTACTATTGAAACCAATACCCGAAAAACCTTCCCTAAACCCTTCAGCACCCCCCGGAGCAAAAAGCTCAAGATAGCTATGTTTTCCTCTGAGATAGGTTCCCGCCCAACTCTCTTTATCAGTTTCTACAGTATCTCTGGATATTGTGCAGAATTCTTGGCTGATGAACTCTGATTTGGCTATTGACTCTAGCGTTTCTGTGTCGAGAGTAATATATAAATGGTTGAATTCTATTCCCATGTTTTTATTTCTTGAGCCTTAACAATACAAATTGTGCAACAGACAAGATGCCTGTTTATAAAAACTTTTTAGCTTGAGTCGCGCAAAGGTATTAGGATTGTTCCTAAAATTACGAGTAAGCTGTAGCGCATTTAAATTACATATTCGAGGCGGGCAGGATGCCCACCCCACAAGAGGGGAATTGTTTTTTGACATACAATTTAAATGCAGAACAGCTTACCTTAAAGGAAGTTCTGGAATTGCCCAGCTCACGCCATAACGACTCTTGTGGCGTGAGTCCATTACCAATGCGTTCAACTCACTTTACTAGGGATTGACCAGCTCTTCACCTCACCCAAAGTCACCGGCATCTGAAGCACAACATCAAGGGTAAAGCGGAAAACCTTGCGCCCCCGAAGGCTGCTTTCTGGGTCGAAGAACTCAAGCTTGACATCCCAACAGTCACTGTTGAGGCGACAGAAGGGGCTTTTTTCGACTGTAATGGTGTCCAGTTGACGACCCTGAACGATCGCCTGGGCAAAAGTTAAAGCAGCTTGGAAGATGTTGGTGGCAGCGAAGTTGAGCGCTCGATCGCGCGAAGTCTGCCCCAAATTCCGCAGATCGTTGTAGACTCGGTTGAGGAAGGAGGTCAGAGCTTGTCGCACGATCGGTTCTTGGGCCTCGTCTAATTGACGAGAGATTCGCACCATCGCCGCGTTCACCAGAGCATTCACTTTCCAGCCGTACATCCCCCGCACGTCATGTACCTTCACGACAGGCATAACCTCACCGGAGAAGAGTTCCACCGTGCTGTTGGTACGTCGGGCGGGGACGCTGATCCGTTCCACAAATTCATCGCTGGTTTCTGGCTCCAGTTGCCCCGCCAGCATCAGCAGGAACATCTCGTATATCTCGGCTGAAAAGGCTCCCGTTGCCTCTAGGACATAGATGGTGTCTCCATCGAGGCCCAATGTCCAGATCAGGGAGCGAGCTTCGTTAGGATTGCGATCGAGGTACTCGATCATCTGGCGAGTATCGTAGGGATCTGCGGTCACTATGATGCCGTTTACTTGGGAGGGAGCCATCAGTTGTTTGAAAGTGTCTCGGCGGGTTTCATCCCCGAAGTCGTAGCCGATAGTCCCTAGGGCGTAAACGTTACCAGAATAGGCGGTGCTAGCTTCCACTGTGGCAGGGTCAGCAGCAGTGACGGATGCTTCCGTGGGTGTAGCAAGAGTGGCGGGTTGCACGGCTGAGCTGGTATCCGTAGCGGTGATAGCACCGATGATGCTTGCCGGGGCAACCGTAGCACTAGGCATGGCATAGCCAGCACGTTCGGTGCGGGTCACTTGGTCGCCCGCGAAGGAAAAGGTGACGGAGGGTTGCCCAAACAGTACCCTCATTGCGCCTGGGATATTCACAAAGCCGCGCAAACAGCGTTCCGGTTCGGCGACAGCGGCCGGATCGCAGGGAATCGCGGTATTGAGCAGTGCTGTTCGGACGGCTTCGGCATCGACGGGTTTGCCCTCTTGCAGTTGCAAACTCATCAGCAGTGCAGAAATACCCGTCATCACGGGCGCTGCCATGCTGGTTCCTGTTAGGCGCACGGGTTTTTCGGTACAGGGTTGGGCCCCTAGAATATCTTCACCCGGAGCGAGGATACCTTCTTCTGCATAGTTGCCACCCCAGTTGCTAAAGTGGCACGGCGTACCATCGACTTTTGCGGCTCCCACTGCCAAAGTTCCCGGCAGTACAGCAGGCATACACCAGCATTCGCCTAAATTGTTCCCCGTCGGCGAGACGATCAAGATATTGTTGTCTTGACATTTTTTAATGGCTTGGATCAGCAATTCTTCTCCTTCACCGGTTTGGGTGGGGCGACAAAAACCGCAGTGGATAATATTTGCACCCAACTCTAAGGCTAAGTTGAAGGCACGAGCCATATTAAGGGGAGATATCATCTCGTTATAGCCACTCAGAGCTATGCCATCGTCGCTAGTAAGTACGGCATCGTGAGGCATATTGATGATCCGACAGCGAGGAGCCAAGCCAAAAACAGGGCTATGTTCTTGACCGACGATGATGCTAGTGACATGACAAGCATGGTCATTGAGTTCAACGCGATTTATGGTGTCGGGTATAGCACTTTCAAGTGCCTCTTGTTTCGCTTTGCCCTTTAGCCCCTGGTCTCGTATTGCTTGGAAAGTGGCATAATCTTCTGGGCTGATTGGTTCTGCTGGTTTGTGCCAGTAGGGAAAAACCTTGGAAATTTCTGATCCGGCAAAGCAGGACAATGTGTGATCTGGGCTGCCGTCTATAATCACGATCGTGATGCGGGGATCGCCGAGGGTTTGGTTGTGGAGTTCACCGAGTCCGGGGATGCGATCGTCGAGGTCATGGGGGTGGAGTGTTACCGAGGCTTGGCTCGCCGAACTTTCAACTTTAGCGTCGTTGGTTTGTTGAATTGGAGCTACAAGTGCAACTGGCTCAGTTTCAGCATCGGGTTCCCCTTGAGAATCTAAACTATTCGTATCTATGACTTCTATCAGCCGAGCTTCTAAATCATCTAAATCAGTAGTTTCAGCCATTGCTTTCCCGGCTTGTATTGGGGCATCAGTGGAGAATGCTAAGGCTTCAATTGTTGGTGTGGCAGCGTCTCCATCAGCCGGTTCAGGCTCAGTTGCAACCACATCAGCTTCGTCCCCTATTTCTGTCTCAAGCAATTGAGTTGCAGTCAGAGCATCATCGACTTCATTCAACTGAGCCGCTACTTTCTCCGTTTCCCCAGACGCATTGGCAACAGTCGTTACCATTGATTCATCTAAGCCAGAGGCTCTAAATGAAGGCGGCTCACGATCGGTGGTCAGAAACCCAGCCGCCCGCAGCAGGTTGAGAAATTGATAGGCGGTTTCCGGCCCCATATCTAGGGGTGGGGTGAGTTTTCCTAGAGGTTTGGGTTCCGCGAGCTGAGCCAGAAGGGCATTCGCTCGCCAGTCGAGAAGTTTTACTTGGAACTGTGAGTCAGGTGACTCTAGTACCATCACGCCTGCGAGGGGACGCAGGGAAGCAGAAGAGGCAAGACCCACGCTGCTGTGTACCCAGTCGGATTCACTCGTGTCGAGCTTTGCTGTTGACACCATCGGGATCGCCACTGCCAGGGGTAACACGGAGTAACTCAACCAACACCGCTCATCCAATTGTTGTAGCATCAGTGCAAACTCTTCCCCTGCCCGACCATCAAGTTCGGCTAACCCTTGCACGAGAGATGCGGTGGTGGTATTGCCTGCCTTAAGACGATCAAGAGCCATACCGATTCCGGATGTTGTAGCCAAGGTGAGTAAAGCAGTCGGATCGGATTCTGTCGAGTGCAGGGTGTACTGACCTTCGGTGCTTGTGACTTGGATATCGGGGTTGAGGGAAACAGCGAAGGGATGATGGCTCATGGTGATAGATAACTATAAACAACGATGATTAGGTAGGAGAGTTGATATTTGACTGGAATTTGAATCTGATGCTTTAAGAAAATTCTCGTCTGTAGTAGAAGCGTAGATTCTCCAAATGGTGGGACTCTAAATCTTTCTGAGTAACACCCACACACGGTAGCGGTCCAGAACCTTGGCTTCGGCAAAAGTCATAGATTCTATGACCTAAACTGTTAAATAAAAAGTATTTCGGCATATCCTCAATATTATTAAATCCGAAATACATAACAGGTTCAGTATTTGCTTTAGAAAAGCCTGCCATGAAAATATCGGAAGATTCAATGAGAGAAATAACCTTTGATGAAAAGTTTCTCTGGGCGTAAGACTTAAGATATATTCCCTGATTTCCTACTAATTGATCTTTTCCTCCGGGACAAGAAGTGTATAATTCTACTTCTGTATTACCGTTTAGGAAAAAATCAAACCCAATCATATAGGAGTCTTTGAGAAGAACTTGAGTCAATTCTGGAGAATAGTGGCTGCCATCGAGAGCTATCGCGGTCATAATCAGTTCTTCAGTATCTCGCTCTGGATCGATACCAATATGGATCTTGACACTAGAATCTTCAAGTTTCGGACGTAAGTCAATTCCGATCGTGTTCCAGAGAATTTTGGTGGAGTTGATATGTACGGCTAAAAATTGTTGCAACAAATCACGATTAATTTGAATTCCAACCCGAGTTTCAACTTCATCTAAAAAATTTAAAGCTTGCACCAATGACTGTGGCCAAGCATCTCTATAACAAACATTAATACGCGCTGCAAATAACTGATTGCTTTCCACTTTACACGAGAGTTCAACAACGCATCGAGATTCTAATGCTTGGGCCAAATTTTCCAGCAGAGGCAGAAGAAATTCAGGTTCTACATCAAATGCCTCTTGATGAGCTCGCATAAACTGAAGCCGTCGTTCTTGCAGAATACTATGCTGAAATGCAGGAGTCAAAGCCATAAGTTTACTTGGGAAAATACACTTAAATCCAATATCAATTTACTACCGATCGTGATGCAATGATATTGAGTTTATCTTGATCCGAGAAGATGATGAGGTGGATGCAAGAGCAGAATACCATCGGAAGTTCCGATGGCAGCCCAGACATCCTTAACCTCATATCCACCAAAATCTAGTCTTATGTAGTCTCAAAGCAAAGACGATCAAACGCCATGCTGTTGAGGCACGCTAGATTAGGCATCACCATCGTAGGAGCAGTAGCAGGGGGCGGTAGACGCATCCACACCATCGTAGGAGCACACACAGGGGTAAAGGGACGCATCCACGCCATCGTAGGAGCAGTAGCAGGGGGCGGTAGACGCATCCACACCATCATAGGAGCACATGCAGATGGGGAGGCAGTTGGAGATTATGGAGGCATCCACACCAGCACCACCGAGAGCTTCCTCGGACAGTTCAGCCAAGTAGCTGGGGAGTTTACCGTTGGTGCTGCGGAGCACGGGCTTGCCTTGGTGGGGCAGGATGTTCTTCTTGTTCATGAGAATAATCCTCAATTGTGTTATTTGGCGTATTGACCCGTTGGGGTGGGTCAGTCCCCTTCTTCGTGAGAAGAAGCTTAGTCGGGCGACATCCGGTATGTAGCGAAAGCCGATCGCCCGCAAACTTTAAAAAACTTAAAATGGCATCGGTGTGGGGTTCATTTGCGCCTCCGCAAGCGGTTCGTCTAGCCACCCCAGCTTCACCGGCACATCATAGAGCCGCCCCGACCCAAACCGCGACCAAAAATGGCGCATTCCTGGCACTGTCACCTTGACCACATTTAGCCCAATGTCCGGTCGGGTTTGATCTACCACCAAAGTCTCCAGACCGGATTTTTGGGCAATGTCTACACAGGTCATCACATCGGTGTAAATATCATCACTCCAACGTTTGGGATAGTCCTGGGCAGTCTTGAGGGGTTGGGCTGCATCAGGAACCAGATAGGGATGATCCGCCAGCTTCGCAGCGAGCAACCAATCCGTTGCGTCGCTTTTCAGGTTCTCGTCTGGCACTTTGTCCAGTTCCAAGCCAATTTGGTTGACCTCTGTGAGGGTGCGGACGATGGCAATAGTGGGGTCGAGGTGCGCTCCAAAACCGAGAATCAGTCGTTCCGATCTTTCACTTTTCCGATTCGACACCCCGACAAAAGTTGGAATCCCCAAGTCGGCCGTCAAATCCAGCACCCACAAATCGCGGTTATTTTCCTGGTAAAACTGCTGCAACTGGACAAAATACGGCTCATCAAAGCTCGTCAAGTCCACCGCCGGACGCCTCAAGCGGTTGTACCACCACAGCGCAACACCATCGCGCTCCACCAGTTCCATAAACCCTTGCAGAATGGCTTCTTCCAGGGTGTTCCCGGCAGCATTACCGTTGGAATCTCCCCGGCAGAAGCGATGAGCTTGGGGCAAGGGATAGTGGTAGTAGCACATCGCCGTAGGCAGATACTTATGGGTCTGCTCTGTTAGCGACCACACTGGAGTCCAATCAATGGCTTGACTCGCATCAAACTGCTGGGGAATCCAATCGTGAGCCGCCGTTGCTTGCGCGTTCAAGCTATCCCGGTTGGCATACTGCTCATCGCTAAAGCACAAGCTTTGCTCTGGATGAATCGCCAAGTCTCCCAGTGCTGCCAGAGTTCTTCGTTTGCGAGGTTCGTCCCCTTGAAAGATGCCAGAATAGCGCTCCACTGCTTCACATAAGCCACTCGCCCGCGATTGGCTATCGGTCTTGCCCTTGCCCGAACTCTTGTGTTTCAGGGTATTGCGTAGACCCCGTAAGGAGGTGGCACTGCCGAAGCTATGCCCCGCCCGGTAGGTATGTACCAACGGATTAGCCGGATCTGTAATCCGCACTAGCTCAGTCACCACCCCCGTCAGTGGACTGATCAAGTGCTGATATTTTTGCACCGTCTGTTCTGGCGTTACCGCGCGATGACCGCCATCACGGGTAAAGTGCTTGCGGCGCGATTCCAGCTTCAGCGGTTCAAACCCCCGGCGTTTTAGGATACCTGTGTCGCCACAGGTCGGACATTGCGGCCGCTTGATAAAGACATGACTTTTCACATCCAATATCATGTGGTTGAACGTGATAATTTTGCCGTCGAGGGTTGGGAAACGCGCCGTTCCAGGTGTGGCTGCATTGACGTGGTCCTTAACAATCCATTTGGCAATCTCAGTCGCTGCAAACTGTAACCCCGTTTGCAGGGTCGAAGGCAGCGTCGCCCGTGCTGTGGGCAAACAGCCTAATGCACTCCCGTTTTGACCGTTGCGCTGCTGTTGGGCTTGTTTTTGCCGCAAGACCGACGACTCAACTTCGCGGTTGCCCCCCAGCCGATGAGCCAGACAGCCCCAACACCCACTCTCTCCGGGGACAAACACCGGCCCCAACCAGAGAACACTGCCCACCGGCTTGACGAGCAGCCAAGCTTGTTGATTCTCCAGAGCCTGCTTGTTGATATTGGCTAGTTCTGGTTGCAAATAGTCATCAGTCAAAACGATGTTGAGCGCCGCTGGAGAATCCGCATCCGTGGGGGCTTGCACCGAAATGCCCATGTCCCGCAGGGCTGTGGCGAGGGCAGCAACAGTGACTTCACCGATGTTCTCGCCCACCTTTGTCAAATTCACTGGCTGTTGTAGCGCTTGCAGCGCCACGGAGGGTGCAATCCCTAACTCGCTCCAAAATGCGGCTACTTCCGAGGATAGCTCTGGGGCCGCCTCGATTAGATAGCCCTTCTCTACGAGGCGATCGATTACGTATTCGATGTGTTCCGGGGGGACTTCTCCATCAAATTTTTCCACAATCTGCGCCAGGGTGTGTTGCCCGTCCAGAAGAGGCACGATTTGGCAGTAGAGTTGCCCGGTGAGGGCGTGGTTGCTCTGTTCGCCAAGAAGATAAACTTGGTTTGGTTCGATCGCCTCGACATGAAAGTGGGGCTTAATTTGGAGCAGTGTGGTGGATTGCATAGAGCGAACAGTCAGTCATTAAGTGGACGATGATAACAAGACAGGCTAGGGATTAGATCCAGATGCGGCCCCGGCGGAAGGGTTTAGGGTGTTTTTCTGACTTCTTGGCTTGCTTCTTGGCGTAGTCGCACCAGTAGGAATAATCTTGCAGCCCGGTCTGGGAAGTCGGCACGTAAGACTTTTTCGGTTCTGGGGTGGAGGAGACTTCCGAGGGTTTTACTTCTGTCGTCTCCTTAGCCACCGTTTCCTTTTTCTCATTAGCCATAGTTTCTTTAGTTTCCTTGGGTGTTTGGAAGGTTTGCGGTGGCTGGGGAGCCACAACCCCCTCTAGCTTGAGGTAGTCGATCCGGTGTGCGCCATCTCCCAAACCAACAGCAGTGGTCAGGGTCAGGATATGTTTCCCGGCGCTGAGGGCTGGCAAGGGAATCTGGGTTTTGGTTGGCTTGCCTGACCCGACCCCGACGAGTTCGGTCACTGGCTTACCATCAACCAAAAGGGTGTCAACTTGAGAGCCAAAAAAGTTGTAAAAGAGTGTAAGTTCGCCTGTGCTGTAGTTTTTGCCAAGGGTGAATTGGATATTCAGTTTGTCGGTGGAAAAAAGGTGCTTTCCCTTCCTCTGCGGTTTGGTTTTGCGACCTGGAACCACTAGCAGCGATGGCATCTGGGGCTGGTTAATGGGGTCTTTATCTGACCCAACAACATAGGTAAATTCAGCGTGCCACCCACCTACCTGCGAAAACTCCTGACTTCCTTTACCAGGTTGACCAATTTGCCATAGGATTTCAGTTGGCTGAGGCATGGTGATTAGCGGCTAGTGGGTCGTTAATAGAATCGTCCCATGCCCCCAAAGCCACCCCAGCCCTGGCTGGCTACACTTTGGCTGGCACTAGAGTGCATCACTTGGTTGAAACTGCGGTTGGCATAGGCTGAAGGATCGTTATAGTTAGCGCCATGAAGCAGATCCATCCGAATATGCACCAAATCATCGGGATTACCATTTTCCACATCTACGCACAGTGCAGGCTGGATGAAATGGGGGCGCTTGACGGGGGGAGACAATAGAGGAAGTCGCATGGTTGAGGATTATCCGCATTGATAGGGTGAACAAATTTAGCTCTCTTGGCGAGAGTGCTTTTTGTGATTGCACTCTCACTCAAATTGTGTCGCCTTTTAGTACGGTGAAGACCAAGAACGAACTTCGCCCAAAGTAACAGGAATCAAATCGCTTACATCAATGGTGAAGCGGAAAATCTTCTTGGCACGGCGGCTGTTTTCAGGGTCGAAGAATTTCAATTTCACATCCCAGCAGTCGCTATCCATGCGACAGAAGGGACTTTTTTCAACAGTAATACTGTCGAGTTCCATGCCAATAGCAACCGCTTCGCTGAAGGTTTGGGCCGCTTGGAAAGCGTTAGTAACGGAGAAATTGAGGGCGCGGTCTTGGGAGGTTGTTCCCAAGTTGCGGAGGTCGTAATAGATGCGGTTGAGGAAGCCATCTAAGGTTTTGCGGATGCGGTCTTCGTCAGCAGTGCCGTCTTCAGCTTGTACCGCGTTCATCGCGGCAGTGACTAAGTTGTTGACTTTCCATCCGTAGATACCGCGGGTGCTTTGGGGTTCAATTACCGGAATAACTTGACCGGAGAATAGTTTGACTTTACGCCCGGTCAAGATGCCCGGTATGCTGACGCGCTCGACGTATTCGGCATCGTTTTCAGGTTGGATTTGACCCGCGAGGAGTTCGTGGAGAGCCCGATAGGACTCGGCAGCAAAGGGACCCATAGGATCGATCGCATAGACCGGGGTCAGTTCAATATTAATCGTCCAAATAAGCGAGCGCGACTCAGAAATATTGGCGTCCAGGTAGTCCACCATCTGACGGGCATCGTAGGGATTTGCCGGAACCATCGTTGTCCCAAAGTTAAAAGGGGGCATCAGTTGTTTGAACGAGTCCCGACGAGCTTCGCTTCCAAAGTCGTAGCCGAGGGTTCCTAGGGCATAAACAAGCTGACCCATGTCAGCGACTTCGCTGGGGGCTTGGCTGGCGGTGACGGAATTAGCAGTTAAGTTGGGCATCATTGGTTGTTCGGTTGTAGCAGTGGGAAACGATTGAATCAAATCTTGGAAGTTTGGAGTGTTGCTGAGGACAGCCCCTGCGGCCGTAGCGGCTGCTGCAACCGAGGTTTGAGGTGATTGCCCTTGCGCGGTGGCGATCGCTTCACCCGTATTGCTGAGGCTGCCATCACAACCGCAGCCTGTAGCTTCTACTTCTGATGCACCCACTGATGCGAAATTCTCTGCCATATTTCCTCCTTTTAGTAACGTTATTGCTCCCGGGATGTTCAGTTTGCCTGTCAGACACCGCCTGGTTTCTTCTGGCAAGTCAGGGTCGCAAGGTAAAGCACTCTGCAACAGTATTTGACGAACTTTTTGGGGGTCGGGGGTTTCTCCCCGCTCCCGCTGAAGACTCAGCAGCACTGCTGCTACACCTGAGACAATCGGAGTGGCAAAGCTCGTACCGCTGAGACGGTCGGTGCCACCACCGGGTTTGGCCCCCAAAATATCCTCGCCGGGGGCAAGAATACCTTGGTTTTGGTAGGTTTCACCCCAGTTGCTAAATCCCAGGGGTTTGCCCTGGGCATCCATCGCCCCGACCGCTAGCACTGCGGGCAACGCTGCGGGTACGTGCAGGCAATCGCAACCATTATTTCCAGCCGCTGCAACGAGCAAGACGTTGTTTTCTCGACACAGACGAACCGCATTTTCTAGCCACCCATCGGCTTCGCCCAAGTCGGTCAGTTGACCCCCACTGAGGTTAATGACGTGTGCTCCAGCATTGACCGCTTGCTCGATTCCCCGAGCTAAATCTAGCTGGGAAGTTTTGAGGCGGTCATCGGCAAAGATCGGCACTATTATTCCCTTGCATCGGGGAGCTATTCCCTGCACCGAACTACCCGGTTGCCCAAAAATAATGCTGGCAACGTGAGTTCCGTGAATGGACATATTGCCATTAGTTTGAGCTTCCCCTCTAACTAAGGTGGGCAAATAAGTTAAATCTGCACCTTGGAAACAAGGATGATTCCGATCGACAGGACCATCCAAAACGGCAATACAAATACTATTATTTCCCTGGGATATGGTGCTTAATGTATCTAGCATTTAACAAGACTCGGAACAGTTAGGGGAACCATAATACAAGTTTTACAAGGAAAGGAGTATAAAAGTTTTGAATCAAATACAAGTCAGGGACAAAAATTAAATAAATTTAATTATTCATAGTGGCTCAAACTTCTAGAAAATAAGCCATTCTGCTATCTAAAAACAGCCCGGACTATTGTCTTAAAAGAATCAGGTAGTTCTGCAAGGCATCTGATAATTGGGGGATAAAACGGTTAAGCCATCGTTATCAAAACCCTGATATTTCAGGACTATCAAGAGTCAAATTCAATAGACATCTCCATAAATAACAGATAAGTCTAAAATAGATAAGCCTAACCAGGATAAAGATTTCAGATTTATTCTGGCAGAGGTTTAACTGATTTCACGACCAAATCTAGGGACTCTGAGAATCTTAGTCACAAGTTTATTTGATCCGGTCAATTAATTGACTATCAAGCTTTTGAGATGTAGTTGCAGTCAGACTGGTATTTCTACACCTCTCCAACAGTATAGTAGTATTTGAAATCTGTCAAGTAAAATTATTAAAATCATATTTTAGAGGGAAGGGCTGTTTCATCATCGAATTTTATCTATTCTAAAATTATGAATAAAAATATTAACTTATAGCTTGCCCATGCCAAATTCAACTATTAATAAAATCAATAGTTAAACGCATTATTTTAGCGCAAAAATTAGAGAGCGATCGTAAAATACATCTAAGTTCCTCCAGGGGTGAGAATATCCTGATTGCTGTAGGTTTCTCCCCAGTTGCTGAAGTTTAGAGGCCGACCCAGATCGTCCGCTGCTCCTACTGCCAAGACTGCCGTTGCAGGCAGCGGGGACGTGCAAGCAATTGCAACCGTCGTTCCCTGCCGCAGCAACAATTAACACATTGTTGTCGCTGCACAGTTGCACGGCACTTTCCAGCCAGCCTTCGGCTTCACCTATTTCGGTCAGTTGACCGCCGCTGATGTTGATGATGTGAGCGCCGGCGTTGACCGCAGTTTCGATCGCGCGAGCCATGTCTAGCTGAGACACCCGAGAGCGGTTGTCGGAAAAGATCGGAACTATCAATCCCCGACACCTAGGGGCAATTCCCGGTATCTCCGAGCCGTGCTGCCCGAAGATCGTGCTGGCAACGTGGGTGCCGTGCAAGGACATCGCACCATCGCTACAGACTTCTTCTTGCACCAATGTCGGCAGCCGTTTCAGGTCAGCTCCGGCAAAGCAAGGGTGAGTCCGGTCTGCTAAACCGTCTAGTACCGCTACACAAATTCGAGAATCACCAGGCGTTTTTTCCCACAGGCTTTGAATTCCTGGGATTTGGGTTGTATCGGCCATTTAATCTAAAAATAGTTAGGTCTGGCTGGTTTTTGGCCTCAACAGATATATTACTTGAATTTGCGCTGAAAAAAACTTGTTATCTTTAAAATTTGATTAACTTTTATTTCCTGTTCCACATATCTTTTTTTTTCAAGAAGTTAGGGTATTAATCTATACTTTTTGGATCAGGTAAGTAGCAGACAGCGGTCGCAGCAAACGGGGAGTTCGTGCCCAAGAAAGCTCTTTGAGTCCGTCAAAGAGCAGCATCCGCACTCCGATCTATTTTTTTGCGCCCCGTCATATCCGCTGTACCCAAAAGGATTTCAGATTATCATCTAGGGAGAGTGACAGAAAAGGGTTACAGCCAACAGCAACCGTACAATCGCAGTAAAGCTGATAAACTACCGCCATGACCGAATCCATCACCGCCCAACTCCAAAAAGCTTCCAAAGGTTTGCTCTTCCTCAGCGAATCCGACGCGCCCTTCGAGGTGGTCAAGTGGAAAACCCAAGGAAAACTCACTCCGGCAAAACTCCTGCAACTTACCGAACACTCGCCGGATGAATCCGTAGAATTGGTCAGCGTTGATGACTTTTTCACTGTGGCAACCCAAACAGAAGATTGGCACGATGAAGAAGAACGGGAGATAGTGCAGCGGTTCCAACACTTAGTGAGCGTACTGAAGCAGAATTTATCAAACATCCAGGTTTACCGAGTTGGCAGCACTGACATCGATGCTTATATTGTTGGGGTGAGTCCCAACGGTAATTGGATGGGACTATCAACGCAACTGGTGGAGACTTAGGTTGCTTTCCTTATTTTTCAGTTAGCGTGCAGATGAATGCCTTGAGCTTCACTGGGCAGCAGCTACTTAGAGGAACTGTGTTGTACCGTAAGTTATCGCAGACTGTATTTTTTAGGTATTGTGTGGTATCAAGGGCATACTCAACACCTCCAGAAACGAGTCTTTAGCTTCCCAAATTTACGTTCTGGAGCTTCGTGAGCTTTTTTAAAAACAGTAAGTGTATCTTTTACCATCAGAGCAAATTCAGTTGATTGCAGATATAATCTGTAGGGATATGGCTAAAAGTTAAAAACTTAAAATTAAAAAAAAAGAGAGATTTTCTTCAATTTTGGTCGATTAGAAAAACCTAGATGATACTTGAAAAAACCCACGCTTTCGCCTTACAACATAAGTAGCCAAGGAATCATGCACTCAGATCATCAAATGTTTGTCACAGGAATCCACTCTCAGAAAAAGCTGAGGCTTACATTTTTCAGTAAGCAAGATAGAGGGCAGTTAATTAGAATGTGCGCTCCGATGGACTTTGGACCAAGCCGTCGCACTAAAGACAATTTAGATCGCTATCATTTCTGGGACTATGAAAGCGACACCCGGAATCATGTGCTCAGCTTACCTCCAGAGCAGATTATCCAGATGGAATCTACCGAAGAGTCTTTCGACCCCATCGAATTTATTACATGGGATGTAAAGCAATCACCCTGGTTTCTACAGCGTAATTGGGGATTGTTTAGCTGAAACACTTTGACCGCCAAAAAGTCCAACAAACATTCGCTTATCGACGACTCCTTATTGGCTATCCGTTTTACTCTCAATGACTTGCTGAACCTGCGGTGGCACATTTGACAAGAAATTCAACCCAGTCTCCCGCTCTACTTGCTTTACGGAAACTCGAAAACTTTTCCATCCCTTGCCCTTGACGCTGCTATCGTTGGGCATCATCACCGCGATCGTCCTGGTATTCGCCGTAATTCCCTGCATCCCCAATCCCTGCCTGTCCAACACCGCAATAACTTTCCAAGTCTTTGCCGGCACCGCGATTTTCTCCTTTTTCCCGATGCTGCCCTTACTCCCAATTGGCCCTGCAACAATGTAAAGTTCCTTGCCCTGCTGCACCAATTCTCGACAATATTCCTCCAAATCTCCCCAAACACCTCTGTTGAGTTCCGGCGTTTGGGGCATCATGTTGGTCATCAGGAATGTGCTGCTGTTGTCCGCTTCGTTGCGAGTGCGATCGGCGCTGGGTGCAATGTGTCCCCTGTCGTAGCCGCTTCCGGTGTAATCGTTGGGTCTAACTTTGTACGCAGCAGCGGGGAGTGCATCGTCGGGGCGAAAGTCATTCTTGCGGTCGGCGCTTCCAATCCAAGAGCGATTCAGTTGCCACGATACCCAGTTGGCGGTGTGCGTTTTGTTGTTGTAGCTCATCACGAACTGCGGCTTCACCATTAAATAGTTGTCGATGCTGGCCACACTGGGAGCTGCATTGCTGGGATTTCCTAGGAGCAAGTTGGGGTTATTGGTGGCGGATGCGACTGGTTCCTTGGTTCCCGGTTTTGGTATTGGACGCTGCACCTTTGGTTTATCGCGAACTTGAGGAAGTTTAGACGGCGGTGATGGCGTATTTAGATCGCAGGCGCTACCAATCCCTACCAACATCAGAGCGATCGCCCATCCCCGATAAACCTGTCTCATTGTCGCTACTCCTGCACTTGCTCGTCTTCCCTACTCTGCAAGCTTACAGCCCCATGACACAGGTGCTTCTCACTAATTACTTATTACCCATTACTTTTACCTTTGTAAATTCAGTATTTGAGTAATGCAGTAAGTAATGCAGTAAGTAGTTAAGGTACAAGGTTAGCAGGTTGGAGACCTGCGTTAAAAGTACGACAGTTCAGAAGAAGCCTCGCTTCTCCCATAGCAATGCAACTCAGTTTTATGAGCAGATGCCAAAATAAGTGCTATATTTACTGCATTGAGTATTTCAGTAATGCAGTAAATATAGCAGTAAGTAATCATGGCAGCAGTAATTGCTTTCGTTAACCAAAAAGGCGGTTGCGCCAAAAGCACGACAGCCGTACATTTTGCCCATTGGCTCGTGCAGCAGGGCAAGAGCGTGTTGGTAGTTGATGCCGACGCTCAGCGCTCTAGTTCCCAGTGGTGCAGCAAGATGGAACCAGCGATCGCCACTCACGTACTCCAAAGCCCCGATGACCTCCTAGACCAGTTGACCGACTTAGCAGCAACGGTGGATTACTTAGTCGTGGATGGCCCTGCTGGGTTGAGCGAAGCGACCAGGGCAATTTTGATGAGAGCTGACTTAGCGGTGGTGCCGGTGCAACCGAGCGGTATCGACGTACAATCAGCCGCCGATGCGGTAAGACTCATCAAACAAGCTCAATCGGTGAGACAGGGCCCGCCCCAAGCGGTGATGTTTCTTAGCCGTGCGGTAAAGGGGACGAAGCTCAAAACCGAAGCTATGGATTTGTTGGGAAAACTTGCATCCACCATCAAAGTGCTCAAATCAGTCATTCACCAAAAACAAGTGATTGCTGATTCTTCAGGTCAAGCAGCTACGGTGTGGGACTTGGGCGGTCAACCAGCAAAAGATTCGGGGAAGGAGTACGGCCGATTATTCAAGGAAATTATGGGAGCGTTATCATGAGCGCCAAGAAACGGAAACCACTCGGCAGCGCGATGGAAGAGTTTGTCTTCGGCGATCGGGAAGCTACACTCATACCAACAGAACCGGAAGTTGTATTGTCAGCACCAACACCAGCAGCATCGCAAACACCCGAAAAAGTGGAAGCTGCATTGCCAGCACAAACAGCACCGGAGTTTGAAGCACCCGCAGCAGAACCCATCCCCGTTCAATCCAAGGAAAGTAGCTTGACTCACCGACTGCAAGCACCTGATAAAGAAGCCACGGTCAGGTTTACTGTGGATATGTCCGAATCCTTGCACCGCAAGTTGTCTATGTTGGCGGCTAGGACGGGGCGCAAGAAAGTGGATATCGTGCGGATGTTGCTAGAGGATGGGTTGAAGGAGGTGGAAGGGTAGGGGCGATCGTGGCTGCGGGAAAAGGAAGCTTCGCGTTTTTGGCGCTCCAATATTGGCGGTCACACTTTGTTTGAGTTCAGGTGATTGTCATAGAATAGAGCGATCGCTTTGTCTGAGTTGCCTTTTAGGCTGTAGTTTAGACTAACTAAAGATGAGAACGGTGGCAAAAGAAGAACTTGAGCCACCGCGCCGGGAGAGAATGAGGGTGAAAAATAAAACCTATCC
>JAYTZD010000002.1:0-4670 GCA_043742065.1 Oscillatoriales bacterium
CCTTGGCTGGTGGAAGCAAAGGTGGAGACTGAAACAATTTCGAGTCATGTTCTGTAAATTCTGGTTATATCAATTCCGGCTGCGCCGGAATAATATAGAGGAGACGGCAGTGCCGTGTCCCTACCCAAAATAATATCGTAGGGACACGGCATTGCCGTCTCCTAATTTCTAAATTTATGCTAATTAAGCTGCAACAGAAATTGCCTTAGCCTTAAGCGATGGTTCTGGGATAAGTTGACCATCCTCTCGAAGGGTGTCAATATAAAGCTCAATTGCTTCTTTAATATTGTTTTCTGTTTCTTCAAGTGTCTTACCTGTAGAAATACAACCAGGCAAATCAGGAACATAAGCTGAATAGTTAGTCCCAGCCCATTCAAAAATTACAATATATTCTTTCATTATGTACTCGTTCCCAGGTTGATCCTAAAAATCAGTAATATCAAATCCGCAAGCATCGGAATTATTAGTGACCGAAATTAGGAGACGGCAGGGCCGTGTCCCTAAGATATTTTCGGTAGGGACACGGCACTGCCGTCTCCTCTATATCATTCCGGTGCAACCGAAATTGATATAAACGAGTACAATTGTCAAGACTTAAGAAAGAGTTTTACGAGCACGTTCGGATCGCTCTTCTGCGGTATCCATCACATCTGCCATCTTTTCCACTATTTCCCCTGGATAATTTTCCAAAATCCGGGTAGAAAGCGAAATTCTGCCCCGACTTTCATCGAGGTCAATCACCATTGCTTTCACGATTTGACCTGGAGAAAATACTTGGGAAAGGTTTTCAATATATTTTTGGCTAACTTGCTTGATGTGTAGTAAACCGCTAATTCCTTCCATGTCTATAAACACACCAAAAGGCTTGATGCTACTGACTTTACCTTCTACCAATTGACCGATTTGCAACTGACTGAAGGCAGAAGATTGAGTTGCTAGTCGCTGGGAAAGTACCAGTTTTTCGCGTTCTTGATCGACTTCCAAGAAACTGACAGTCAAAGCTTGACCGATGAGTCCTTCTATGTCATCGCGATTGATTAAGTGCGATCGCGGAATAAAGCCACGCATTCCCTGGACATCTACTGTCACGCCACCCTTATTCGCCCCGGAAACCCGCACCTGAAGAACTTTGCCACTTTCCCGCATTTGGGTTAACTCTTCCCAAGCTTGCTGAAGTTCTAGCTGTCTTAGAGAAAGAGTAACTTGCCCGTTGGCATCTTGTTCGCGGATAATTAAAAATTCCCGTTCCTCTTCCAAAGGAACGACTTCGGACAAATTCGCGATCGTTCTCAAAGCAGCCTCTTCGATCGGCAAAAAAGCCGAAGACTTGCCGCCGATATCAACATACGCACCATTTGAGTCGTGCTCGATCACTTTCCCACGCACTACTTGTCCCTTCTGAAACTCGTAATTGTGCTGTTCGAGGGCTTTAGCAAAATCGTCCATTGAAAAGGATGCTTTTGCGCTTTGAGAACCGGTAGATTTGGAATTCATGTCAGTTGTTAGTTGTCAGTTGTCAGTTGTTTAGTTGTCAATTGTCAGTTGCCGTACCCTGAGCGTAGTCGAAGGGTTAGTTGTTAGTATAAAATTCTCCTCATTTCCCCATCTGCCACTCTCTCATTTCTAAACAGGTTGAAGTTCCAGTCGAAATAGTTCCTTCACCTGTTCCCACGACTCGGCTGCTGCGGTAGCGTTATAACTACCACGGTGGTCGCAGAAGAAACCGTGATCGGCATTGTAGCGGAAAATTCGGTGAGAAATACTGTGTTTTTGCAATTCTGTCGCAATTTGGTCCACTTGTTCTGAGGGAATGCTGGCGTCTTGAATGCCGTAAAAGCCGTAGAGAGTGCCTTTAATCTCTGGTGTGCGATCGATCGTGGGGGCACCACCACCGGGAGTTTGGGTGGCGATTGCAGCGCCGTAGAAGGACGCTGTAGCCTTGATTTCGGGCAAGGTGGCCGCTAGGTAGGCGACGTGTCCGCCAAAGCAGAAACCGATGCAGCCAAAGCCTGATTGTTTGACAAATGGTAAGGTTTTGAGGTAGTCGATCGCAGCTTGGATATCGCCCAGAAGTTGGGATGCGGTAGTTTGTTCCTTGTATTTTCTGCCGATTGTAATGTCTTCGGGGGTGTAGCCGGTTTCAAAGCCGGGGGCTTGGCGTTGGTAGATGGCTGGGGCGATCGCCACATATCCCTCTTTTGCTATTCTGTCGGTAACTTCGCGGATGTGCGAGTTGACACCAAAGATTTCTTGAATCACGATAACTGCGGGAAATTGCCCTGCGGCGGCGGGTTGGGCTAGGTAGGCGGCAATTTGCAAATCTCCGTTGGGGATTGTGACGTTAGTTGTGAGAATTTGTGAGTTTGTCATTTATGATTGAGATGTTTTTTTAATGAACCGCAAAGGCACTAAGAACACGTTCGGCGAAGCCGTTCCCGAAGGGTAGGAAGAAAAGAGAAAATTTTTATTATTAGTTATCTCCAGAAAAGCCTATTTTGAACAGGCAAGATGCCTATTTCACAATATTTTTTGGAGATGTCTATTTTAGGATATCACATGATCGGGAAATTTTTGTTTTAAAACAGGCATGACTGGACAAGGCTTAAGTTCTTGCAAATTATCAGGTTTATTCCAAGTGAAAGGCCCTTTTTTTTCGGCCGACATCCACAGCAAACTTTTGGCGCGTGTCATCGCCACATATAGCAATCTAAACTCTTCTGCTGTTTTCAGATATCCAGCTTGTTCCCAGGCTTCACCCAGATTTGGGAAAGCCTCTTTTTTGTGCAAACTAGCTCGAATTTGTGCTCTCGCTACTTCTGCTAAAGTGAAATCTCCGAGAAATTTAGCTTGTGGTAAAACTCGCAAGCTTCCGGGGATGATTTGGTCATGTAAAAATGGCAAAAATACGCAATCCCAATCTAATCCTTTGGCTTTGTGCATGGTAATAATTGTTAGTTGACCTTTGCTGGTATAGCGTTCTTCTATTTTCTCTTCTGCTTCCACTGGTTCAAATCTTTCGGAAGTGACAATTTCGCTGAGCACACTCAACATATTGCTCATTGAATTGTTGCCAATAGTTTGGATTGCGACTCGTTCTGCTAATTTGTCTGCGGTGGCTAATTCTGTTTGGTCGTATTGCAGGGCTAGGGCTAGAAATGAGATGATTTGATAGGGTGGAAGTTCTAAGCGGGCTTGTAATAAACCGCAGCAAAAGTAGCGACATTTGCGAACGGGATCTGATTGCTTCGGGTCGAGGGGGCCTGGGTACAGAAATTGCTCTGGGCTTGTGGTAAAGGCATTGTAGTCTTGTTTGGGGATCAGTTGCCGATCGCTCAAAATCTTCAGTGCTGCTTTCAGGTAGTCTGGTGAGTGGGGGCGATCGAGAAATTGCAGTAGTGTTAAGATTTCCCAAGGTACTTGAGAATGTCGATCGCGTTCTCCAACATCTTCAATCTTAATCCCATATTTGCTTAAATCAACGGTTAATCCATATTTCTGCGGATTTTCCAGCACCTGTTTGATCAACTTACCTTGTTTATTTTCTCGCACCAAAACTGCCATCGATTTCAGATACTCTAATGGCAATTTTGTCTGGTTTTCCCCGTCACCAACTTCACCGTCGGATTCGATATTTTTCTCAGCACTTTTCCATTCAAAACCAGCAGGTAAAAACTCCTCAACCAACTGAACAACTCGTTTGCCAATCAGTTCAATTGTATGGTAAATATCACGGGGAGTATACAATTCCAATCCACGACCAATGGGATGTGGATTCGCATTTATTTGCTGGTCATCCCTGGGAACTGGTTCAATCATTTGATAGCGAAAAGGTGGTTCTTCTCCCGCTAACTCAGACCGATTTACCCATCCCAAAATAAAGTTAGCTGCATCAATAATTATCTGGCTGCTGCGGCCTGCTACATCCATTTCTGACAATTTATTTTGCTGTTTGCATTCGTCACAAAAATCATTAAAATAAATCGGATCGGCTGGTGTAAAAGTAGAATTAATCGCTTGATTTGGGTCGCCAACTCTGATAAAGTTTGGTGGTAATTCAGGATGGTCTGGATCTTCAGCTAATGTTGCCAAAAGCTTGGTCTGCAAAGGTGTAGAATCTTGGGCTTCATCTTCAAAAACCGCAAATACTTGTTTTTGTTCGATCGCTCTTGCCCTCGGATCTGCCAACACCCGCAAAGCTGCTAAAATCATTTCGTCGTAGTCGATGAATTCACGACTCCGCAACAAAGCCTGATATTTTTGATATAAACCGCTAGCTACAGCTAAAACTTCATAACCATCTCCATAGGAACTATCGCTAATTGCTAATAATTCTGCCGGCTGCAATCCAGAAGATTTCGCTTCGTGAATTACAGTATTAGCTAACTGCGGTAAAATCTCTGTCCGCAAAACAGACTGTCGCCGCATTCTCTCTGTTTCCTCTCCATCAAATTGTTGTCCTTCCAACAAGATTTGATATCTGCGGGGATTGTCAGCTATCCAAAGTTCTACACAAGTGCGAATTAATCGGTGACTTTGAGTGGTGTTAACTAAAGTCGAATTTTCTAAATTTAAACCAGATAAACTTGGATGTCGCCTCGCAATATTCAATGCCAAACCGTGTAAAGTATTGACAACAAAACCGCCTTGGGGCAAAGATAATTCTCTTAATC
>JAYTZD010000003.1:0-9151 GCA_043742065.1 Oscillatoriales bacterium
GTGTCCCTACGATTAATCATGGTAGGGAAACGGCACTGCCGTGTCCTCTATATGACAAACAAGGACACAATTTTATTGTGTCCCTAAGTTATATTTAATGACTAATAGAAGCACCCTAGGATTAATTTTAGACTTCACCCAAATCGATAGCCAAATCCCCGCACTGTGATGATGTATTCCGGTTGACTAGGCTCGATTTCCAACTTTTCGCGCAGCCAGCGGATGTGAACATCCACTGTTTTGCTGTCTCCGATAAAATCTTGTCCCCAAATTTTTTCTAGCAACTGATCGCGAGACCAAACTCGGCGCGGATAACTCATAAACAGTTCTAGTAAGCGAAATTGTTTGGGAGAAAATTTTACTTCTAGACCGCGAACCAGCACTCGACATTCTTCAGGAAAAAGAGTTATGCTTTTATGTTGCAGCATGACTGGTTGTGGCAACTGACCGAGGCGTTGGCGCCGCATCAGTGCCCGACAGCGGGCGATAAATTCCCGCATTCCAAAGGGCTTGGTTAGGTAGTCGTCGGAACCGGCTTCTAAGTAAAAAGCGCAATTATTTGCACTTCCTCTGGCACCGATAATCAAAATAGGTACGGGATTTCCTTGATGTCGTAACATTCGACACAGATCCAAACCGTTAATTGAATCCATAATCAGCAAGTTAAAGGATGAGTCACCGTGATAGGATGAGCCACCTTGAACGGAAGGGAGAGCGTTGCGCCCATCGCTAGTAACCACCACCTCATAGCCCTGTTCTTGAAGGGCTAAAGCTAGCATTTCCCGCAATAGATCTTCAGCTTCGAGTAGTAAGATCCGACCCGCTTTTGCCACGGTAGACCTGGAAGGAGTTTCGCTTAATTCAGCAGAAAACATAAATATCAGTGTTGGAAGTATGTTTGTTTGTGACTGGTGGGAGGTGCCTTGTTAAGTAGCTGAGGCACTCTCACGCTACGATCGCACTTTAGGCGATCGGCATTTCAATGGTTTTACATCCTCTGCCAGTCCATCCAACAGATGCGCGCTCGACCTTTGCTACTTGCTTGTGCAAGGAATAAAGCCGTAGAGCAGTTGCCAGAGCCGCGCTGTCTGCCTGCGTCCAGGCATCAGAAGCCTGGTCATTTTTAGGGGTTGGTGTTAATTTCATAAAACATTGCCCGCTGATAACTGACCAGGTAACACCCAATCTACAGGGTGATGGTTGATATCTTACTCTCAAAAGGTTATTAAAAGGTAAAGCTTTAATTATTAAATGGTTAAATTATTAAGGTTGAGTCATCAAAATGTGAATTTGTCTTCATAATTCATAATTTTGTTTAAGAATTAAATTATAAATTGGGATCAAGTCTATTTTCTGCAATGGCACGCTACGATCGAGTTTGTAAGTAAAAAATCTGTAAACTGCCTATAATGTTGCTGCACTTGAGTACCTGGCCGGAGGTAGAAACTTATCTAGAGAGTTCCCGCGGCATAATTATTCCGATCGGCTCTACGGAACAACACGGGCCCACTGGGTTGATTGGGACTGATGCAATTGCGGCGGAGGCTCTAGCCCGTGGTGTCGGCGAAGCTACCAATGCCTTAGTCGGCCCGACAATTAATGTGGGAATGGCATTGCACCACACCAGTTTTCCCGGCACTATCAGCCTGCGACCACAAACCATGATTCTAGTAATTAGGGATTATATCACTTCTTTGGCAAAAGCGGGGTTTGTGAAATATTTCTTTATCAACGGTCACGGTGGCAATATTGCGACGATGAAAGCTGCTTTTTCGGAGACTTACGCCCATTTATCGGATTTGAATGTCCCGAATTGCGATCGAATTCAGTGTCAAATCGGCAATTGGTTTATGTGCGGTTCCGTGTACAAACTAGCCAAAGAATTGTATGGAAACCAAGAAGGTGGACACGCCACACCCAGCGAAGTCGCTTTAACTCAGTACCTTTATCCAGAAGCGATCAAGCAAGCTCCACTTTCGGAGGAAGTTGCTTCCGGCCACAAAATTTATGGTGCGACTGACTTTCGTCGCCGATTTCCCGATGGCAGAATGGGTTCAAATCCGGCTTTAGCAACTCCTGAACATGGCCAACAATTTTATGAATTAGCAGTCAAGGAGTTAACTAATAATTATTTGGAATTTTTGAGTTCGGATTAAGTATTACCCAAAATTAGGAGACGGCAGTGCCGTTTCCCTACCCTAGATTAATTGTAGGGAAACGGCACTGCCGTCTCCTTCACTACAAACTCCAGAACTTACTCAGCAGCGACTTCTTCCGATTCGGCTTCAGGTGCATCTGGGACATCTTGCTTGATTGTCAAATAGCGAATCACTTCTTCGCTCAAACGCATGGCGCGTTCCATAGGGAAAATTGCAGCGCCAGGAGCTGTATAGTTCATTTGAACGTATACTCCGTCGCGGTGCTTGCCGATTTCATAGGCTAAACGGCGCTTGCCGCGATGCTGGGTTTCGATACTTTCAGCACCTTGATCGCGCAAAATGGTTTGATATTTCGCGATCGCCTGATCGGTCATTTCTTCACCCAAATCTGGGCGCAGAATGTACATTGTTTCGTAAATAAACGGTTTCATGTCAAAAATCCCCTTATGGACAACAAGGCTTCTCGCGAAGCAAGGACTTACAATCATATCCCAAGAATGAACAATTTCAAAACTAAAAAACCAAATTCCCCAAACACCACTCCCTCGCTGTGGAAAACCCTGTGGATATATGGAATGATGAGTGCGATCGCCCTTTTAATGCTTTTCCCCTTGCTGTGGCTGCTCAGCACCTCCCTCAAATCCCCAACCGAAAACATCTTCCAATTTCCCCCGCAACTGTGGCCACAACAGCCAACCCTGCAAAACTTCATCAAAGTTTGGCAAACCAATCCCTTCGGGCGCTACCTCTTCAACAGCACCCTAATCGCCACCCTGACAGTGAGCATCAATGTCCTGTTTTGTGCCCTTGCCGCTTACCCATTAGCCAGACTCAATTTTCGTGGCCGTGAAGCCATATTAATGACCATCATTTCCACAATCATGATTCCTTTCCAAATCGTGATGATTCCCCTATATGTATTGACAGTACAACTAGGACTAAAAAATAGTTATTTAGGCGTGATTTTTCCTGGATTAGCCTCAGCATTCGGCATATTTTTACTGCGCCAAGCATTCCTGGCAGTTCCCAAAGAATTAGAAGAAGCAGCCCGCATTGATGGTTGTAGCGAATTAGGAATTTGGTGGCACATTATGATTCCAGCAATTAAGCCAGCATTAGTCACTTTAGGAATTTTCGTATTTATCGGTTCTTGGAGCGATTTCCTGTGGCCATTGCTAGTTTTGGACAGACCAGAATATTACACTTTGCCGCTAGGAGTCGCTAATTTAGCGGGGACATTTTCTTTGGATTGGCGTTTGGTTGCGGCGGGTTCTATTATTTCGATTATGCCAGTTTTAGGACTCTTTTTGATATTGCAAAAATACATTGTACCCACAGAAACAGCGACGGGAGTCAAGGGATAGAATTAGGGCATGGGGAATTGGGCATGGGGAATTGGAAATTCGGAGAGGAGACGGCAGTGCCGTGTCCCTACCGCAATCTATTGTAGGGACACGGCACTGCCGTCTCCTCCGTTGCTACCTCGGAGTAAAAATTGCACTAGGATAAGCAATTCGTTTATGATTAAACTGTTCCCAAACCCGAACAAAAATCTCCGCAATTAAAGACATATCCTCCCGCGTCAAACCCGAATCAATCAACTGATTATCCTGCCAACGAGCTCGCAAAATCTTATTAACCATACTCAAAGCTTCCTCGTGAGTAGCATCCTTGAGCGATCGCAAAGCGGCCTCACAAGAATCCGCCACCATCAAAATCCCAGTTTCTCGCGACTGCGGAATCGGCCCATCGTAGCGAAAATCCTCCTCTCTCACTTCCCGACTTTGAACGGTTAACGTTGTTGTTGAATTATTCCCATTTGCCAAAGCTATTTTTAAATCTGTCTGTTCTTGTGCAGCAATTTGCTTTGCTTGGTGATAGAAATAAGCAATCAACATCGTCCCTTGATGTTCGGGAATAAAAGACTGAATTGCCTTCGGTAATCGATGTTTGCGTGCCATCACCAACCCTTCACTAACGTGCTTTTTGATCAGATCAGCACTTGCCCAAGGGTCATTCATTTCATCATGTTTGTTGCCACCGCCCATTTGATTTTCACAAAATCCGATCGGGTCGTGCATTTTGCCAATATCGTGATATAATGTACCACTCCTGACTAGCTCCACATTGCAGCCAAGTTCCCGCGCCGCCGCTTCCGCCAAACTAGCCACAAACAGTGTGTGCTGAAAAGTCCCCGGAGCCTCCGCAGCCAATTTCTTTAACAGCGGGCGATTGGGATTAGCCAATTCCGCCAGTCGGATCGGGGTAATCAAGTCAAAAACGTGTTCTAAATAAGGGCTGATGCCCAGAGCCACAACGCTCCAAGCTAAACCGGCTAAACCTTGGGAACCTACAGCACCAAGCAAAACGTACCAAATAGAACCGGTGGCGACGCTGGCAATCATGGTTCCTACGAGATAAACTATGGCTTGAGTTAAGCCGATCGCCACGCCCAAGAGAGCTAATTCCTCGCGCGATCGCAACCGCCCCGCCATCACAGCACCCAGCAATCCCGCCGCCGCGCTAGCCACCAAATGAGTCAAGTCAAGTTCCAAGCCAATGGGTAGCACCACCGACAGCAGCCCTACCACACTCACTCCCACCGCCGAACCGTAGAAACCGCTTACTAAAATCCCGATCGCAGGCAAACTCGTCCAAGGCAGCCCCAAACTCACCAACACTGGGGCGCTCAAAGTCAACAGCAACAGTAGCAAATGATCTCTCCGTCGCAAGCGGTAGTGCCTTTCCACCAAAAGTACGAGCGCAATTGCCGCCCCAACTAAGCACACAAACGCCGTCAGCCCCAACCAATTCACACCCCGCCGACTCAAACCGAAATAGTCCAGCAACACGAAATCTTCTTGGGAGATCTCTTTTCCTTCTGCAACAATGATCTTGCCCTGCTCTACTTCGAGCGTCACCAGTTTCACCTTTTGAGCTGCCAATTCAGCTAGCTGTTTGGTTTCTTCGGGATCTCGCACTAGATTGGGCTGCAAAATTGCTGTTAAACCTTCAACTGCCAAAGGTTGCGATGCCACGGGCACTGAGTCTGCCACTTGCAGTCTGATAGCTTCCTTTAAAATATCTTTGGGCAAACCTTGGGGAATACCTTGAGCCAGCATTTTTTGAGTCACCCGACTCATGCCCGTTTGTGTTTCCTTCCAAGCTGCATCCGACAAATCAAACAGGGAAGTATCATAAATCTGTCCAAGCCTGGGAACGGATGTTGTCGAAAGGGCATCCAAAGCCTTGAGATAGCGCCCGCGAGCTTCGGAGATAGTGTCTGTCAGGTTTTTGAAATCGGCGGCCCGGATCGATCGACTGTAAGCTTGCATTTGAGCTACAGCATCTTGTTGAGGTTGATTCCCCGACGGCTTCGCAATTGCAGGCGACTCTAAACTTAAGGGCCCATAAGTTGCACTACCGTCTCCAACTTGCGCTAGGATCGATCGCCACTCCCACTCTGGACAACTTCGCAGGTAAAACTGAACGTCTGTTGAGAGCGCTTCTGCTCTGGCTAAAGGCAACGAGCCGATCGCCTGCCGCAGTTCACTCCCCTGTTGCAAAAATTGTTGTAATTCTTGATAGATTTTGCGATCGGCGATCGAGTCAACCATCAATATCGCTACAGCCCCAATTCGCGCTGCTTTTCGCTGTTCTTCAGTGGTTTTGAGATCCGGGACGTTAGCACTAGCAGGGGCCTTAATCGTCTCAGGAGCTTTTGTTCCTACGTCTAGTTTCGGTTGGTTATAAAAACGATGCCCCAGAGTGCTGCTCAGGGAAATTACGGCGACGAGCGCCAACACAGGGGAACGAGCTTGATTTTTGAGGTACGATTTGGAAGTTTTATATTTACAAGGAGTAAAACTATCGGGTCGATCGAATTTCTTCAGTGAAAAACGGTTCAGGAAAGATCCGCCAGGGCGATCCTCTCCGTTGGCGCAGCCCCCGTAGGGGCGGGCTGCGCTAACGGGTTTTTGTGTGCTGCGATCGTTTTGCACCTTAGCAGTGTGTTGGCGCAGCGAGCGCGCAGCCCCTAGCTGCTCGATGTGCCGCATCAATGAGGAGAGGGTATTCATTTGTGTCGAAGATATATCAATATGACTCCGTTTCCCTCGGATTACTCCGCTTTTTTTGCCACTCTAATTACATAAGGTGCAGCCACCACTTGTGGCATGACTGAGAATTCCTGTTGGGAGTCTTGACTGTAAGCTCCAGTCCAGACGGCAAACAGGTTATTGGCTAGCTGTCCGATTTTGGCATCACTGCCTGTTGACCAGACTGAGGGTTCTCGGCCCTCAGCAGCCGATCGCCCTAAAAGCGCAGCCGAATGTCTAGATCGCCATTCTAGAGGAATCGCGGCAGAACCATTATAAGCTCCAGACAAAGCTCCCGTCAGCGCACAGGTTAGCGGACTTGCGATGCCACACCTGGCTGCCCGAAAAACGGACAAATGCAAGTCTTCTGGGGTACTCAGGAAGCAGTAGAAAGCGATCGCCATAGGAATGAATTTTTCAGGATTGACAATTAAGTTCATCTGTGATTTTTTTTCACTCTCTCCCTGGCCCTCTTGCAAAGCGATTGCGCTTTTATAAAGATGGGTTGTGGCTCTTTCTAAATCGGCTCCCTGTTCTAATAATATTTGTACTTGTGACAGTAGCTCTGTTAAAGCATTATCTGTTGCCAGATAAGTAATGGTTTGAGGAATTACCGTTGCTGGGTCAAGTCTTTCTTTGAGCGATCGGGCGATCGCATACCCTACTGCAAAAACTCCTGTTTGACATTCTGAAGCGTTTTGGTTGTGCCAAACCTCTGTCGCCAGCAAGAGTTTTTCTCGCAGCTTCGCTTTATTTTCATGAAAAAACAGCGCTATTGGCAATGTAGCAACCGCAGCTTCACAAGGATGAAGTATGATTTTACCTTCCGTGTTTGGCGAATAGTCAAGCTCAGACTGAGTAAATGCTTCCCAAGTATCGCGCCAATCTTTTACATCTAAACCGCCGCACCGAATCAAACTTTGAGCGCAGGCTACAGCAAGCATCTCGCACTCGGATGAGTTTTGGCCCGCTTGGAGTTTACCGTTGGACGATTTCCCGCCCAAATTTGCCCCAGTCAGTGACAACTGTTGGTGTTTAGTCAGTTGTAAAATCGGTGACAAGTCTGCTGTTTCGGCTCTCATTCCCAGAAGTTGGTTCTGGTATTGAATGCCTATAAAATTCCCCAAAGTGGAACCCATTAAGGTTCCTTGAAACTTGCTCGACAGAGAATGCCGCATATTTATTGGTAATTGGGAATTGGTAATTGGGAATTAGGCATTGGGAATTGGGCATTGGGCATTGGGCATTTGCCAGATACTTTGACACACTTCGACGGAGTTTATCCTGAGCCCTTCGACGGAGTTTATCCTGAGCGTAGTCGAAGGGCTCAGTGTCCAATTCCCAATGCCCTCATCTTACTGAGAAAGGCTATATCTGTTATTTAATCCCATGAGTGCTAGATCCCTGATTTATTAAGTAAATCGGGGATCTGGGTATTCGGTAAGTAAATTTTCAGTTGTTTTTTAAGTGACTAACGAGAGCTTGCAGCCCTAGGCGATAACTATCTGAACCAAAACCGCTGATTTGCCCGATCGCCACTGGTGCTATAAACGAGTGATGGCGAAAATCTTCCCGCCGATAGATGTTGCTCAGATGAACTTCTACCGCCGGGAGATTTACGGCTGCGATCGCGTCTCTAATTGCCACACTCGTGTGAGTATAAGCTCCAGCATTAATCAAAAGGCCTTGGTGCTGCCCTAACATCGAATGAATTGCATCCACCAAGACTCCTTCATGATTTGACTGCTGAATAGAGACTTTCACCTGAAGCACCAACGCTTCTTGCTCTAACAACTGGTTGATCTCATTTAAAGTCGCAGAACCATAAACGCCAGGTTCTCGTTGACCCAAAAGATTCAGATTGGGGCCGTGTAGTACCAGGATATTTAACAATTTTAAAATTTCCAGCTCAATAAAATGTGTGAGAGTTTTGATTTCTGTATTAGAACCACTCTCAAACCTCAAGTTTCAACCCTCAAATCCAGTCCAGACTATCTCCGATGTCTTGGTTGGTTTGCTGGAACTGGAATCGGTATCAGTTCCGGTTGAGGTTCTGGATTAATCAATCCTTCGATCAGTTTGCGAACCCATTCTTGAATTTGTTCCAGCACCTTTTCAATGTTTTCCATTGAGCTGATAACTCCTTTTTTTATAATTTTGATTTTTAAACCGATAGCAGAATCTCTTAATACAAGCAAGCACAACTTTTAAGTCAATAGTTAAGCTTGCTTTTTCTCGGAAGGTTGGTTTGAGCAACGGTGAGAATAAGTATATTTGCTAATCAGTCCTGTCTTATTATCATAACGAATCTTTACAGATAATCAATAGGGAAATGGCAAATTACCAAAATGTTTCGGAAAACAAGCCTTAAATAAAGCTTAAGATTACTTAAGACTATTGACAATTTACAATTAACCTCAGATTTTTTCGGTTTTTGTCAACAAAATCTGGCGTCGGAGTCGATCGAGCGCCGTACAAGCACTCAGATTCCGAATCCAATCGCGGGTTCGCGTATGACCAAATTGGTATTCAAAACTCTCTACCTCGTCGCTAGGCCCCGCTAAACCGATATAAACCAGTCCGACAGGTTTAGAATCAGTGCCACCAAAAGGCCCGGCGATGCCTGTAATGCTCAATCCCCAACTGGTATTGAGACTAGCGCGCACTCCCGCAGCCATTTGTTTTGCCACTTGGTGGCTGACAGCACCAAATTCGATTAAATCTTCCGACTTAACATTTAATAATCTTTCCTTAACCTGATTCTCATAAGAAATAATTCCACCGAAAAAATAGCTCGAACTGCCAGAAATACCAGTCAGCATCGCCCCTAATCCGCCTCCAGTACAAGACTCAGCCACACTGAGAGTTTCTCCCCGTTCGAGTAATAGCTGACCG
>JAYTZD010000004.1:0-9144 GCA_043742065.1 Oscillatoriales bacterium
TTGTTAAACGCTGCGGTGGCGAAGATATTTGGCGGGTCACTGCCTGAGAAAATAGCTCGATGCCTGGGATTCTATTGATAACATACATTGCCTCTTTCTTCATGCAAGAAAGGGGCTTTGTTGTTTGTATGGGTTTTTTCGATCGCACTAAGCTCGATAAGTTTATCAGTTTTTGCTTCTGGTGTTGTTGATTATATATTCTCTGATTACTGGTTGAATTGTAAAGTACGATCGCCCATTTTGCTTTACTGTTTCAATTAATGACCTGCGCCCTAAAGATTGGATGACTTTCAATACTTCTGGCGGTGATAGTTGCAGGTTTTCTGGTATTTTTGAGATGTCGGCTGGTTCGGATGTACTTGCTAGCCAACCCATAACTTGCTGTTCGGATGCGGTGAGGCGATTATCGCACTGCTGCTCCAATAGTGATTCTAAGTCACCTAAGAATAGGGTATCATAGGAGAGGAATTCGGAAACGCTACCGCCGAATAAATCTTGAATCATAGTTGCAACTATATTTAACCAGGATGGATTGCCTCGGTAAAGGTCGATTATTTGTGACCATTTATCGGGTTCTGCTAAACCTTTTTCTCTGAAAATTTCCTGGGCTTCGGGGCCTAAACCGTTGAGTTGCAGCGATTTGCAGGGGCGATTTTCGCCTTCTAATGCGGCGATTTCTCTGGGTTTTTCCCAACTCAACAGGATGAGGCAACTGTTGTGGGATGATTCTGCTATTTGTTTGAAGAATGTGCCGTAATTTTCATAGCCTGGTTGATAGTTTCCTGCTAGTTGTTGGCTGCTGAAGATTGTTTGCACATCATCGAGGATAATGAGACAGCGATGGGAACGCAAATAGTTGATTAAATCTGGTAATTCGGTTTCTTGCTGCTGGGAGAGGAATTGAATTAAGTTTGTTTGGAGTGATGTTAGCGGTGGCGCGTTGTGGAGGCTTCGCCAGATGATGTAGTCGAATTCGTATTGAATTTGCGGGATTAGTTGGAGTGTCAGGGCGGTTTTGCCAATACCGGATAAGCCGAGGATGGTGATGAGGCGGGTGGGGCTTAAAATCCAGTTTTCGAGGGTGGATAGTTCGGATGTGCGATCGAAAAATGTGGAGATTTCTGGTGCATCGCCTATGTCGATGCGGGGCTGTTTTGCTCTTGGTTCCGGGTTTTGGGGTGTTTTGGGCGATCGCACTTTTTCAGGACAAACATTAAGGTTTTTATTAACTGTTATATTCTCGCCTGTTATATGTTCAACAATAGTTGATTGATAATTATAAACTATGCCCTTCTCTAATACAGCCCTAAAATTGTTTTTAGTAATATCTTTTTTCAATCCTTTAGAAAGTGTTTTCCAAAGGTCCGATCCGACATTTCTGACATGACTTGGACTTGAGTAAAGTTCTTGAGCAATTTGCGTGTAAGTTGCGTCTTCTAATGTCCCCCGCAGAATAGCATCTTGCACGTAATCTAAATGCTTTCCCGTCTTAGCAAAAATTAGCTGATCTGCCAGTGTCAAAACTTCGGCAATATCCATAGATTAGGGAGAAGCTGGAGTTTACGCCATTCATTATACCTGACATTTCGTACAATCGTGACATTTTTGATGTTGTCATCTATCTAAAGTCAGGACTTTTCCTACACAGCTCATCCTTTATATTAATTCATTAAGGTCTTGACAGGATATTTTATATGAAACGAGTGCGGTGGCTCAGCGGTTTCTTCCTCGCTGGGATGTTATGTGTGATGTTAGGGACGGTTGGCGCACAAGTGGCACAGGCCCAGCGCCCGCTCCATATACTCGACCTGCAATGTCTTGTTACACGGGGTATGCGACTTAACTCCAGCGATGGCCCATTATATCATTTGTACAGAGGGCCTACAGACCTTTCCATAGGCAGACAACTATACACCAGTATTATGAAGGTACGCGAGGCAGGTTGGACTTGTAAACTTCCAGGCGGTCGTGCTTCTCTCCGATTGGAGTATGGAGTTGACGATCAAAGTGAAATTTTACCACCCAAAATCGAGGTTTATGTAGATGGAAATCAAGTAGCTTCTCAGGTGGGAAAACCTGGGAGGATCAATACAATGCTGGTAGATATTAGTAATGGTAAAAGTTTATCTCTTGACATCTCTTGTTCTACAGCTAAAAATTGTGGGGACAGGAATTATCACTTCTTCAAATTTCAAATTGAGCAGGGCGCGAGCTCTCCTGGAAGTAAATAAATTATGAGTATCAGCCGATCGCGTTTTTAACGGTATTCAAAAATATTGTGGAGCACAGCCCATCCCCGGCGTTCTATCACCGATCGTACAAGACAATACTAATGTTAGCAGTAAAATAGAACCAGCGGCCGCCAACGCTATTCGCACCGCAGACAAAGAATTTGTCAACCGCAATTTTACTAGCAAAAGAACCGAATTAGCCGTAACTGGCAGCGGTTCTAATTTTGCATCAGATACCAGTCGGCTTTGGGGGCGGCAAAGACAGGATAAAGTCGGCCCGAATGTGGGCTTTGGCTTCGTGCAAAAGTGGGAAGATCAATATAGCGATGCCAAAATTTCTGGGCCGACAATGTGCGCGATTCATAACGCTCAACAAGTCTTAGCCGATCAAAGATTAACACCTCCTGAAATCGCCGCTTCTGTCTTACCAACTCGATCGCGATTGGATGATTGGGGCTCTTGGGGAGGGGATGCCGATGCGTCTGCTGGGAGGAATCCCGGTGCTGTTTTTGCTCAATACGATACAGCCGCAGGTACGGTGACATCTCGCTATGATTTAGTTGAACCGGGGCCGAAAGGTTTTGGGCGGGTTGAGTATACTATTGAAGCGGAAAATCAGCCTCGGCGGGTGATTTTGGTGACGGTGAGGTTTTAGGGGGAAATCAGCATCACGATGATCTGTATTACGACAATCCTGTAGGGGCGGGTTCACCAGTATTTCTGATTCACATCCAGGGTATTGATAAACCCGCCCTCCCCTATTCGTGGGATTGGGGCGGGTTTATTTTGCGTGTTTGTTTGTTTCAAATATTGTGCGATCGCCTTTACTCAGGCCAAGTCAAAATAGTTGTAGCCTCAGCCAAAAGTTTACACTTGACTTTATTGTTTTCCCCCTCAATCAGACAATGAGCTGGATTATCCTCCAATGGGTCATGTCGGATAATGAAGCCTAAAGAACGGGCATATCCTGCTACCAATACACCCACTTTTGTAGTGTCAGGATTTCTCGCACGAGCTAAAATTTCCGGGGGAGTTGTTAGCCTCGCTAACTCAACTGAGATACTGTTATCAGGTTTTCCTCTAACCTGGAAAGCAACTGATTTTACAGTACCATCCTCATAAAGATGTACATTAGGAATTCGACGATAAAGAATATCATTATCTGCAATTTCTTCTAGCATTATCTCATCCTGATTTATGCAATCAATAGCTGAGACAACACATTCAGGACTTCAGATAATGACACCTGGTTTTTTTCCTCAAATTTTCTCTCGTTTCCTTCTGCCTTAATTAGTAGATAGCTGAAACTCATATCGGGTTTAATTTCCACTTCTAGATTGCCCTGTGGACTCCGCCACTCCAGTTGTAGACTACCATTAGTAATTGGTGCTGCATCATAGGGTAAAATCCGATCGCCAACTAAAGGCGAAAGAGAGTATTTAACATGAATGAGCAACTGACAGGCTTTTACAAAAGCAACGGGCGAAACTGCTAATGCACCATAAGAATCCCAGTCAGGTTCTAGTTGGGCAAGTTGCGTTAATTGCTCTAATATTGGGTCTAAGGAAACATCAGTTAATGTTGCTTGATACATGGTTTTTAGAAGGGTCATATTTTCGATTATATCATAAACTTTACTACCTTTGCAGTTGACCGATCGCATCTAATGCTTTTTGAGCATCAGCATTCATTCCTTGAGCCTTAAATAAACGAGCCGCTTGCTGCAAATCTGCGATCGCCCCTTTTGTATCTCCCATTCTCACTAACGTAATTCCTCGGTTAGCAAAAGCCTTGGCATAACTGGGATTGAGTTGAATTGCTTGAGTGTAATCAGCTAAGGCAGAGCGATCGTTATTGATGCGAAATAGCGCCAATCCTCGGTTAAAATAAGTGTTAGCGCGACCGGGATTAATTTGCAGCGCTTGATTGAAATCGTCGATCGCCCCTTTTTGATCGCCTAACTCCGAAAGCGCTAATCCTCGGTTGTTGTAGGCGGCTGCAAAGTTTCGATCCAGGCGGATGACTTGAGTATAATCGGCGATCGCCCCTGGTTTATCTCCCAATGCTGACAAAACCAGCCCCCGATTGTAGTAAGCATCGACATAACTGGCATTTAGGGCGATCGCCTTGCTATAATCAGCGATACTTCTGGGCATTTGTCTCAAATCGGAATAAGCCAGTGCTCGATAAAAATAAGCTTCCGCGTAATCAGATTGAGTTTGAATTGCTTGGTTAAAATCGGCAACAGCCCCTGGCAAATCTCCCTTGTCAAACCGACTTAAACCGCGAACATAATAAGTTTTAGCATCATTGGGATTGTTCAGTTTCAGAGGTGCATTAGTGGCGGTAGAAGTATTCACCAAAACAGCAGAACGATTTAAACCTGCCTCCGACAATTTAGCTAGAAAAGTGTTGATAGGAATTGCTGCATTAAATCCTGTTTTAGTAGTCAATTTATCTACGAGATTTCCTTGGTTATCCGTTATGAAATCGAGATCGCCTTCTCCGTGAATCCCAACAACACGCCCTTCTGTATCAAATACAGGCCCTCCACTCATGCCCCCTTTCGTAATAGCATTGTAGCGCAAAGTATAACCGCGTGGATGAGTCGGGAGACGACTCGTAACATAACCCGGTACAAACTCAAAATTACGCTTAGTTCCGTATTTTCCCTCGGCTGCATTAGCTGGATAGCCAAACACAAAAATTTCTGTTGCAACTATCGCTTGTGCGGAATCGCCTAAAGTTACAACTGGATAAGATTCTGTGCTGTTAAAAGTTACGACTGCTAAATCTGGCTCATTCTGGCTTTTTTGTAATCGTGCAAAACGGGTTACTGGATAGTTTTTTCCCGTAGAACTGCGAATCGTATATGTAAGTTTAGTATCTGCAACAACGTGGTTAGCTGTCAGGACAGTGTAAGTCGTGCCTTGTTTGGCAATAATAAATCCTGTCGCACCACGATTATCTGTTCTGTTAATTTGAACGGTGACAGATTCAGCTAATTTGGCAATTTCTTGGGGGGCTTTTGCGAAAACGGGTGCTTGTGCAAAGATGACTATTCCTGCTACCGCTACTGTTCCTGCTAGGATGCTGGTGAGGGAATCAAACCGCGAATAACTCCTATTCATAAATGATTGCTTAGTGCGTATTTTTTTTTATACTCTGAGTAGTATAGATGAAAATGAAATCATCCCAGATTAGAGATTCTATAGGTTGCTAGATAATTCTGATATTTAGTACATTTCGTACATTTTTCGCATGAGCGCGGCCCTCACTTATATTATTTAGATTGCAAGCTTATATATCGAAATTCTGGTGCAGGAGAGATTGTAAATCACGTAAGAATAGGGTATTCACGACTTATTTGTATAATTTATCACTAATTTTCTAAGTGTTTCCCCTTAGTCACAGCTAGATAGTCAACAAATTCTCAGGCATCTTCAATATCCATTAGTCACGCAGATGCAAGGGTGTGACTGGATTGTAACCCAACTAAATTATGAACTTTTCCGTGGCAACCAGCTAAAGGTGACTTTTTCTGGTCTAGTTGGGATGGAAAAAATCTACTAAATATGACTCGATCTGGCTTGACAAAATTTTGCAGGTATGAAAAAGTTTATACTTAAGACAGCGAAAGCTGAACCTAAGTGGTATTTGTATCTACTTGTTGTCAGAAACCCATGACTCTGACGGGGCTTCAGGCTCAAGCTCGAAGCCTTGGTCTGCCGTTGGAAGTGCAATACAAAAGTACACGACATTGAGTAGTTGCAAGGCACTAGCAGCAACGTATTCAAGGCGATATTCACCGCCCGAACCGCTTCCCTCTCAGGTCTTTAAACCAGTTTTTTTTAGTTACGGAGTATTTTATGATCGAAATTAAATTCAACTCATCATTAGCCAAGTTATCGGCTATTACTCTCACTACTATTGCATTGCTCGGCGTGGCCGATCGAGCTCACGCTTTTAATGTGAGTGGTACGTCATCAGGTTCGTGGGAAATGCCCGTGGCACAAGATCGCAGCGGCTCTGAGTGGCTTTCTAACGAGAACAGCGGTACAGATAACCGCCTGACTTGGGGTATTGGTGTACCGGGCAGCTTCAGTAACTACGTCCAGTATGACGGGGTTAACTTTAATAGCGGTTTGAATAGCCTGTTTAATCTTGGCAATTTGAGTTACCGTAATGGAGCGACTTACGGTAACACTACCTTCGCTTTTGACAGTGGGAAACTGGATGCTGACATTCCCTTAAACATTGCGATGTCTTTGGTGTCCCCCTCACCCGTTACACTCAGCTTTAACTTCTTGTTCAATATATTAAGTACACCTAATGTAACTGGCGATCCAGTTCTTGATGGCGACAGGCTGCGTTTTTCAATGGCTGGTTCGACTAGCCAGACTTTGAACTACGGAGGTGTCGATTACACGCTGCAACTTCTAGGCTTCTCTTCAGACGGCGGTAATACGGTTTTTAGCGAGTTCAATTCGCCAGAAGAGACTACCGCCACAGCATCTCTATACGGCAAAATTACTGGTGTTGAGCGACCCGTTGAAGCTGTGCCTGAGCCGATCACTCTTATGGGAAGTGCTTTAGGGTTACTTGGTCTTCGCTTGGCATCTGGTCGCAGCAAAAATACCAAAGTGCGATCGCAAGCATAAGTTAATGAACTAGACAAGGTACGCGATCGGGTTTCTCGCCCATCGCCTCCTTGTCATCGGTAATTAGCAATTACTTGGACAAGCCTAAATCTAAACAGTGAATGGATTGGCTGCGATTCATATTCAGTTTTTGTGCTATTAATGTCGATGACACTTCAAGACATTATCTACCGTAGCTGTTGCTCATTATACGATCGCACTTGTGGCCTAGAACCTAATAAGTGATGAACGGCAATCATCAAATCGCTGAGGATAAAACTGGGCTGGTACTGTTGCAGTTGATGGTGACTGCGAATTCCACAGGTAACGGCAATTGTCGGTATTCCCAATGCTTGTCCTGCGAGGATATCTGCTTCGGTATCTCCAATCATCCAAGCAGAACCCAGAGATGACTCAAATTCTTCGGCAACTTCAGCCAATAATTCGGTTTTTAAGGCTGCATAATTGTGATAGGCTGCATCGGGAATCTGAGTTCCGCAAATGCAGGTAAACAGTCTCGCTAAGCCGTAATTCTGCAAGATTTGAACTGCTTGATCTTTCGGTCGTAAAGTCACTAAGACCAATCTTACACCACGGGAATGAAGCAGCGCGATCGCCCATTGTACTCCCGGCTGGATCCGATCTAAGTGCAATAAGTCCGGCTGATTGACAATCCGACTCACGCATCCGAGAAAAATATGAATTTCTTGTCCTGATAGGCCCGAACTTTTGGCAATTTCAGTATCCGGTACGCGGTTTTGCTTCATTTGCCAAAACTGCTGTTTGCTGAGTATTTGCAGGTTGAGGTTGATGCCCCGCTCAAGATATACTGCCTGAGTGTCTGCTAATCCGTGTTGATAAGTGGTGTAGTAGCGATCGGACACATCGACGATCGGTCCGTCTAAATCGCAAAATATCGTCATCCGGGGAGACGTTTCAGCCTGTGAAGGTAGCTTAAACAGATGGTTTTCGGAGTCCGGTGTGACAGCAGTTAACATAAAACCCTAAGTAAATCAAGAGTAGCAATACATTTCTTTACTTTAGCAACAAATGTATAAGTTATAGTACAAAATTTAAAGTTAGAACATTAAGAAAACCTATCGAAACTATGGCTCAGGGCGATCGATCGGGAGAGAGTAGACATTAAACTTTAAACTGAAGTTTTTAGCCATTTGTCCTTGTATGCTCAAACATAGCGATTTTCCCAGGAACGTAGAGACCAATCGGGTTCAGGTGCTTTCGGAGGCATTGCCCTACATTCAACAGTTTGCCGGCCGCACCATTGTCGTCAAATATGGCGGTGCGGCGATGAAAGATGGCCGTCTCAAAGAAAAGGTAATCCGCGACATTGTGCTGCTATCCTGCGTGGGGATGCGTCCGGTTGTGGTTCACGGTGGTGGCCCGGAAATTAATATTTGGCTGGAAAAATTGGGTATTGAGCCGCAATTTAAGAATGGTTTGAGGGTGACTGATGCGGCGACGATGGAAGTTGTGGAGATGGTTTTGGTGGGGAAGGTAAATAAGGAAATTGTTTCGTTAATTAACCAAGCTGGCGGCAAGGCGGTGGGATTGTGTGGCAAGGATGGTAATTTGATTCAAGCTCGTCCAGATGGTCGGGAGGGGATTGGGTTTGTTGGCGAAGTTAGTGGTGTCAAAGTCAAGATTTTGGAGTCTTTGGTGAGTAGCGGATATATTCCGGTGGTGTCGAGTGTGGCGGCCGATGAAAATGGTCAATCTTACAATATTAATGCTGACACAGTAGCTGGAGAGATTGCGGCTGCTTTGGGTGCGGAAAAGTTGATTTTGATGACTGATACTGCTGGAATTTTGGAGGATTATCATAAGCCTGAGAGTCTGATTGTGAAGTTAGATATTCAAGAGGCTCGACAGTTAATTGAGTCTGGAATTGTTTCTGGGGGGATGATTCCAAAGGTTAATTGTTGTGTGCGGAGTTTGGCTCAGGGTGTGAAGGCTGCTCATATTATTGATGGTCGTTTGGAACACGCTTTGTTGCAAGAGATATTTAGTGATTCGGGTATTGGGTCGATGATTGTTGCTTCGGGATATGGTGGGATGAATTAAAATGTATTGATGGGCGATCGCACTTTGGGAAAAAAGGGCGATCGCGAGAAAATAGTAAAATAAACTTAACAATTGAAAAATGAAACTATCTAGAAAGGAATATACTCAACAGCATTCATCCATTCATCAGATTCCGAAGCTAAAGCAATCAGTTCCAAATCCTTAACAAACTGTCCGATTGTACCGCCTAG
>JAYTZD010000005.1:0-9142 GCA_043742065.1 Oscillatoriales bacterium
AATTCCCAATTCCCAATTCCCAATTCCCAATTCCCAATTCCCAATTCCCAATTCCCAATTCCCAATTCCCAATTCCCAATTCCCAATTCCCAATCATGAAAATTGCTCTATTTGGAACCAGTGCCGATCCGCCGACTGCGGGACACAGAACTATCCTAAATTGGCTTTCTCAGCATTTTGACTGGGTAGCAGTTTGGGCATCCGACAATCCTTTTAAATCTCACCAAACTTCTCTCGAACATCGATCGGCAATGCTGCTGTTAATGATTCAAGAAATTAACTCACCACGGCAAAATCTTTGTTTATATCCAGAACTCAGCAGTCCTCGAACTCTAGAAACTGTGGAACAGGCAAAGTTACTGTGGGGAAATGCCGAATTAACCTTGGTAATCGGTTCAGATTTAGTGGAACAATTACCTCGCTGGTATCAAGTTGAACATTTGTTAAAACAAGTGCAGTTGCTAGTAGTACCACGACCAAATTATCCGCCAGAAGAGTTAGATTTGTGGCAGTTGCGGCGAATAGGTGCGGATGTGGCGATCGCATCTTTGAGTGCACCCGATGTTTCTTCAACATCCTATCGGGAAACAGGAGACACCCAAGCCCTAACTCCTACCATCGAAGATTACATTAATAGGGAGCATTTATACGCATGGCACGAGGCACAAAAAAGAGCGAAGGTTGCTCATTAGCTGACTTTAAAGTCGGAGTAGATAATGTTATTTTCTCCGTCGATACCGTGCAGAATCGCTTGTTGGTGCTGTTAGTAATGCGCCATGACGAACCGTTTATCGACTTTTGGAGTCTTCCGGGTACTTTGGTGCGCCACGGAGAATCTCTGGAGAATGCAGCTTATCGAATTTTGTCTGAAAAAATTAGGGTAAAAAACCTATATTTGGAGCAATTGTATACTTTTGGAGAACCGGGGCGCGATCCGAGGGAATTCACCAGAGGCGATCGTTATCTTTCTGTTAGTTACTTTGCTTTAGTTCGCTTTGAAGAAGCTGAGTTAATTGCTGGTAGTGTCGTTGCAGGTGCCAGCCATCGTGTCAGTGGGATTGCTTGGTATCCTGTCGAACAAGTTCCTAAGTTGGCCTTCGATCACAATCAAATTCTCGAATACGGATATCGGCGCTTGCGGAATAAACTTGAATATAGTCCGGTTGCTTTTGAAGTCTTGCCTGAGCTTTTCACTTTAAGCGATTTGTATCAACTTTATACTACTATTTTGGGGGAAAGTTTTTCGGATTATTCTAATTTTCGCGCCCGATTGTTGAAACTGGGTTTTTTGTATGATACGGGCGTAAAAGCTTCGCGGGGGGCTGGTCGTCCTGCTAGTTTGTATCGCTTTGATGCGACCGCTTTTGCTCCTTTCAAGGATAAGCCTCTGGTGTTTATTTAGTTGTTTATCTGATGACATTAGAACATAAATTTAGTAAAATGAAAGTAGAAGCAATTAAGGAGTATAGGCGATGAAAGCCCCTGATGAGTGCGCGAACATTCTGGAAGTTCGTGAAGAAATTGATCTAATCGATCGGGAAGTGATCGATGCTTTGAGTAAGAGATTTCAATATGTCATCGCGGCGGCTAGGTTCAAAACCAGTGAAGCTAGTGTGAAAGCACCAGATCGCTTTTATGCTATGTTACAGAAGCGGCGTGAGTGGGCCGAGGAAGCGGGTTTGAATGCTGATGTGGTAGAAAAGCTCTACCGGGATTTGGTCAATCATTTTATTGAAGAAGAGTTGAAACATTACAAGTCTGAGTAATGTGTCTTGGTGCATCCCAATTTTGCAGAGGCGAAGCATTCCGGCAGATAATTTATTAGTTATAAGCAGAGACTCACTACCGGAATGCGAGAGCCCCTACGGATATATTTACAAAAATGGTATCTCCCTGTTTCTTCCTTCTTCCTTCTTCCTTATAGATTAGGTAATTTGGTAATATGAAAATTGCGATCGCACAACTCAATCCTACTATCGGTGATATCTTCGGCAATTCCAACTTGATTCTAGAAGCTGCAAACAAGGCTGCGATTGAGGGAGCAAACTTATTGCTAACACCGGAACTTTCCCTGATTGGTTATCCACCACGCGATTTGTTGATGAACCCCAGTTTCATTGCCACAGCGGGCGCACAGTTGCAGCAATTGGCGCAAAATTTACCAGCGGATTTGGTAGTAATAGTTGGGACTGCCATCCTAAATGCTCATGCTGGTCAAAAAGGCGGAAAATCTTTGTTTAACAGCGCTGCTGTGTTGTCAAATGGATGTGTTCAACAAATTTTTCATAAACGCTTATTGCCTACCTATGATGTATTTGATGAAGACAGATATTTTGAACCCGGAGAAAACAGCAATTATTTTAATCTTGGCGAACTAAAGATTGGTGTTACTATCTGCGAAGATTTGTGGAATAATGAGGAGTTTTGGGGGAAACGCAGTTACGTTGGTGAACCTTTTTTAGATTTGGTAAAAGTGGGCGTGAATTTAGTGGTCAATTTATCTGCATCGCCTTATGCTGCGGGAAAGCGGGGAGTGCGATCGGCTATGTTGCAGCACAGTGTAATAGGCTCAGGTATACCAATTATTTATGCTAATCAGGTAGGGGGAAATGATGATTTGATTTTTGATGGTAGCAGCTTTTCCCTCAATAAAAATGGTGAATTGATTCAGGTTTTGGCTTCTTTTGAAACTGATTTTGCGACAATTGAATATGACGAATTCAAACAGGATTTAATTGGGATTGCTTCGCAAAATCAAACAGAAATTCACCCTGCACAGTTAAGTTTTACTCCGCAGGTTGGGGATGCAGAAATTTGGGCGGCTTTGGTTTTGGGAGTGCGAGATTATGTTCGTAAGTGCGGTTTTTCTAAGGTTATACTGGGTTTGAGTGGCGGGATAGATTCGGCTTTGGTGGCTGCGATCGCTAGTTTTGCGATCGGACCCGAAAATGTCTTAGGCGTACTGATGCCTTCTCCTTATAGTTCCGATCATTCTGTTAATGATGCTTTGGAATTAGCTAAAAATTTGGGCATTGAAATGGAAATGTTGCCGATCGCAGATTTGATGAAAACTTACGATCGCACTTTGGGCGATTTGTTTATCAATACAACTTTCGGAATTGCCGAAGAAAATATTCAATCGCGAATCCGAGGAAATTTGTTGATGGCAATTTCCAATAAGTTCGGACATTTGCTACTTTCTACTGGCAATAAATCGGAAATGGCGGTAGGTTACTGCACTCTCTACGGCGATATGAATGGCGGATTAGCTGTGATTTCTGATGTACCCAAAACTCGTGTTTATTCCCTTTGTCGCTGGCTAAATACTGTAGGGGCGGTGCCCCCGTACCCGCCCTCTCCGTGCCCACCCCCGCGCCCGCCCTTTGGGAACGAGATAATTCCGAGTAATATCATTAGTAAAGCGCCTAGTGCTGAACTAAAGCCGGGGCAAATTGACCAAGATTCTTTGCCTGCTTATGATATTTTGGATGACATTTTGCAGCGGTTGATCGAAAATCATGAATCTGTCAAACAAATTGTGGCGGCTGGACATGATGAAGCTGTGGTAGCCCGTATAGTAAAATTAGTGAGACAGGCGGAATTTAAACGGCGACAAGCACCTCCTGGTTTGAAAATTAGCGATCGCGCTTTTGGTACTGGTTGGCGAATGCCGATCGCCAAATCTTCAATTTATTAAATATAAAATGGCTAATATCGACGGTACTTTCGGCTTTGATTTTCTCCTAGGAAGCCCCAACAGCGATTTAATTAGAGGATTTGCGGGTAATGACACGATTCAAGGTTTGGGGGGAAATGACCTAATTTATGGAGGACAAGGAGACGATTTGCTCGCTGGAAATGAGGGCGCTGATACCCTCGCTGGAGGACTCTTAAACGATACAATCTATGGAGGACAAGGAGATGATGTCATTAATGGCGATCGGGGTCAAGATTTGCTAATCGGTGCAGAAGGCAAAGATATCTTGACAGGTGGTGCGGGCGATGACTTATTTTTGATTGAACAAACCGTTGCTGCATCGAGTATTGCCGAAGCCGATTTAATTACAGATTTCGGCAACGGAAATGATAAAATTGTCTTGATAAATGGTATGAAGTTTAGCGACTTGGATCTCTCTGTTTCAGATAACCAAACTGTGATGAAAGATCAAAATACGGGCAAATATTTAGGAGTTTTTTCGGGAATCGCTAATTTATCACAATCCAACTTTATATCGCTGTTTGGCGGGATAGATACGGGTCAGCTTTTGCCAATTTCTGTGAATACTATCATAGGCGCTCAGCCTCTGGGATTGGAAGTAGCCCTGACTCCCCAAGAACAACAAATTGGTCTGATGTTTCGCACAGAATTGCCGGATGACAGAGGGATGTTGTTTCCCATCGAACCAGCGCGAAATGTGCGTTTTTGGATGAGGAATGTATTGATTGAACTCGATATGATTTTTCTGCGGGAAGGAGTAGTGCAGACGATAATTCCGAATGTACCCCCCTGTGTAACTGAAAACTGCCCCAACTACGGCCCGAATGTTCCTGTTGACGCAGTGATGGAACTCCGAGGAGGAAGGGCTGCGGAATTAGGATTGAAAGTAGGCGATCGCATTCCCAATTTATCATCTAATTAAACGTAAAAATCTCAGGAAACGGCATTGCCGTTTCCTGACTGTCGGTAATATCAACTCCGGTGTCCAGAATTGATCTGATTAGTCGATCGCATCAACCGCTCTTTCTGCCGCCCGCTGAGTTCTATCAATATCTCGGTTCACTTTAGAGCTAACCTTGTCCGAGACATCATCAACATTAGACTTCACGGCTTGGAAAGCACCTTTGACATTTTCCTTGCCTTGTTTGAGGTTATTTTTCAGCGCATCATTACCATCTGCTACTCTGTCTTTCGCCCCCTCAGTAGCCTCTTTAACAACTTCTTTTGCTCCCTTCAAACCTTCGCGAGTATTTTCTTTAACATTAGCTATACCTTTTTGGGTATTTTTACCAAACTCATCAAAATTCTGCTTTGCTGCGCGAACATCTTCATTCAATTTATCGCCAGCTTGCTTGAGTTTATCAGGCCCTTGATCCGCTACCCGCCTGACATTTTCACCCACATTGCTGCTAGCCTTGGTATCAATCCGGCGCTGTGCTTCATCCTTCAGCATCTTTGCTTTTGCTTCTGTTTGTGTCATGTTTGGGTTTCTGGGATCGACATCACTATATTGGTTCTGCCCACCTTTGTAAACCGAAGTTACAGCCTCGGAAGGAACTTCTTCTCTAATTTGGTTGGAAGTCTTTCCTGCCATCACATCAGTGCCACTACAAGCAGTGCTAACGAACACTAAAATTCCAGCTAGAAACACTGTTAAAAGCTGTCCCAGTCTAATTTTTTTGATAAATGCAGTTACTGTGTTCATAAAAAATGCTCCTTTCTATTGTGAGATGCTCAAATTCCTAGTGGTTTTGTAAATGGCTAGCATTACAAAATCTGGAATTTCAACCCTCACTAAGCATACGAATATAAATCTGAGTTTTTTATCTATCTCAAGTTACATTTTTCAACTTATAGCGTTTATGAAGTGTAAGGACACGGCAATGCCGTGTCCCTACGGGGATTTATCGATCGCGCAGTGTACTTATCTCAAAAAAAAGCTTCCTTCAGGTCGGAAAGCTAAAGGAAGAAAGCCTTTTATCTCAAGTACAACAATGTATTTGACGCCAATTATGGCAAGAGCGATCGCCCCACGCATCTATCTAATGGCAGAAAGTATCTGCACCGCTGCTAAGTATTTTGAATTGCTGTTTTTAGACTCTTGCAAAATTGGCCGATTGATTCTAAACCCTGTTCGGGGGTGCCTTCAGCTAAGCGTCTGACAAAGGCACTGCCCACAATCGCAGCATCTGCACCCCATTCTTTCACTTGACGAGCGTGTTCGGGTGTCGAGATCCCAAAACCGATGCCGATGGGTTTTTCGGTGACACTGCGAAGTTCTTGCAGCAAATCTTTGGCTCGCTTGTCTAATCCATCGCGCACTCCTGTAACGCCCGTTACGCTGACTAAGTAAATAAATCCTTGAGACTGGAGAGCAATAGCTTCTATGCGACTTTTTGGACTTGTGGGAGCAACTAATAATGTTAGCTCAATTCCTAATTTATTGGCAGGTTTAATCAGACTTTCGGCTTCTTCTAAAGGCAAATCTGGTACAACTAATCCCTGGACTCCTGCACTTTTGATTTGTTGCAAGAAAGTTTCTATACCTCGGTACAAAATCGGGTTGTAGTAAGTGAACAGAATAATGGGCGATCGCAAATTCGGACTAACTTTCGCTACCATTTCCAGCACCGCATCCAATCGGGTTCCTCGCTGCAAAGCTCTGGTAGCAGCGGCTTGAATCACTGGCCCGTCAGCCAGCGGATCGGAATAGGGAACACCAAGTTCGATCGCATCAGCACCGTTGTCATCCAAAACTTGCAGCGCTTTCGCCGTTGTCTCCAAGTCTGGGTCGCCAGCAGTAATAAAAGGGATTAAAGCGCACTGATTTTTTTGGCGCAGGGTTTCAAAGCAATTAGAAATAGTCATTAGTTATTAGTTACTTTTTTCCTGTTCAATTTCGGCTTGAATTCTTGCCAATTCTTCAGGAGTCAGTTCATCAAGCTGTTTCTGCAAGACTGCTTCCTTGTAGTCCTTCAGTTGCTGACTATAGGTCATACCTTGAGTGACTGCTCGAAATAAATAGGTCGCCAGCCAGCCAATCAAGCCGGCGACCAAAAATAATTGACTCCAGATACCTGCATTTATGCTGTCGAGTCCGGCGAATTGTAGCAACAAGTAGGCCAACCCACCAGCGACAAAAACACCGAAAGTGATTCCAATTACGTCTATACGTCGCATTTAGGCTTCTATCTGCCGCCGTTTGGGGCGAAAATTCAAAAAGGGTGCTAGGAGAAACATACCTGGGAAGAAGAAGAACATTAAGAAGTACATGAAGGCCCGCTCAAAAGAGCTAGCAATGTACCAACGGCTATTGAGGTATGCGTAGGTCGCTGCGGGTACTACCAGGAGATAAGCTCCTGCCAAGACGGCATACAGCAGTAGAGTAATATACATAGATTTGCTTTAGGGGAATAATTACACGCGATCAGTGCAATGGGCGCGATCGCTGATCTGGCACTGCTTGACACTCCCCCAGCCTGAAGGCGTGGGGATTCTTGATTCTCTGATAATTATTGTACCGCTTGGGGGGATTCAGCGCGGTTTTTGAGAAAGTTTCAATTAGGGGTTGCGTAAATAGGGGTTTTGGTTGTACTATGTAAAGTTGTAGTTGCTTGTTGCAGAATAATCCTGCTGTAGTAACTTAAACGAGGGGGTGTGGCGGAATGGTAGACGCTACGGACTTAAAATCCGTTGACCCGAAAAGGTCGTGTGGGTTCAAGTCCCTCCACCCCCATACTGTTTAATTCTTGGTTAGTACGATCGCACGATCTTGACATCACTTTTAGTCAAGAAGGGCGATCCTATTTTTTCGATCAACACCAAATTTATGATTCGTGGCTGAAATATTCAAATGCGATCGGGCATCAATGTCAAGTTTTATATTTTAGTTGGTGGTTCCCAATGACATAGAGGAGACGGCAATGCCGTCTCCTAATTTCCGCTACTAATAATTTCGATGCAACCGGAATTGAGATCACTTTACTCTGGCAACTTATACTGACCAACAATCCGCTTAGCATATTCCGGCACATGAGCCTCCAATTTCTCAGGATAATTCCGCTTCACATAGAGATAATTGCGAGTGAAATGAGAATCAATCGAAAACCGCGCATATTCCAAACCCTTCGGCCCAATTCTCTCAATAAACACTCCCATTAACTTCGCCGCCCACATTGGCAAAGTCACCCCTTTTTCATAAGCCGGAATGCTTTGCTGAACCGCTTCTTTTCGGTTTCCCTGAGACATCACTGGCTGAGTGTTTAGCTGATCCGTTACCAAATCTAACATCTCTTGCCCAGTGTCATTTCGCACCACAATCCACTGCCAGCCAAAAGGTGCTCCCATGTAGCCCACAACTAAATCTGCCAAGGAATTCACATAATCAAAACAGCTCAAACAAGAAGGAGCAAAAACGTCTTTCAATTCCTTAGTATTCAATCCGAAAAACGGCACTTTCTCGGTAGAACCATCTTCGTGTTTGAAGTGAACGTTAAAGTCTTGCATAAACTCGTAAGACACCACCGTTTCAGGAGATCGGCTAGTCGTATCTAGGAATTTCTGCAAGCCGGCGCGGCTGACATTATCCACGCAGGGAGTTCCCAAAACGTAGAGTTTCTCTAAACCGAGTTTTTTCTCGACTGTGCGCAAAGCTTGAATTTGACAGCCGACGCCAATTACTAACAGCCGCTTCATCCCAGATTTTTCGATTTGTTCCAATACTGACAGGTTGGGAGAAAGAGTTGGTTTGTTGACTTTTGCTGCGAGAATTTCTTCACGAGTTCTAGCAATAATCGGCATCGGTTGAAAGCGGTCTTCCTGAGTGTTTTGGACGCAAACAACGCCTTCGACAATTCCTTTTTCGAGCATTTCAATGGCAATTGTGCTGACGATTCCCGTCCACTGAGCGCCCTCGATCGGCTCTTTTTTGCGGGCGGCCATCATATTTTGACTGACGCCGAAATACCAATCGTCGGGATTGTCGAGATTTCGCGATCGCCCGTGAATCTCTGCTTCCAGTTCTGCGATATGCTGTGTTAAGAAAGCACAAGATTCCTTGACATAATGGATATAATATGTATCGCACAAACCGCATTCGCTGCAAAGTTCTTTAGCGGGGCGGCGACTACCCGGTTTCAGGGCTTTCGATTTTTGGTGCTTAGTAGAATCTATTGCGGTCATCTAAATTATTTATTTTATGCAAATATGGCTTTTACGAGAATATCACACCAATTAGGGTTAATTTATTTCTTTATTCTTTCTTTCAGTCCGCGCAGGCGGACTTCGTTTGTGTAGACGCGATTTCAATCGCCGAGTCTAAATAGCGATCACTCCCGATTTATCCGAATCAAATCTGTCAAGATATTGTCCAAACTCCCATTAACTTGAATCCGATCGATCTTCTCAGCAATCCGTTCCAAAATT
>JAYTZD010000006.1:0-2306 GCA_043742065.1 Oscillatoriales bacterium
AGGTTCCAATTCCAGCACTTGTTGATAACAAACAATTGCCGCATCCAACTTGCCTTGATGCTGCAAAACACTACCAAGCATCGAGCGTACAGAACACAACTTGGGATTAATCGCAATAGCTGTTTGGTAAGATTTTTCGGCCTCAGCAAATTGCCCTAACTTGTAATACATACTGCCCAAATTAGCACTAGCCTCAGCAAATTCTGGCTGAATCTTCAAAGCCGTCAAATAAGCTTGAATCGCCATATCTAGCTTGTTTTGACTATGCAAAGCATTGCCGATTGTCAAGTAAGCCGGAGCAAAATTAGGGTTGAATTCAAGAGCGAGATTGCAAGAGGCGATCGCCTGTTCAAATTCCCCTTGCAAAGCATAAACTTCCGCCAACCTTTTGTAAACATCCGCATCTTCCCGGTTGAACTCTAGAGATTTGTGATAATGTGCGATCGCATCATCAAACCTCCCTGTCTCTTTCAGCCGATTTGCCTTTTGGAAATAAGTTTGAGCTGCTTCTAAATTCACCAACGATTCCGCAATCATTTATTCTACCACTGTTACAGTTTTTATAGTAATACTATTCAGCCATTTTACCCGCGATCGGGATCACACTAACTAACTACACCACCGATATAGCAATTATCCACCGATTTGTAAACTAGATTTTTTTATTTAACCACAGAGGCCACAGAGGGCGCAGAGAAGAAAAAGAGAAGTTCCCAAATGATAGAAAACTTATCGCAGACAAAGTTGAAATAATTTGGTAGTTTCATCTCTTCCTCTTCCTCTCTGTGTCCTCTGCGCTCTCTGCGGTTCATTAAATCCATCAATGCTATAATCTTAAAACTATTGAGGAATATCTAACATGACAACGGAACAAGACCCCGTAAAATTGATGAAACAGCAAGTTGGGTTTGCTGCCGCCGATCGCGTAAAATCTGGTATGATTGTCGGACTCGGTACCGGGTCAACTACAGCTTATACCATTCAGGCCTTGGGCGATCGCATAAAATCAGGTCAACTCAAAGATATCAAAGGAGTCCCCACATCTTTTCAATCAGAAGTATTAGCCAAACAATACGGAGTACCCCTGACAACACTCGATGAAATTGATAGAATAGATATCGCTATTGACGGCGCTGATGAAGTCGATCAGCACCTCAACCTAATCAAAGGTGGCGGCGCAGCCCACACCCGTGAAAAAGTTGTCGATTGCCTCGCAGCTCAGTTTATCGTAGTAGTTGACAGTTCCAAAATGGTAGATAAATTGGGTTCGACTTTTCGAGTCCCCATCGAAGTGATCCCAATGGCGATTGCACCTGTCACCCGCGCCATCGAAAAACTCGGAGGAAAACCAGAACTCCGCATGGGAATCAGAAAAGCAGGCCCAGTAATCACCGACCAAGGTAACATGGTAATTGATGTTCAATTCGACAATCTAGACAATCCAGTCGAACTAGAAAAAACCTTAAATAACATTCCCGGCGTGTTAGAAAATGGCTTGTTTGTCAACTGCACAGACTTAGTTTTGGTAGGCGAAATCAAAGACGGAAAACCAGTAGTCCGCGAGATTTTCAAACAATCATAACTCACCAAAGGGTAGTCAAACACTCTTTGTGGAACAGGCATCTTGCCTGTTCTTGAAAACCCAAATAATCTTAATCATACACTGAGGATAGTCGAATAGTCTCAATCGTACACTGAGCGAAGTCGAAGTGTCTTTGTCTTATACTGAGGATAGTCGAAGGCTCTTCTTCCTAACATTTATTACATCCGTTAAATCCGTTACAAAATCCGTTGCCGAACTTCCTTCTAATTATGATGAAATATCGCAGATTTGGCCGCACAGAATTATCCATGCCCGTCTTTTCCTGCGGCGGCATGAGATATCATTACAAATGGCAAGATGTACCACTAAATGAAATCCCACCTGACAACCAACAAAATCTAGAAACAACAATTCGCCACTCTGTCGAATGCGGAATCAATCATATAGAAACTGCTCGCGGCTACGGAACCTCCGAGATGCAACTAGGGTTAATCTTGCCGAAGTTGCCCCGTGAAAAATTAATAATTCAAACAAAAGTCACCGTCAAATCTAACCCCCAGGAATTTCGCCAAGAATTTGAAATATCCCTAGCTTACTTGCAGTTAGAATACGTCGATTTGTTATCGATACATGGCATCAACACATGGGAATTACTCGAAGATTCCATGCGTCCAGGTGGCTGCATGGATGTCGCGAAAGAATTGCAAGCAGAGGGCAAAGTTCGGTTTATTGGTTTTTCAACTCATGGCCCGACGGATGTGAT
>JAYTZD010000007.1:0-9128 GCA_043742065.1 Oscillatoriales bacterium
AGACTATTTTGGGTAGGGACACGGCACTGCCGTCTCCTAATTTCTAGGACACGTGCCGTGTCCCTACAAGACTATTTTGGGTAGGGACACGGCACTGCCGTCTCCTAATTTCTAGGACACGGCAGTGCCGTCTCCTAATTTCTAATCATAATTCCGATGCCACCGGAATTGATCCCAAACCGCTGCTACACAGACAAAACCCGCCTGCGCGGGTTAGATTTGTTTAGTCCGCGCAGGCGGACTTGGTTTGTGTAGAAGCGAATTCTATTCGCCCTCAATATTCGTTGAATATTCGCTTTTTAAAGCTGAGGAACGTATTGCTCTTTTTCAGGAACAAAGGTGTATTCAGCGACAATTTGCCGGAATTCTTCACCATCGATGGTTTCTTTTTCAATCAACAAATCAACGAGGCGATCGATTACGGTACGATTTTCCCGAATAATGCGGCGCGCATCATCGTAGCAATGATCGACAATCGATCGCACTTGTCCGTCAATCCGAGAGGCAATTTCTTCGGAATATTCCGATCGCGCTGTGTAGTCGCGGCCCAGGAAAATTTCGCTTTGTTGAGCTTCCAAGGCGATGGGGCCCAAGTCTGACATCCCGTAGCGAGTCACCATTTGGCGCGCCATACCGCTGACTTGTTGCAAGTCATTACCCGCACCAGTGGTAACTTCGGCATCACCGAACACGATTTCCTCGGCGGCGCGGCCACCCAATGCACCACTAATCCGTGCCAAAATCTGCGATCGCGAAATCAAACCTTGATCTTCGCTAGGCATAAACCAAGTCAAACCACGGGCTTGTCCGCGAGGAACTAAGGTAACTTTTTGTACGGGATCATGAGCCTGAATAATTGTACCAACGATCGCATGACCGATTTCGTGGTAAGCAATCAACCGTTTGCTCTTGCTATCCACCAATGGAGTGCCTTCCATACCTGCGACAACGCGATCGACTGCATCGTCAATTTCCAGCATTGTAATCGCTTCTTTCCGACGACGGGCGGTTAAAATGGCAGCCTCGTTCAGCAAGTTGGCCAAATCAGCACCGGTAAAACCAGGAGTCCGACGGGCGATCGCATCCAAAGAAATATCAGCACCCAGTTTTTTGTTGCGGGCGTGTACTCCCAAAATCTCCAATCTGCCCTTGATATCCGGCGTATCTACACTCACTTGGCGGTCAAAACGTCCCGGCCGCAGCAAAGCAGAATCAAGCACGTCAGGACGGTTTGTGGCCGCAATAATAATAATCCCAGTATTGCCTTCAAAACCATCCATTTCAGTCAGCAACTGGTTGAGAGTTTGTTCGCGCTCATCGTTGCCGCCACCGATACCTGAACCCCGTTGGCGGCCCACAGCATCAATTTCATCGATAAAGATGATACAAGGAGAATTTTCCTTGGCCTTCTTAAACAAATCTCGGACGCGGGAAGCACCGACACCTACGAACATTTCCACAAATTCCGAACCGGAGATGCTGAAGAAAGGCACGCCAGCTTCACCTGCGATCGCTTTTGCCAACATAGTTTTACCAGTTCCGGGAGGGCCAACTAGCAAAACACCTTTGGGAATCTTCGCTCCAATTGCGGTAAAGCGTTCTGGTTTTTTGAGGAATGTCACGACTTCGGAGAGTTCTTCTTTTGCTTCTTCAACGCCGGCGACATCATCGAACAACACGCCAGTCTTGGCATCCATTTGAAAGCGAGCTTTGGACTTGCCAAAATTCATCGCTTGACCAGGGCCACCCGGAACGTTGCCGCCATTGCGACGGAAGAGGAAAAATAGCCCTCCCACTAATAGCAGAGGAAACACCAGATTGCCTAAGAGTCCCAACACAGCACCGTCGTTACGCAGCGGGTGAGTATCGAAGCTGATTTTGGAGGCTCTGAGTCGAGACACCAGTTCTGGGGCATTTGAGGGTAAATCCACTCGCCACCGCTGTGTATGATTGTCCAGTTCGGGATCGACTGCTTCCACAATCGCCGTCCGACCTCCATCGTAAAGGTCAACGCTGGTGACTCGACCGGCGTTTAAGTAATCTAAAAATCTACCGTAGCTTAGGCGGGTGCTGGCGGTGTTCTTGGTCATTTCTGCCGGGGATGGTGCAAAGGCTCCTTGCCACAGAAAAAAGCCGATGACTAAGGCGGGTAGAGTCCAAAGTAGTATAGTTCGCCAAGAAATTTTCATAAAATATGAGGGCCTCGAATTGTGGACAAATACAGGTAAGATCGCGGTGTCGGGGACGTGAGATAAAAGTTAACACTCAGAATCTTAACTAAATGTAACTTAACAGTGCACTCTCAGGCAACCGGGTATGCTGAAGGCGATCGCCATAAAACTGACTATCAAGCCTCTAGGGTACAAGACCCCCCAGGCGAATTGGTGGAATAAGCCCTAAAATCTAAAGTTTGAAATATAAAATTCACTAAAGGCGATCGTCCCGAATATAATGTTTGGTGCTGATTTGAATGCCCAATCTCAGTAAAGTTAGAAAAATTGTTGCCCAACCACTGTTTTTAAGCGTGCCAGTGTCAGCGTGCAAAGCTCCGCTCAGTGGGTGGCAACTCTCATTATTCAAAGCGGTAACAACCGCTCGTGTCGCTTCCCTTTCAGGGCTAAAGCTGCTCAGTTTCCCACTTACCGAGTTTTTTTTATGACAACTAGACAGCTTGTTCCTAATTCGGCTATGCTGACGCAACAGACTAAGATTGGTTCTCACAAATCGATTATTAGTGCTGATTTGGGTCGGACCGCCACTAAAGCCTGCGTCAGTCGCAACCCCAATGGTGTTATTTTTATCCCTGCCAACGTGGCTACTATGCCAGTGGAAAAGGTGCGGGGCGGCAGCTTTGAGTCGAAAGCAACAGATCCTTTGTTGGATATGTGGCTGGAGTACCAGGGCAAGGGTTACGCTATAGGCCAACTGGCAGCGGATTTTGGCGCTAATCTTGGCGGTGCTGACCAGTCTAAAGTAGTAGATGCTTTAGTTAAGGTTTTTTCCTGTGCTGGATATTTCCAGATGAAAGGCGACGTAGCAGTTGTGCTTGGTTTGCCGTTCTATTCCCAGGATCAGTTTGAGAAGGAAAAGGAAGAAATTGTCAGCCAACTGCGCTCTCCGCACGTCATGGTTTACCGGGGCGAGCGCGTAGAGATTAACATCAGCCACGTTTGGGTGATGCCAGAAGGGTTCGGCAGCTTGATTTGGTGCGAGGCTCAAGATAACAAGGAGTTTTCGCCGGAGTTACCTGAACTATCTGTGGCAGTTGTCGATATCGGACACCAGACTACTGATTTGTTGATGGTCGATCGTTTCCGGTTTGCGCGGGCTGCTTCTAAGAGTGATTCTTTCGCGATGAACAAGTTCTATGAACAAGTCGCTTCTAAGATTCCAGGAGCTGATGCTCAATCTCTGTCTTTGCTCGAAGCGGTTAACAAGCCAGAAGGTCAGCGCTTCTACCGTCCTAGAGGAGCTGCGAAGCCAACTAATTTGGATCCGATTATTAAAGATTTGCGGGAGAGTTTCGCAAATGAACTGTCCGAACGTTTGTTACAGTGGCTACCAGAACGGGTGACGGATGTGGTTCTGACTGGTGGAGGCGGCGAGTTTTTCTCCGAAGTGCTGCAACCTTTGCTCAAGGAAGCTAATCTGAAGGCTCACTTGGCTCAGCCTTCTCGGAAAGCAAATGCTTTGGGACAGTTTATTTATGCTGAGGCTCAGCTAGCCACGATTAAGTAACGCATTAAGGCTTGAACCTATGGCACTGTGGGCAAAAAATAAGGCGAATTTCTCGGTGGCATTTACCGAAGATGCTGTGGATCAGACTTTGTTGACAGCTATTGAAAAAGAGCTGGCTTTGACTAAGTATCAGACTTTTAGCAATCTCTGCAAGCAAGCTTTGTGGCAGTTTTTAGCTGTGTCTGTGTCTGAGCCGGCATCTGAGTCGGTGGTTTCTTCACCTAACTTTCAGCGGTTGGAGCAGCGTATTGCTGAACTTGCGGTCAAATTTGGTGAGTTTGAACACAATGTTTCTACTGAGGAATTAAGCCGTTTGAAGGGACTAGAAGATCACTTGAATCAACTGGGCGCGCAGTTGTCGCAGTTGCAGGGGAGTGTGAATAGTCAGTTTGCTCAAGTTTCCAAAGTAGTAGAGCCTAATGCGGTTGCGTCTGAGTCTGTAGGGTATCAGAATGTAGTTTCTGATGTTGAGGTGGCTCCTCATCGGGAGTCTGATCCTTTGTTAGAGCGTTTAAGTTCTTTGTTGCCACAAGATTTCTAAAATGAGGCGATCGCTTTTTTGAAAAAAAGGGCGATCGTTTTGTTATTAGTTATTAGTTATTGGTTATTGGTTATTAGTTAGGGTTTGCTGAATAATCGATCGCCAACCGAGAGCAGGAGCGATCGATTCTGCACTTATCCAGCAAGCCCTAATTAGCCCGCTTTTGCTCGCCCCGGCCGCGCAAATACTCCGCCACAAACGCCAATCCTCCCGAACCTACCATTAACAGCACGCTCAGAGCATTAATATCAGGTTTCACCCCAGTCCGAATCCGGCTAAAAATTTCCATCGGTAAGGTTGTAGTACCGCTACCTGCGGTAAAACTCGCAATCAAGAAATCGTCCATGCTGAGGACAAAAGCCAGCAAACAACCAGAAACAATCCCTGGTAATAATTGAGGTAGCAAAACCTGAATAAAAGCCTCAACTGGTGTGGCTCCTAAATCCAAAGCAGCTTCTTCTAAAGATGGGTTGAGGTCTGCTAATCTTGTAGAAACAGCTAAGGCAATATAAGCCAAACAAAACACAATGTGAGCCGCTACAATTGTCCACAAACTAAGCGGAATAGCCAGGGCTGCCAAAAATACCAGAGTCGCAACTGCACTGGCAATATCTGGAATAATAATCGGCAAATACGCAACTCCCTGGTACAAACTCTTGCCTGGGAAGCGATATCGGGACAAACCCACGGCCATTAAAGTACCGAGTACAGCAGAGATAGCAACTGCACAAACAGCCACTGTTAAACTATTTCTCAGGGCTACTAAAATGCGGGTATCGCTAAATAATTTAACATACCAATCTAATGTAAATCCTTCCCAACCAGCGCTAAAACGTGATTTATTAAAGCTGTAAAATGTTAGTACCAAGATGGGTAGGTACATATAGAAAAACATCAAAACGGCAAAGACAACCTGCCAAGAAATCTTAAATTTAGGTTTTAAGTACAACATATCGGTGGGTATTTCCTCCTGTGGATTGTCGGTAATATTTTCCATATCTTGGTAATGGGGAATTGGTTATTGGTAATTGGTAATCGGTTATTGGTTATTTGTTGTTTGTCACTAGCTACCAATAACTAATAACCAATAACTAATGACCAATGACTACTGACTAATGACTTCTTTAAACTGCATTACGATCGCCATATTTGAGCAAAAGGGCAATTCCAATACTGACTGCAAAAATTAATACCATACTCAGAGCCGATCCCAGCCCCCAATTTTGAGTCGCCCCCAAAAATTGATTGTAAATCAAACGAGCCGCTGTCATGCTCGAAGCGCCGCCCAGCAATTCAGGATCGACAAAATCGCCCAAACAACTAATAAATACTAGCAAAGAACCCGCTGCAATTCCCGGCATCGTTTGGGGTACTGTCACTTGCCAAAAAGTTTCTACTGGATTCGCCCCCAAATCCTGAGACGCTTCTAGCAATCTACGGTCTAATTTTTCCAAAGAAGCGTAGAGAATTGTCACGATATAAGGCAAATAGCTGTACGCCATGCCGATGAGGACGGCGGAACTTTGATTTAGCAATTCTAGAGGAGGAATGCCTACAAGTGCCAAGACGGAGTTGAGAACGCCCGTAGGACGCAGAATTGTAATCCAAGCATACGATCGCAATAACGAAGAAGTCCATAGCGGTAACACAAATCCCAACAAAGTTAAATTCCGCCACTTGGGCGAGACATTGAGGGCTATCCAGTAAGCCACGGGAAATCCCAGCACCAAACAGAGTATAGTAGTTCCCGTTGCGAAAAAGACCGATCGCCAAATCACCTGCAAATTCAGCGGTTCAAATACTCGTAGGTAGTTGCCAATTCCCGAAGGAATCACCAAATCCCCAGGCTTAATATTCGGCACTAAACTCAGTTGGAAAATGACTATAGTTGGTACGACTAATAATAGAGCTAGCCACAAGCCAGAAGGGCCGAGCAATGCCAGTGGCCCAGCCCACGATGACCAAGGGGAAATAGTTTCAGCTTTCGAGGGAGAATTGGGAGGAATCGGAGGGGGAGATTTGGTAGAAACAGCCATAAATAAGTAGTTTTGAGTTTTGAGTTTTGATCTGTAGGGGCGGGTTCACCAACAATCATCGCCTAAAATAAACAATCTCATAAACCCGCCCTCTCACCCCACGGCAAATCGAAATTTACACGAAATTTCTGACAAAAGATCAGATTAACCACTTGTTAATTTAGTCCAATAGCGATCGTACACATCTATAAATTTGCCTACCGGAGCAACTCCTTCGCAATTTTTCAAAGTAGCCTCGGAAGGGAAAAGAATTTCGTTGTCCCGCACTTCCGGTGTCAGCAAACTAAAAGCATCTTCCGAAGGAGTTGAAAAACTCAGTCGTTCTACTAAAGAAGCAGCGACATCAGCTTGCAGCATAAAGTTAATCCATTTATAAGCCGCTTCAGGATTGGGAGCACCTTTAGGAATCACTAAAGTGTCAGTCCACAGAGAAGAACCACTTTTTGGCACGACATACTTCAATTTGTCGTTATCTGGAATTACCTCATTAGCATCAGAAGAATAACACATGGCTACCTTCAAATCCCCCGTCAGTATTTGAGGCCGCCAAGCATCAGTAGTAAAAGAGGCGATCGCAGGTTTTAACTCTACCAACTTTTCGTAAGCTTGTTTCAGTTGATCTGGGTTCGTAGAATTGAGAGAGTAGCCCAGCATTCGCAACGTAGCACCCATTACCTCTCGAACATCATTTGCCAGAGTCATTCGCCTTGTCAACTCCTTTTTGTGTTTCCACAAATAGTCCCAATCTTCTGGAGCTTCTTTGAGTTGTTCGCTGTTGTAAATTAAGCCTGTAGTTCCCCAACTCAAAGGTACACTGTAGCGGTTTCCTGGGTCATAGACAGGGTTTTGGAACTGTTTTTTGAGGCGATCGATCCCTCCCAAACTTGAGTGGTCTAATTGGCTCAACAGACCCAGCTCCTTCATCTGAATCACCATGTAGTCAGACGGATAAATGATACTGTAGGCGCGACCACCACCAGCTTGAACCCTAGCTAACATCGCCTCATTCGAGTCAAATACGTCTGCTACCACGCGGATGCCAGTTTTTTCGGCAAAGCGATCGAGCAAAGCCTTATCTGTATAACCAGCCCAAGTATAGATGAAAAGTTGGTCAGCATTACCTTTGACTGGAGGAGCAGATTGTACATCTGCAAGCCGCCAGCCGCAACTAGAAAGGGCTAAGCCGGAAATTGTCGCCGCCGAATTTTTGATAAATTGACGACGTGTAGAATTAGCCCTGGAAATACTCGAAATTGGTAGATTAGTGGGAGGCACAGTTTGATTTTAGATTTTAGATTTTAGATTTTAGATTGGGGGATTGGGGATTGAGGATTGGGGATTGGAGATCCTGACATCCGTTACATCCGTTACAAAATCCGTTGCCGAACTTCGGTCTTCCATCCATCCGTTACATCCGTTACAGAATCCGTTGCCGAACTTCCTTCGTCATTATTTTCTATCGCTCAAAACGAGACAATCAGTAGTTCCCCAGTAAGCGTAAATCGGCGTGTTCGGGTCAGGAAAAGAGCCACCAGTATTGGGTTGTCGCACTGTCATTTTATCGCCCGTGGTCAACTCCACCACGTAATGAACGTGAGTGCCCATGTACATGATATTTTTCAGCCGCCCTTCAAAACAGTTGACCGAAACTTCTGGCTGGTAAAGATTCAAATATACTTTTTCCGGCCGGACACTGACTACTACAGAGTCGTCTGTCACCCCATTCCACATATCCGATTGCTGAACGACTATTTTCAGACCGGCTGGTGTGCGAACTGTGACAGTCGATCGGTCGATCGCCTCCACTTTACCAGCAAACAAATTCGTATCACCAATAAAATCCGCCACAAAAGCCGTTTGCGGACACTCATAAATTTCTTCAGGAGACCCAATTTGCTCAATTCGGCCCTCATTCATCACCGCAATCCGGTCAGAAAGACTCATCGCCTCTTCTTGATCGTGAGTCACCATCACAAAAGTCAAACCCAATTCTTGATGCAAATTCGACAATTCCAACTGCATCTGCTTCCGCAACTTCAAATCCAGAGCACCCAGCGGTTCATCCAGCAGCAACACCGCCGGTCGATTCACCAGAGCTCTCGCCAAAGCCACCCGCTGCTGTTGACCACCGGACATCTGGCCCGGAAACCTGGTGGCGAAAGATTCCATTTTCACCAGTTGCAAAACTTCCCGTACTCGTTCCTCAATCTCAGCCTTCCCCAACTTTTTAATCCGCAATCCAAAAGCGATGTTGTCCCAAACATTCATATGTCCGAACAAAGCATAGCTTTGAAACACAGTATTTACCGGACGGCGGTAAGCGGGAGTGTTGGTCATCGACTGACCACGAATCATCAATTCGCCCGCCGAGGGAGTCTCGAAGCCAGCGATTAACCGCAGCGTCGTAGTCTTGCCGCAGCCAGAGGGGCCCAGAATGCTAAAAAATTCTCCTTGATGGATTTCGAGGTCAACCCCGCGAACTGCGGTTTCGCCATTGAATACCTTGAAGACTTTACGGAGTTCAACGTCAAGCGCTGTATCCGTTGCTGTCGTACCTTGGTTGAGTGCTGTTTGAAACATATTCGCCATTTCCTGGAAGTAATGCGCGCCAGTTGGATATAGTTTAGCTTTGAATTTTCTTGTATTTTAAACGAGGAATGCTGGAACTAAGAGGTTTTTAAATGGTTTGTTTAAATTTTACCTGAGAATTCAGCCCGATCGAACTTCAATCCCCCAATCCCCCATACCAAAGTCAAAATGAGGAGACGGCAGTGCCGTGTCCCTACAGTATTATTTTGGGTAGGGACACGGCA
>JAYTZD010000008.1:0-9126 GCA_043742065.1 Oscillatoriales bacterium
GGGCTGTGGAACTTGGGCCTGGGGCAACCGACTGCTTTGGGACTATGATGAAAGTATGGACGAGGAATTACAAGCAGCGTTCAATCTTTGTGTTAGTAACGGTGTGACTTTATTTGATACAGGTGATTCCTATGGAACCGGGAAATTAAATGGACGAAGTGAGCAGCTTTTAGGGCAGTTTTCTCAACAATATCAAGGTGCAAATAAAGAGAGTATTTGTATTGCGACAAAGCTGGCTGCTTATCCTTGGAGACTGACGCGGCAGTCAATGATATCGGCTGGTAAAGCCTCTGCCGAACGCCTCGGCAAAAATGTAGATTTGGTGCAAATGCACTGGTCTACTGCTAATTATGCTCCTTGGCAAGAAAGCGCACTCTTAGACGGTCTTGGAGACCTTTATGAGCAAGGATTGGTCAAGGGAGTGGGCTTGTCTAATTACGGGCCGAAACGGTTAAAATGGGTGTATGCTAAATTTTGCGATCGGCAAATTCCAATTATTACATTACAAGTGCAATATTCGCTACTTTCCACCTATCCAGTTACGGAACTGGGATTAAAAGAAGTTTGCGATGAGTTGGGCATAAAATTGATTGCTTACAGTCCTCTAGCTTTAGGATTGCTGACTGGAAAATACTCGGAGAATGGCGCATTGCCTAAAGGTATCCGAGGTTTGGCGTGTAAACAGATATTGCCCGGAATGCGATCGCTTTTGGAGTGTTTACGAGAAATAGCAGCATTCAGAAACAAGACTGTTTCCCAGGTAGCAATCAATTGGTGTATCTGCAAAGAAACTATGCCAATTCCTGGGGCGAAATCAGCAGCTCAAGCTACAGAGAATATTGGCGCTTTGGGGTGGAAATTAGACTGTGGTGAAATTGCAGAATTGGATAAAGCAGCGGCGAGTACAGATAAGAAAATGGTGCAGAATATATTTCAAACCAAGTAATATCGTTTCCGGTTGCATCGGAATGATAGAGTCCAAGGCAATGCCGTGTCCCTACCCCAATTAATTGTAGGGAAACGGCACTGCCGTGTCCTGAGTTAAAGTAGGGTGCGTCGCTGCGACAATTTAGGCTATTTACAACTATATATGGGCGACGCACCCTACCGCGACAATCAGCGCAAAGCGTTCGTGAAACGCTCGCGATGACTGATGAGTAGTAGCGGTTTCAACCGCCGAATTACCGAGGGAATAACTATTTCGGCAAATATCGCTTATTTCTGCTTCAGGATGAGTCACAAGATAATCTCTTAGCCACAAGCAACCCCGCCCGATCAAAATATCTAAATCGAGTTCTAAATTCCACAACTTGATAGTATTGTCAATCCCACCAGAAGCCAGTGTTTTACCATCGGGACTAAACATAATGCTATTAACGCTACCGAGATGCCCTTCTAGCGTTGAAATTTCGCGACCATTTTCTACATTCCACACTCTCACAGTACCCTCCTCACTAGAGGAAGCTAAAATATTGCCATCTGGACTGAAACTGATATTAGTTACACCCGATAAATGTCCTTCTAGGGTAAACAACAAGCTGCCATTTTCGGCATTCCATAGTTTGACTCTACTGTCCGAACCAGCAGAAGCTAAAATTTTACCATTGGGACTAAAACTAACGGTATTTGCCCAACCGCTATGAGCGGGAAAAGCCTGCTTTAAAGTAGCTGTTTCTAAATTTAATAGCATGATATTACCGTCAGAACAAGCCACAGATAGAGCTTTTCCATCTGGACTAAAACTTAAATCGGTGACAATACTGCGAGGTTCTTTAAAGGTTTTCAGCAAACTACCATCTGCTACATTCCAAAGTTTTACCGTATTATCAGAACTGCCAGAAGCTAAAGTCTTCCCATCTGGACTAAAGCGAATTTTCCTGACCCAAGCACGATGACCGTTGAGAGTTTTTAGCAATCTACCATCTTGCACATTCCACAACTTCACTGTTTTGTCATCACTGCCGGAAGCTAACATATTACCATCAGGACTAAAACTAACACTTTTCATCCGGTCTTGATGACCGTTAAGAGTTTGAAGTAAAGTACCATTTTTGCTATTCCATAGCTTTATTTTAAAGTCGTCGCTACCGGAAGCTAACATCTTACCATCGGGACTAAAACTTACAGCTTGAACATTAGTGTTATTTCCTTTAATGGTTTGCGGTTCTCTAACCTCTAAATTCCAGAGCTTGATTGCACTATCAAAACTTCCAGAAACCAGAGTTTTGCCATCTGGACTAAAACCGATACTAATAATTATCCCGCGATGTCCTTTGAGAAGTTGCGGTTCGGTTCTGTTGTCGTTTATATCCTCTAAATTCCACAATTTGACTGTACTATCGGAACTGATAGTGGCTAGAGTTTTGCCATCTGGACTAAAAATTGCACTCCAGACAGCCCTGCGATGGGTTGGGAGGTTTTGCAGTAAAGTTCCATCTGCTACATTCCACAGTTTCACTATGCCTTCTCCATCGGTAGAAGCCAAGGTTTTACCATCGGGACTAAAACTGACACTTCGGGTATGAGTTTTATGATCTTTCAGAGTATTTATCAGAGTGCCATCGTGAATATTCCAAAGCCTCACTGTCGTATCAAAACTCGCAGAAGCGAGAGTTTGATTATCGGGACTAAAACTAATATGAGTAACGACACCAGTATGTGCTTTCAGAGTTTTTAACAACGTAGAATCTGCTGTTTTCCACAAATTAATAAAACCAGCGGAACTACAGGAAGCGAGAATTTGACCATCAGGACTAAAACTAACAGTTCTCACCCAGCTATGATGAGCCTTAATAGTTTTAATTAAAGTGCTGTGCGTTACATCCCACAACTTTACCGTACCATCTTCACTTCCAGAAGCCAAAATCTTGCCATTAGGATGAAAACTTACACTCGTAACTCTAGCAGTATGTCCTGTCAGGGTTGATATTAATGTAGCTGGCTTAGCATTCCACAGTTTTACGGTACCATCCTCGCTAGCAGAGGCAAAAATTTTGCCATCGGGACTGAAATTCACACTTCTGATAGCGCCACGATGACCGATCGCGCGATCGCTTTCTCTAACATGATATATTGCCTGTTGCAGTCCCTTCATTACCTGTATCTGTGTCTCGTTGGTGGCTGATGGTTCTAATTTTTTCATCTTTTGTGCTGCTTGTAATGCTTTCAACAGTGCTTCAAAAGGATCGGAAACCAAATCTGCTTTAGAGAATGAAGTTTGCAGGATTACCTGTTGTTCGGCGAGTTCCTGTTGGGCTTTTTTTACTTGTAATTGGATCGAGATTGCTGTGATGATAGAAATTCCCAAAACTACAGAACCGATAGCCATGATCCGGGTAGCCCTGCGCTTGGCTTGAGTTAATTCTACTTTCGCTTGTCCTTGAGCTGAAACTAAAGTATCATTGGCTTTCGCTAATATCTGACCTTCTTCTTCTTTTACAGCTAAAGCCAATTCAACTTCTCGCTTATCTAAATCTTGAGATGCTGCTAAAAAGCGGTAATCCAGATGGCTCAAATTTTTATCGATCGACCATTCCAGAGCTTTTTGCAGTGCATTTCCCCGCAGTAGCCGGGAATTATCCTCAAAATTAGCAGCAGCCCAAGCATTAAAAGTTTCCGAATAAGGCCGCAGCTTTCCTAACTGTTTTTCCACCCATTCAAGATTGAAAACTTCGGTATAAATTCGGTTGTAAACTTTTAATTTGCCTTGATGTTGTACCACTAAACCTGATAGTCGCAATTCGGTTTGTTCGTGACTACCATCGGCAAGAACCCCCCCCTGCCCCCCCTTGCTAAGGGGGGGAGTAAGAGCGAGTATTTCTGCCTTAGTAAGGAGGGGTTGGGGGGGGGTAGCGGATTGCAAAACTTGCTGGTAAAGCCCCAATAACTGTCCGGCTTTTTGTTGGTTTCTCAAAAGGCGATCGCGAATTGTCTTCAAATGCTCCGGTTCATCCTGGGATTCCCAATTCTCCACAACTCGCAACCTCACCAACCCCTCAACTCCCTCCTCTGTGGGACAGGCATCTTGCCTGTCTGTGGCGGTCAAACAACCATCTAGCCTATCTTGATGGGGGTTCTCTGCGCCCATGTGTTTAACTCTCTGCAACTCATTTTCCAGTACCAACTTGCACAGCTTTTGCGTCAAAAAAGGTTGTCCGCCCGTCCAATCTAGTATTTGTGCGATCGCACTTTCAGGATTGGGTACTAACCCCCGCCAACCATCAATCAAAGGCTGCACTTCATCAACCTGAAAACCGCCTAAATTTATCGCCTTACCAATATTAAAAGGAGTTTGAGTTTTATCTGCAATCAAATCCGAAGGAGTCGCCACTCCCAACAGCGCAAAAGTCAGCCGATGGTAGAGAGGATTGTCAACCCTTTGATTGTAAAACCAGCGAATCAGAGCAAAAAACTCATCCGCCGAAAAATTCATGCTCAACACTCGATCGATCTCGTCAATAAAAATAACTATATTTTGGGGAATTTCAACTAAAATAACTTCTTCGATAAACAAACTAAACCGCTGTAATGGCGACAACAAATCCCGACGTTCACGCCACCAATTTCGCCAATTAATTTTATTACTTAGCTGACAGCTACTCACCAAAGAATTGATCATTCCCGCATACCATTTTTCGGGAGTGACATCTTCCTTACCAATCCCAGTTAAATCGATAAAAGCGCAAACAGTACCGACCGCTTGCAGCCTTCGCATCGCCCGCACCCGCAAACTAGATTTGCCCATTTGGCGCGAATTCAAAACGTAACAAAACTCACCCGCCCTCAAACATTCGTAAAAGTCCAAGTCTGCTTGGCGCGTCACATAAGTGGACGCATCTGCTGGGAGACTTCCGCCAATCTGATATTGATCGCTAACTGAAGATTGTTTCATAATTGCCTGCACCCAAATCTAAATTTGATTATACGATCGCCAACCTGACTATGTACAGATTCACTAAAAAACCTGATTTTTTCGGATTGCGATCGGGCTGCACCTGATTTTTCCCGATAAATTCAAAGCCTGAAGTTATTTATCAGTTCCTATAATACCTGATTTTATCACCATTGCGGTTCAGGATTTTTAGTAACAAACTGATAACAAGAAGCGAAAGGTGCAGCAAACAAAATACAAACGCCGATTGCTTATGTCAAATCAAAAAACAGTTACAAATAGGAATTACTCCCATGACAGAACTTAGAACAATCGCAGATTCTAACATTTCTACCGCTACATTCGGTTTAATTGAAGACCTGACTGATATTCCCCGGACTGACCCCGATGGCGATCCCAATCCCAATAAACCGCGTTTTATTGAAGATTTCACCGATATTCCCCGGACTGACCCCGATGGCGACCCCAACCCTAATAAACCCCGTTTTATTGAAGACTTTACCGACGTTCCTCGGACAGACCCCGATGATAATTTAATGGTAGAAACACGTAAAGTAATGGCCTCTGACCGTAACTTTACTAACAGTTTGTTTGGCAGCATCGATAAAATCGGTGGCTTACCCAATGACAACATAAAGGGAACGCCAGGAAATGATTACCTAGTAGGGAATGATGACAATCAGGTTAATGATGCAATCTTTGGTGGTGGCGGTGCAGATACACTCAAAGGTCTGAATGGTGACGACTTCCTGTTTGGCGATAGTGGTAAAGATCAGCTTTATGGCGGTGGTGGTTCCGACTGGTTGGAAGGCAATAGTGGCAATGACATTCTCGTCGGCCACACCAATGATGAAGGAAAATATGATTCTTATGAAGTCGATACCTTAATTGGAGGTTCGGGAGCCGATACATTCTCGCTAGTTATGAATGGGGGGCCAGACCCTAAACTTCCTTACTTAGATGGCTTAGGTGGCGAGCACGCTTATGCGATTATTTGGGACTTTAAGAAAGCAGATGGAGATGCAATTTTGATGCTTGGTAAAAAGCAAGACTACGAATTTACGTCTGGCAACTACGGTTATGGAAGTCAGTCAACCAAAGACACGAAAATCTTTTATCAAGGTGACATGATTGCCGTGGTTTCAGATAACATGGCTGCGGATTTAACCCTCTCCTTCGTCTAATTCTATCTCTAGGGTAACTGGTTCCCAGGCTCTGCCTAGGAAGCGATGTCCAGAGGCTCTGCCTCGAAGAGCGATCGGGAAAATAAGGTAGCAATTCCCAAGACACGGAATCTTCTACAAGGGTGATTTAATTGGTGTTGTGCAAGACCAAAATATTACCAAAATCAACCCAAATCCGGTGTTCATTACCGCATCTAATCCGCTCTAATACCTCATTTTATTACCCAACAACATTACTTGGAGAATCATCATGGATAACAACATTCAAAACCAAAGCCTCTCAGTTGTACGACCTGTAACATCCATCGTCCTTGCCACCTTGATGGCAGTATCTTTTTCCTCTGCAATGGCAATTTTAGGTAAGACTTCTCAAGTTTTGGCCAACCCCTTAAAATTACAACAGGTTAATCAGCTTCAAATTCATGAAGTAATTACTTCCCCATCTTCGATTGTCGGCAACTGGAAAGGGAATCTTTATTCTCAAGGTGATGATACTTTGACCTCTGTTGAAATGGTTATCAAACAGGGAAAAAACCAGCAAGGAACATGGAAATTTATAGGAGAAAATAATACTCCTTTTGAAAGTGGTGCAGTAGTTTCCTCTGTAGGTGCTAATAATGTAACTTTGGAATTCAAGCAAACAAACAAAAAACCTAGTTGGTTTTTTAAATGCAAACTTTCAAACAATACCAAGCTTTCTTGCGAAAAGGTTGGTAATACATTGACGAAGCTCACTTTGAAAAAGATTTAGCTTAACTCGCGAGAAGCCCTACGTCTCACCGGAAGGTGAGCGTATTTTCTTTAACCTAAAACTCGGCAGAAATACTCGCGGTACAAATTGCAACGCGGCATGACATAATTGTTTTGCCGCCGCACAATTCCCATACTGTGCAATTTGTAAATTTGCATTGAATCTAATTCCACTGGTTCGGCAGAATTAACAACTTTTTTTAAAGCTAAAGCTAATTCGGGATTGTGTTGCAGGATTTCCAAATGCTTGCGTAAATGACTGCTGTAAATTCCCGATTCTGAGGCTGCATTTCCTAATAGCTGAGTTAATGAGATTTTTCCACAGCTAATCTCATACATTGCCAATCTGACTAAATAAGGATGTCCGCCAATCGCACAAATCAACTCCCGCAACTGCCCATCACCCCAATCCAAGCCGTGCAACCGCGCTAAATCGTGAATTTGCTGGTTCTCAAACTCCAGCAACTCCACGGGCACCCCCGCATTAAACGGCGATTGATTCATGTCCAAAGGAATATAAACTTCGGTAGAATGCGCCATCACCAACCGCAGTTTTTGCCAGATATCCGAAATTTTGGCTTTTTCGTGCCAGCTTCGCAGCATCCCCAGAAAGTCTTCCACTACTTCAGTGTAGCCAAATAGGCGATCGACTTCATCCAATCCCAAAACCAGAGGCGCTGCTATTTCTGCTAATAAATACTCTTCAAAGTAAGCCGTACAGTTATCATTGCTTCCTAAAATATCCGTATCCCAATACTCGTTTAACTTATTTTCTAACTTTAACTGTCGGCTTACCATCAAGCACAGCCAGCGCAGAAATTTATCGAGATTTGTTAAGATTCCTCGGTCTGCGGCGCTCAAATCGAGGTAAAATGTGTGATAGTTTTCGGTGGTGGCGCGAGCTAAGATTCGGTTCATTAATGAAGTTTTGCCCATCATTTCCGGTGCCTTAATCCGAATCAGCGAACCGGGTTTGACAACTGTTTCGCAGCAGAGAGATTCGATGCTAAAACGCTCTATATAAAAAGGTGAATTTAAGGCTACTGAACCTTCGGGAAACTGCAAATTCACCGCAGTCGGCAATGTTTGTAAAGACGGATTTGTGTGAATAGATTGACTTGGTTCTGCTTCATAAGCTCTTCTCAAAGCTTCTTTGAAATTTTTCTTAGTAATTCTTTCTCCCAAAGCTTCGGAAAGTTTGTGCCACAATTTGTTGCCGACATCTTTGTTGAGGTATTCAGCACTATAGCCGTAAGTTTTGGCAATTTCATCGTAACTTTTGCCTTCCCAGGAACCTTGAAGGACTTTGATTTCGATGTCGCTGAGATGTTTGCCAGTGTTTTGGGCAAAAATGCGATCGGCAGATTCTTTGGTTTGAGTCCAAGAGAATTCTATTTCTAAGTTCATGGCCTTGACCGATAAGTACGTATATACGTAAGTATGCAGACTTTTACAAGATAGATATTGTTCCGGGAGGGAAAGTCACCCTGACTTTTCCCTATTTTAACCGATCGCACCTGATTTTTTAGTGCTAATCCTTGTTGAAACACCTGATTTTATTCCCCTGGCTGCTTTCATTCTTAGAAAATAAACTGGTTTATAAGCAAGATAAGGAAAAAAATTATGGCTGCTACGATTACCATTAATAGTACAGATGACTCGAATACTAGAAATGCCGTCCTCACTCTCAGAGAGGCAATTCTGATTGCAAATGGCACTCTGAATCTTCCTACTTTGACAGCGGCAGAACAAGCACAAATTAACGGCACGATCGGTACTGGTGCCGATCGCGATACGATCGCCTTTAACATCGGGGCGATCGGTTCTCAACAATTAATTCAACCCGCATCCGCACTGCCGCCAATCTCCGATCGAGTTATTATCGACGGTTTGAGTCAAGGTGGCGCGGGCTATAACGGTTTGCCATTGGTGGAAATCAGCGGCAACCTCGCCGGAATTGGGATTGTCGGACTCGATATCACCGCTGGAAATAGTACCGTGCGAGGTTTAGCCATTAACGGATTTTACTTGGCAGGTATCCGCTTGCAAACCAATGGCAATAATACGATCGCCAACAATCACATCGGCACCGATCTTGCGGGTACGATCGATCGGGGCAACCGGAGGGGGATCCGGATTGATGGCGTTCCAGATAATCGGATCGAGAACAACTTAATCTCCGGCAACAACACTCTTGGTGTCGGGCGCGGATACATTATTAGGAAATCGAGGAGAAGATTCGCTGAATGGCGGAGATGATAGAGACTTGATTTACGGCAATGAAGACTCAGATTTTTTAGA
>JAYTZD010000009.1:0-20206 GCA_043742065.1 Oscillatoriales bacterium
CTTGACGCACCCAATATTATTTTGGGTAGGGACACGGCACTGCCGTCTCCTCTATCATTCCTTCAAACCTGACGCACCCAATATTATTTTGGGTAGGGACACGGCACTGCCGTATCCTCTATCATTCCTATCCGACAGCCAAAGAAGGAGAAGAACTTCTGAGAAAACTCAGCAATTCTCGATTCACAGTTTGCGGCGCTTCTTGCTGAATCCAGTGGCCACAATTAGGAACTAATTTTAGCTTAAATGGAGCAGTAATTAACCTGTCTAAACCTTCCACAAGTTTGTGGCTCAAAAACGCATCTTCTTCTCCCCAAAGCACCAAAGTAGGAACATTCACAGTTTCCCATTTCTGCCCCAAATGCCAAAGCCGCTGGGGGTGAAATATCTGTCGGTAATAATTCACCGCAGCCCCTAATACTCCCGGCTTTTCCAAAGCTGTCTGATAAATCTTAGTTTCTTCGGCACTAAAAGCTCCTTTGCGAATAGCTTGTCCTTGGAAAACATTGTGCACAAAATCTTTCAAGTTTTGCTGAATCAACCATTCGGGAATACCGGGAACCTGAAAAGCAAAAACGTACCAACTTCGGCGTAGTTGATCTAAGTTGCTCGCCATTTCTTGCACGAATCGCTGCGGATGTGGAGCATTTAAAACTGCCAAACGGTTGATTCTTTCAGGGAATTTTTGAGCTAAATGCCACGCGATAACGCCTCCCCAATCGTGACCGACAATGTGTGCTTTTGTATAGCCGAGGCGATCGATCAAACCGCGAATATCCGCACTCAGCGTATCTAAATCGTAGCCACTTTCTGGCTTGTCCGAGTCGTTGTAGCCTCGCAAATCCGGTACTACAACCTTGAAATGACGCGCTAAGGCAGGAATTTGATGCCGCCAAGAGTACCAAAACTCTGGAAACCCATGCAAGAGCAAAACGAGTTCGCCCTCGCCTTGAGAAACGCAGTGCAAGCGGATATTGTTGGTTTCGACAAAGATATGTTGCTGTTCGGGATTTAAAGATTTCATATTTTGAAAATTAATTAACCTTCTGGTTATACAAACACCATAAGTTGGCAGTAGAATGAAGCTACTCACTGGTTTTGATGGCTCTTTTTTTATTGTAGCCGATCCACAATGCTAATAGGGTGCATCTCAATGTTATAAGTAAGGGCGAAGCATTCCGGCAGACAATTTATGAGTGATTGCCAAAGATTTACTGCCGGAATGCTTCGCCCCTACGAGGACTTTTGCAAAACAGAGATGCACCCTGGTAATATCTATAATCTTTCAGGCTAAATATATTTTTTCAGCAGCGGCTGAGCCGATTTAATAATAGCACAATTTCGTCGATCGCACTGCGCACTTTTGGAGCAGACAGATCCGATTGATTCACCATAATGCTAAACACCAGCGGCTCGTAATTCGGCACTTCCACATATCCCGACAGCGCTGCAACTCCGCTCAAAGTTCCAGTTTTTGCTTGTAAAATGACTCGATTTGGTGTAAGAAAACGATTTTTCAAAGTGCCACTTTCCCCAGCCACGGGTAAAGATGCGCGGTAAATAGGTGCAAGTGGTGAATTCGCCATTAATCTCAAAGTTTGCACCAAGGCTTCTGGACTAATTAAATTATGTCGAGACAATCCCGAACCATCAGCTAATTTATAGGTATTCGGATTTATACCTAATTGAGTTAAAGTTGTTTGTAACTCTTTTAAACCAACTTTCATTGTATCTTGTTGTTGTGGCACTGGCATCTTGCCTGTGCCTTGTTGTTGGGGAACAGGCATCTTGCCTGTGTCTTTCCCCAACAATCTCAATAAAACTTCTGCATAAACATTGTTACTTTCCCGATTAGTTTCTTTCACTAATTCTGCCAGTGGTGGCGATTCAACTGTTGCTAATTCTTGACTGAAATTGCGAGAATTAGATGCAACTAAAGCCTGTTTAACCGGAATTCCTTCACCTGCGAGAACTTGTTGAAAATGCTGCAAAAAATTATGGGCGGGATTGACAACTGCGACGTAAGCTGATTCAGACTCAGCACCGATTTTTAACTGTCCGCTAACTCTCAGAATAGGTGGCGCGAAGTCTCTACCTACCTCAACAAACTCGGACTCATTTTGTCCGACTGTCACCGAATTATTCTGAATTTGCCATTGATTTATGGGCTTTGGTTGAGCAAAAGTAACTTTCAGCGGTTGCCCGATCGCCTGCGGTGATAAAATTAGCTCGATCGCATTTTGATTAAAAATTAAACTATTGATGGGCGCGCCATAGCCAGCTTGGGTATCTTCCCATTCCCAATTCGGGTTGACTGGATTGCCTTGAAAATAGCTGTCATCGCCAATCAACTCGTTAACTCGACTAATTCCCCGCTGTTTTAACTGCTGAGCCAAAGATTTTAACTGAGCCTCAGCAATACTCGGATCGCCCCTACCGACAATGTGTAAATTACCATTTTCGCCACTATAAACCGATGTCTTAATCCGAAAATCAGCGCCGAGTTTCTGTAAAGCAGCGGCGGTTGTTAGTAGCTTGACATTTGAGGCAGGAATAAAGTATTTTTGGGAATCGCGACTGTAGAGAGTAGTAGAAGAAGATAGGGGTTGAATCAAAATGCCCCAGCGCGATCGGCTAAATTCAGCACGATTGGCGATCGCATCTATCTTCATACCCAAGTCTACCGCACAAATATCCCCTGAAACTGCTGGAATTTGCGCTACAACCGCCGATGAATGACTCAGCAGCATTAACAAACTAATCGCAATTCCTTGAATTTTCATGAGTAATAAAGATGAATTCTCGGATTGAATAGCGCCTTAACAGGCTTTCCCCCCAGGAGGTGCTGTTCCACAATTAGGGGCACATCGCTCGGTTTAACTCGACAATACCAGATTTCGTCTGGTGTTACTCGCACTGTCGGGCCGGTATTGCATTGTCCCAGACAGCCACTAGCCTCCACTTTCACTCCCGAAACTGGATGGGCTTCAAAGGCAGCTAAGACTGCTGCTGAACCATTTCTCAGACAAGATTGGTGCTGACAAACTAAGATACAGCGCGCTTCTGGCTGGGATTCTGGTTTTGTAGCTTCGGATTCTGGCATCAGTCATGACTTGTATGGTTTTTAATATATCTTAACAATTTTGAGAGCGATCGACCGATTTTAGATTTTAGATTTTAGATTGGAGATTAGCTATATGATCGATCAAGAGAAACAATTAAATTAAACGCCAATCATGCCCAAAACAGTAGCCGATTTAATGACTCGCGAACCCCTGACAGCGCGAGTAGAAATGTCCGTGAAGGAAGCGATTAAGATTTTAGCCGATCGCCGAATTAGCGGCCTTCCTGTTGTAGATCACAATGATTTGTTGATCGGTGTCATCTCCGAAAGTGATTTGATGTGGCAAGAAACAGGCGCGACTCCGCCCACTTACATCATGGTACTCGACAGCGTGATTTACTTAGAAAATCCGTCTCGTTACGAGCAAGAACTCCACAAAGCTTTGGGACAAACAGTAGGAGAAGTGATGAGCCGAGATCCAGTTAGTATCACGCCGGGAAAATCTGTTCAAGAAGCTGCAAAACTTCTGCACGAGCGCCATATTCACCGATTGCCGGTGCTTGATACTGCTGGCAAAGTAATTGGCATCCTCACTAGAGGAGATATTGTCCGAGCAATGGTAGCTGAGTTTTAATTAGCTGCTACCAAAACAAAAAATGACCAGAAAATCAGCCGATAAATTCTTCAATCTGCGATTTTTGAGCAATTACCAATCACCAAATCTAAAATCTAAAATCTAAAATCTAAAATCCGATGAGTATTACCCCTGAATCTGTTGAACAATTGCTGAATTCCGAGGATTTTGGCGATCGCCTGCGAGGTGTCAATCAACTGCGTCAACTAGAACCTGCGATCGCCTATAAACTGATTCAAATTGCGATCGGCGACAAAAACGTCCGCGTTCGTTACGCCGCCGTCAGCCAAATGTCAACCCTCGGCACAGAAAATCTCTCTAATGCCTTAGAGGTACTAATTCACAGCTTGAACAACGACCCCGAACCCGACGTCCAAGCAGCAGCAGCCGATGCTTTGGGCGCATTGAAATTAACCGATGCTTTAGCAGATTTACAGCAAGTTTACAACAATACATCCGAGTGGCTAGTTCAACTCAGCATCGTCGCAGCCTTGGGAGAAATGGGAGATCCGAAAGCATTTCCGATGTTAGAAAATGCCCTGACTTCTGACAATGAATTAATCCAAACCATTGCGATCAGTGCATTAGGAGAATTGGGAGACAAACGAGCCCTCCCACTGCTCCTTCCCTACGCCGGAAACGTAGATTGGCAAATCCGTTATAGAGTCGCTCAAGCTCTTAGACGGTTGGGCGGTGCTGAAGCAGAAGCTGCTCTAGAAATTCTCACCAAAGACGAAGTTGAGCAAGTTGCTTTGGAAGCAAAAGGAGTATAGGAAAATTTTAGATTTTAGATTTTAGATTTTAGATTTTAATCGAAAATCGAAATTGGAAGTCAAAAATTAGTATTCTAAAGTTTCTTGGTTTTTCTTCTTGTTTCTTGCATTTTTAAGAACAGGCTTTTCGGCCTGTTCCACAATTTCTTTAGATTATTTAAGTATATTTACGGAGTTCAATATCAGTAGATTCACTGAGATTATGTCCAGATGAATAATTATCATAAAATCTCGTTTTGTAGGTTGGGTTAAACGAAGTGAAACCCAACGTCAACTCTTCAATCTAAAATCGATTAATATCCAAGTTTTTCTGCAATCTACACGGAAAAAAAGTAAAGCAGTTGTAGATGGTAAATAAGCCCATCTCAATTTTTAGAACTCCTTATGCTTGAACCAATCAATAATTCCGCTGCTCAATCTTTGGATCTCTTAAATGAAGGAGGTTTGATACCTGAGCGTTCTGCAAGTGCAGTGAATCAATCTTTTGTTGATAAAGTTCTAGAACTTACTAACTTAGAACGCAGCAAATTGGGTTTGTCAGCATTAATCTCAAATTCTCAGTTAGCCACTGCGGCTGCGAAACATACCGAAAATATGGCAGTGCAAGACTTCTTTTCTCATACGGGAAAAGATGGTTCTTCGATGGGGAGTCGGATTACTGCAACTGGTTATAAATTCTCGAATGCGGCGGAAAACATTGCTGCGGGTTCTTCTACACCAGAAGCAGTTGTAAGTTCATGGATGAACAGTCCTGGCCACCGTGCTAATATCCTTAACCCTAATCTCAAAGAAATTGGGATTGGTCACTATTTCTTAGCCAATGATACTGGGAGTGTAAATTATAATCACTACTGGACACAAGTTTTTGGTACTTCTCTTACTCCTACACCTACACCTACTCCCACACCTACTCCCACACCTACTCCCACTCCAACCCCTACACCTACTCCAACCCCTGTTCCCACTCCTACACCTACACCTACACCTACTCCCACACCTACTCCCACTCCTGTTCCCACTCCAACCCCAAGCATATCTGTATCGATCGCCTCACCGATCGCAAATGCTACAGGTGATGGCAGTCCAACACCAGCCCCCAAAAATACAGCCAGCGGCGGCAATTATTTCCTATCTGACAGTGCCGATACTCAGATACCCGCAAGTGCTGCTGGATTGCCAATCTTTGCCCTTTCTGGGAAAGATAGCCTCACGGGTGGAGATGGTGTTGACATTATTAATGGAATGCAAGGTGCTGATACGATTAACGGTGGTGCTGGTAATGACAGTTTATCGGGTGGCAAAGAATCTGATTTAATTGATGGTGGTTTTGGGAATGATTTGATCACTGGCAATAATGATCACGATCGCCTAATTGGAGGAGATGGAAATGATACTCTTCGTGGTGGTAAAGAAGATGATATCTTGATTGGCGGTAATGGCGATGATTTGTTGGGAGGCGATCGCGATCAAGATATTCTGACCGGTGGCGGCGGTAGTGATACGTTTATTTTAGGAGGAGGTTTGTCGGCTTCAGCTACTTTAGTCAGGGCAGATGTGATTACCGATTTTACCCTCGGAGATAAAATAGGTTTAACCGATGGTATCGGATTTGCCAACTTGACTTTTGAAGCTGTGAGTTTGCGATTGGATGGAGGTGTAAGCCTTGCTTCTACGGCGATTAAATCTGGCAGCAATTATTTGGGAATTGTCCAGGGTGTAAGTCAAAGTCAGCTTACATCGAGTGTTTTTGTCAATGTCTAAAAAATAGCTTACCCAGATTCCCGACTGCTTCAAGAAGTCGGGAATCTAGAAATAACTACTGACTAATTGATCCCACAGCCGATCGCAAATTCCCTTGAAATTCTCCCAAAATGCGATCGCACTCTTGCGGATCCAAACCAGTCCAGTGCATCATCAAAGCCAACTTCACAGACTTGCCGCTTTTTTCGAGCAAAAAACCCGCTTCCTCCCGGCTCAAATCAGTCAAATCTTGTAACATTCCTAAAGCCCGATCGCGTAATTTCTTATTTGTCACGGCCACATCAACCATGCGATTGCCGTAAACCTTACCCAGCTTCACCATTACCCCAGTCGAAATAATATTCAAAGCCATTTTTGTCACCGTACCCGCCTTTAAGCGCGTCGAACCCGCCACTATCTCAGGGCCAACCAACAAGCGAATATCAACATCCGCCTCAAAACTCACTTGTTCAGCGGGTACACAGGCGATAAACACCGTTTTTGCACCCCGCTGACGGGCAGCCTGCAAAGCACCTGCTACAAACGGTGTCGTACCCCCAGCCGTGATGCCAATGACCACATCAAGATTGGTAACATGACGGTGGGCGATCGCCTCTGCCCCATCTTGGGCCCGATCCTCCAAATCCTCCGAACTCCGCACCAGGGCTCCTGCACCCCCCGCGATAATCCCCTGTACCAGCTCTGGTGGCGTGCAGAAGGTGGGTGGACACTCGGCGGCATCAAGTACCCCCAAACGCCCCGAAGTACCCGCACCGACGTAAAACAGGCGGCCTCCGTGACGTAGAGAGTCAGCCGCGATGTCAATAGTTTGGGCTAAGTGATGGCGGGATTGGGCGATCGCACTTAAAGTTTGAGCATCTTCCCGATTGAACAAGTCCACCAATTCGATCGAACTTAGTTGATCTAAATTCTCGCTATTGACATTCACCTGTTCAGTCAGCAGATGCCCCCGTTGTTCCAAATTCTTCATTATTTTGTCAAATGTGAATATGATCAGGGAGATGGGTTTAAAACCCCGTCCTTGGCTGTCCGAGAGATGTCACAAAAGTCCTTCGAGTCGGCGACGAAGGACGTCTAGTTCGCTTTGGGAAACATCAGCATCAGACTTTGGTGCCGGCTGTGACTGCCATTCTATCTGTGTTACATTGTTTTCTGGGGGAATTTCCAGCGACCCCGCCGGCACCAGTTCCCAGTCATAATCGACACTATCGCAGAACTCCTTAATTTCTTCCTCGTCGATCGCCTCGACAGTAGGTTCGGGGAAATCCTGAGCTTCCAACATCAAGCCAAAGCGGATGGCATCGTCTTCTGACTCAAACATGAGAACTTTATTGCGATCGCCGAGTTGAATGGTATGAATTCCTTCATTCTCGGTGCGGGCATTGAAGAGTAGGACGAACACTCGCATAAGTTTATAGACTTTCCTAATCGGCGTTTTTTTATCTTAGAATCAATCAGTCAATTTTAGATTTTAGATTTTAGATTTTAGACTGACAACCGATCCACGACGCTGGACTGTTTGGGGGTTGATCCGCACTAGAAATGTTGATGTTCCGCCTTTAGTTTAATGGGTTGCAGGATGCCTGCTCCCCAAACAGGCAGTAAGTTACTGAATTTTCAGTCAACAGATGCCAGAATACACAAGGCAGAATCGATCTAAAAAGTAATTCTACCGCATTGAAACCTTTGCTGATTTCTTTCATTCCCGAATTCTCACAAGTTCTGAGAGACAACCATGACTAACTCGGACGATGACAAAAATCAACTCTCACCCCATCGGGCACGTCGCTGGTGGCGTCCACTGCTGCTTAGCGGTACGGGATTGGGCATTATCGCCCTGGTTGGGGCGGGCGCTGCTGCTTGGTGGATTCCCGAAAAATTAGCTCCTTTGGTGGAAACGGAAGTTAGTAAGCTAGTGAAGCGGCCCGTGCAAATTGGACGTTTGGAGCGATTTTCGCCGACAAGTTTGCGATTTGGTCGATCGAGCCTACCTGCAACTGCTACCGATCCAGACTATGCCTCTACAGAAGCTGTTGAAGTACAATTTTCACTTTGGCAACTGCTATTCCACCGCACTCTCAAGTTAGATATTACCTTGGTCAAACCCAACGCTTATATCGAACAGGACGACAAAGGAATCTGGGTGAATCTTCCCACTTTTGACAAGCCCAAAACTCCTGGTTTATTTAAAACAGAAGTTGGTGCAATCCGAGTTGAAAATGTCGGTGCAGTTTTGGTTCCTAGTCCACCAGTGGGATTAAAAAAACCTCTACCAATTTCTGTAATTCTTAACAAGGGTAGTGCTCAATTTGCGGAGCAAAACCAACGAGTTATTTATGAACTAGACGGTAGATTTACCAATAGCGATAATTTCAGCATTAAAGCTGACTCTTTGTTACCTGCGGCTCAAACCAACGTGCAGTTGCAAGGTCAAAAATTGCCTTTGTCTTACCTAGTCCAGTTGCTGAGAATTCCTGATATTTATTTAGGAAAAGGTCTGGCGAATGGTAATTTGACTGTACAGTTACGAGATAATAAAGTATTTGGGATTACCGGAACTTCCGATTTTCAAGGAGTTGATTTCGCCCTGAAAGCGCTGAAACAACCCATTCTAAATAGTAGCGGTCAATTGCGGTTTCAGGGAACTAATGTTATAGTTGATAGCCTCACTGCTAATTATGGTTTGATACCTCTAAAGGTAGCAGGGACAGTGGAAACGGGAGTTAATTTTAATCTGGAACAAGCTAAGTTTAATTTGGCAGCAAATGTGCCACCAGTGGCTGTTGCAAATGTTGTCAGCGCACTGGAACAAGAATTAGGTCAAAAAGTAGTATTGCCCTTTGCCACAGCCGGAGAAGTGAAGCTAGATGCACAACTGACTGGGAGTGTTTCGCACCCAGTGCTGGCTGGTGCGATCGCCTCGACAAAACCTGCTATAGTCGATCGCCTACAATTCAAAAATATTAGCACTAACTTTAAACTAGAACGAGGGAGAGCAGCCCAAGCCCAAACTCCCAATTCTCAATCGTCAATTGCGCCATTTTCGTCCTTAGCTTTGATGTTGAGCGATATTCTGATCGAGCCGACAGCCGGTGGTAAGATTGGTGGGAAAGGTGAAATTGAGATTGCGTTGGGAAGTCAGAATTCGCGATCGGGTTTGGTGTTTGACTTACAAGCTGAAAACTTGCCCGCAGATGCGATCGCCCAAATTTACAATATCCCAATTCCTGCTACTGTTAAAATTGGTAATGTCTCAGCGAAAACTCAAATTTTCGGGCCATTAGACAACATTCAAGCTAGGGTTAAATGGCAAGCACCTCAAGGAAACTTTCCGGCTAGTGGCGAAGTTCGCGCGGTCGGCAATTCGGTGGATCTACAAAATACCATTGTCAAAATTGGCGACGCTGCTGTGAATGTGGATGCGGCAATCCAAGGCCGTCAGTGGCAAGCTTTGATTAAAGGCGATCGGGTTAATCTCAATAGTTTACAGCAAGTTGTACCCGGACTTTCTTTGCCTCCTGAATTAGCAGGTTTGTTCAGTGGAACTGCCGAGGCTGCGGGAACTCTGGACGATTTGAGTGTAAATGGAATAACTGCTACCGGCAAAGGACAGTTAAATATTGCTGACAGTATTGTGAATGTTAATGGTGAACTAGCATCGGGCCGCTGGCAAGCTTTTGGCAAGACTGAAAAAGTTGCTCTGAATCGCTTACTCGATATTGGCATACCGTTTCTAGCACTGAGTAATTCCAGCAATTCCACAGCAAATTCAAATAATCTAAAATCCAAAATCGACAATCTAAAATCGATGGGTGGACAGTTAGCAGGTGAATTCAAAGCTGTCGGAACTCTAGACAATTTGACCGCGAGTGGTATCAATATTGGTGGCAATGGAAAACTCAATATTGCCGACAGTAATATCAATCTCAAAGGAGAATTGGTAGACGGAAAATGGCAAGGAATCGCCGAAACCGATCAGCTAGCTATCAGTCGCTTAGTAGATTTGGGATTACCATTTTTTGATATAGCTTCAACATTTATTACAGATAATCAGCAAATCGCCAATCTCAACAATCTAAAATCCAAAATCCAAAATCTAAAATCGATTGATGGCAAACTATCCAGTCAATTTCAAGCTCAGGGAAGTCTTGACAATTTGACCGCGAAGGGGATTAATATTGGAGGCAGCGGAAAACTCAATCTTGGCGCAGGTAATGTGAATTTCCAAGGAGAATTGGTAGCTGGAAATTGGCAAGGAATCGCCGAAACAGAGCGCACTTCCATCCGCAGCCTAGTAGATTTGGGATTACCATTTTTGGATATAGCTTCAACATTTATTACAGACAATCAGCAAATCGCCAATCTCAACAATCTAAAATCCAAAATCCAAAATCTAAAATCGATTGATGGACAAATATCCAATCAAATTAAAGCTGCTGGAAGTCTTGACAAATCAACCATCGCCGATATCACCGTCAACAGCAGTGGCAAATTAAATATTGCTGACGGTACGGTTGATTTTAAGGGAAAATTAGATGGTGGAAAGTGGCAAGCTGTTGCTAATCTCGATCGCCCTATTCTCAGTCGGCTAGTAGATTTGGGAATATCTTTTTTCGATGTCGCTTCAGCTAAGACAGACAATCAGCAAACCTCCAATATCAACAATCTAAAATCCAAAATCCAAAATCTAAAATCGATTGATGGCAGAATTAATGGCGAATTCCAAGCGGCGGGTAGTTTAGATAACTTGACAGCCAAGGGAATTAGTGCTAGTGGGGAAGCGCGGATTTTGGCAAATGGACTTGGGGCGATCGACACTACAGCCAAATTAGAAAACGGCAACTGGCAAGCATTCCTCGAAACCAACGGAGTCGCCCTAGCCAATCTGCAACAAACCCTCAAACAAACCGGTTTACTGACGGCAGATTTACCACGAGAAATTGACGGCAATCTCGACGGCAAAATCCGCCTTTTGGGAACACTAGATAACTTAACCGCCAACGGCATCACCGCTAACGGCGAAGGACAAATTCGACTTGCCAACGGTGGCGGAATTGTCAATGCCAAAGGCAAAGCCGAATCGGGGAATTGGCGCGCCTCAATTAATGGTGGACAAATTGCGCTAAGTCGCTTCCAGAAAGCTTTTGAATCCCAGCGCCAAAATTTGCAATCCCCAGGTTTAGTCTCTCAAGCCCAAAATCTGCCCATACTCCGAGGACTACTTAACGGTAATCTAAATTTGTCTGGCCCGATCGCAGCTTCCCCCCAAAATGTCCGCGCCGGTGGCAGTTTTCGCATCTCGGAATTGCCATTTCTCAAACAACCCCTTGATGCCATATTTAATTGGAATGGCAAACGGGTGGAAATTGAAAACGCTACAACTCCCGGTTTGACAGCAAATGGGATTGTTAACGTCGAACTCGCCGGAAAAGGAATGCCTTCGATTTCTAATCTAGATTTGAATGTCAAACTCGCCAACTTTAACCTGGAAGCCTTACCAACAGCACAACTCGGATTTTTGAGACCAATTGGTCTCAAAAAGTCTTCAGAGAATAATTCGGCCCAGGCAATTTTGAGACCAATTGGTCTCAAAACTTCTTCAGAGAATAATCTCCCCCTGCGTGGCAATGTCGATTTTGTCGGCCGCCTCACCGGCACCCTCAGCGCCCTCAGCTTAGTTGGCGATGTGGCTGTGCGAGATTTAGCCGTAAATCAGGTAGCCTTTGATCCGGTACTATCGGGTACTGTGAATGCAGGTTCTGGCAAAAGTGTAGATTTGCGTCTAGCCGGCGTCAGCGACAAAATCGAAGTAGCTTTAAATCAATCTTTCCTACCGACATCTTTTTTAGTCAAACGCGGGGAATCCGTCGCCAGTGGCCAAACTGAGGGCGAAACTTTGCGAGTCAATTTAAGCGATTTCCCCCTCGCAGCCTTGAATCTTTCACCGGGTAAAGATGCTGGTTTAGGGCTGATAACTGGTACGGTTTCGGGACAAGTGAATGTGCCCGGTTGGAAAATGCCGTTAAATCCGGCGACTTTGCAAGCAACGGGACAAATTGCGATCGCCCAACCAGCGATCGGCTACATTAAAGGTGACAGTTTCCAAGCCGAATTTAGTTACGCTAACGGTAATGCCACTCTCAACAACGGCATTTTCCGCCAAGGCACCGGTCAATACTTAATTTCTGGCAACATTAAAGCAGGCGCTAATCCAGAATTTGCCGGGAAAGTGAATATCCAGCAGGGAAATCTGCAACAAGTTTTAGCCGCTTTGCAATATTTCAATTTAGGCGATTTGGCCAGAGGTTTAAAACCTCCCGTTTACGGTAAAGCCGCCGATGTCCAAACTGTCGCAGTCGGAGTAGCCGAAGCCCCGCTAATCGAACAGTTACAACGGTTGGTAGAAATTGAAGAACTTCTCAAACAGCAGCAAGCTATTCAATCATCCGAAAAATTACCTCCGTTGAATCAATTGCAAGGAACTTTCGGCGGAGAAATAGCCGTCGCTGGTTCTTTGCAAACCGGAATCAAAGCTCAATTTAATGTCAAAGGTGATAATTGGCAGTGGGGCAAATATGTCGCCCAACAATTCAGCATTGAAGGAGGTTTCCAAGATGGGATTCTAACTATCCTACCTCTAGAAATTCGATCGGGCAAAAGTGCGATCGGGTTTTCGGGACAACTGGGCCAACAAGCTCAATCTGGACAGTTGCGCGTCGAAAATGTACCAGTCGAAGAATTAGCAAAACTGGTGGAATTGCCCTTTGTGGACGTCACCGGCAATTTGAATCTGCGGGCAAACTTAGCCGGCACTTTAGCAAATCCGCAACTGGCCGGAGAATTGAGTTTACAAGACGGTACGCTAAACAGAGAACCGATTAAAAAAGCCGATGGCAGTTTCAGTTACAGCAACGCCCGCCTGAATTTTGGTGGTAGCGCTTTAGTGACTCAAACTGAACCGATTGAAGTCCAGGGAAGTTTGCCCTTTGAGTTGCCTTTTGCCACAGTCAAAGCCGATAGCAATCAAATCGATTTGCGTGCAAATTTGCAAAATGAAGGATTAGCCATTATTAATGTCTTGACTCCGCAAGTTGCTTGGATTAGTGGTAAGGGACAGGTGCAAATTCGCGTCTCAGGAACCCTAGAACGGCCTGTAGCTGAAGGAAGTGCTCATTTTGAAAATGCCACCGTCCGGGCGCGAGCCTTCTCAGAACCGCTGACAGGGCTGACTGGGGCGGTGCGCTTTCAGGGCGATCGCATTCGGGTAGAAGGCATTCGGGGACAATTGAAGCAAGGAGAAATTGTCGCCCAAGGTGTGATTCCGCTGTCAGTGCCTTTTGCCGAGGGCGATGTGGATGCGACAACTCCCTTGGCGGTAAATTTAGATAAGTTAGGTTTGGACCTTAAAGGATTGTACCGTGGCAAGGTGATTGGTCAAGTACAGGCGATCGGCACAGCTTTGCGGCCGCAGTTGACTGGCAAAATTGAACTGTATGATGGCGAGGTGTTTTTGCCCAATGGCGGTGGTAACACAAAGTTAGCCTCTTCTGCTTCTACTGCGCCTAAAACTGAGACTTCTGCTGCGACTACGACTGCGACTTCCTCGTCTGCTTCTCCTTCCTTGGAAGTCGGTTTAAACAATTTGCAGTTAAATTTAGGGCGCAAAATTAAAGTTACAAGTGCGCCGATATTGAGTTTTCAGGCGACTGGGGGTTTGACAGTCAATGGTACTCTGGATGATATTCGCCCGGAGGGTACAATTCGACTGACTTCGGGTGCGGTAAATTTGTTTACGACACAGTTTAAGCTCGATCGGGGATATCCCCAAACTGCTACCTTTGTACCATCCCAAGGACTTGATCCGACACTGGATGTGAGATTGGCGACTTCGGTACAAGAAGTAACCAGATTTCGGACTCCGGGAAATTCTGTAGCATCAGAAATAGCAGACGAACCGACACGTTTTGGCAATGTGCGGAGTGTGCGAATTCAAGCCCTAGTAAAGGGAAAAGCTTCCCAGTTGTCTGATAGTCTGGAGTTGAGAAGTTCTCCCAATCGATCGGAAATAGAGATTGTAGCCTTGTTAGGCGGCAGTTTCGTGCAAACTTTGGGACGGGGAGACAGTACACTGGCGATCGCAAATTTAGCCGGTGCAGGCTTATTTGGCAACCTTCAATCTGTGATTACTAACGCCACAGGATTGACTGAATTCCGTCTATTTCCAACTCGGATTGGGGGTGGAGAAACGCAAACCGCGAGTTCGGGTTCCGCTGCGGGTTCACTCGGTGTGGGTTTGGAAGTTGGCGGCGACATTACGCGCAATCTTTCAGCTACCATCATCCGAGTTTTGTCTGCTAATCAGCCAACAGAATTTAATTTGCGGTATCGTTTGAATGACCAAGTTTTGTTGCGCGGTTCTACTGATTTTCAAGGAGACAATCGAGGAACTATTGAGTATGAATTAAGATTTTAGGTTACATCCGGTGGTTGAGCGTAGTCGAAACCACACATTCCGGCTTCGACTACGCTCAGCCTACGACTTCGCTCAGCCTACGACTTCGCTCAGCCTACGACTTTTCCCGGTGGTTGAGCGTAGTCGAAACCTCCATCCCCCGATAGTGCGACTCATTCTGACACTCTGCCAAAATACGCACCCGCTCCCAATCTCCTTGAATCAGAGCAATTTTCTTTGCTCGACTCCAACCCTGAACCTGATGTTCACGATAAAAAGCATCATCCACACGCTCAAACTCCTCTGCATACACCAAATTGACAGGTAGCCGTTTCTTTGTATAGTTTGCGCCCAAACCGTTTTGATGCTCCCATAAACGACGCGGTAAATCCTTTGTACTTCCTGTGTAGAAAGAACCATCGGCGCATTCAAGAATATACAGATAAGCCATAGTTGACTGTCTCCCATTGATTGAGCTAACTACAAATCCGGCTTCGACTACGCTCAGCCTACGACTACGCTCAGCCTACGACTTTTCCCGGTGGTTGAGCGTAGTCGAAACCACACATTCCGGCTTCGACTACGCTCAGCCTACGACTTCGCTCAGCATACGGCTCTTTCCGGTGGTTGAGCGTAGTCGAAACCACATATTCCGGCTTCGACTACGCTCAGCCTACGACTACGCTCAGCCTACGACTTCGCTCAGCCTACGCATATTATCTTCCCACACCAGCAGGCTGCTGACGGTTTCGCACTTCCAAAAAAATCAACAAAGCATTCACATCAGCCGGATTCACCCCACCAATCCTCGATGCTTGGCCAATAGTCAGCGGCCTCACCTTAGTCAACTTTTCCCGCGACTCCTTCGAGAGAGTTGTAATTGCCATATAATCCAAATCCCCAGGCAATTGTCGGCGTTCGTGTCTCACAATTTCATCAATTTGATTTTGTTGTTTTTGCAGATAGCCCGAATATTTGATATCAATTTCTGCACCTTCTTTCTCAGCCAACTTCAGACTAGAATCACCTAAATTGTAGCGTTCCAAATCAACGTAATGAAAACCAGGACGACGCAACAAATCAGCTAGAGTAATCGAACCTTTAATCGATTGTTGACTCTCAGCTAAAATTTGCTTACCCAATTCCTCATGCTCCTTCACCCGCGTCGAATACAAGCGTTTCTTCTCCGCCACAATATTAGCTTGTTTCTGCTCAAATAACTCCCAACGCCGATCGCCAATCAAGCCAATTTCCCGTCCCACCGGAGTCAAGCGTTGGTCAGCATTGTCCGATCGCAATAATAACCGATATTCCGATCGCGAAGTCAACATCCGGTAAGGTTCCCGCAAATCCTTCGTACACAAATCATCAATCAAAGTCCCTAGATAACTTTGCTCGCGCGGAAACACAATCATCTCCTGATTCTTCGCGAATCTAGCCGCATTAATCCCCGCCACAATCCCCTGTGCCGCCGCCTCCTCATATCCAGTCGTACCGTTCACCTGACCCGCGCAAAACAGCCCTTCGATCTTCTTAGTCATCAGCGTTGGGAAACACTGAGTTGCCGGCAAATAATCATACTCCACAGCATAAGCCGGACGCATCATCTCGCACTTTTCCAAACCGGGAAGAGTCCGCAGCATTTGCAACTGCAAAGTTTCCGGTAAACCAGTCGAAAAACCTTGGATATAAAGTTCGGGAATATCCCTACCTTCCGGTTCAATAAAAATCTGGTGACTTTCCTTATCTGCAAACCGGACAATCTTATCTTCAATACTCGGACAATAGCGCGGCCCCTTCGCATCAACCCAGCCGCCGTAGACTGGAGAAAGGTGTAAATTGTCTCTAATTAACTGATGAGTTTCTGGCGTAGTTCGAGTTAGATAACAAGGCATTTGTTCCCGTTCCACCCAAACTTCTGGATCGAAACTAAACCAGCGGACATCGGCATCTCCCGGCTGCGGTTCCAGGTTAGTATAATCGAGAGTCCGTTTGTCAACTCTTGCCGGAGTTCCAGTCTTCAACCTGCCAGTTTCAAAGCCCAAACGATTCAGAGTTTCTGTCAAACCAACGGCGGCAAATTCTCCGGCGCGTCCGGCTGGCATCGACTTATTTCCGACCCAAATTGTGCCGCCTAAAAAAGTGCCTGTGGTCAGAATTACGGCTTTGCATTCAAAGGCGACACCGAAGTAGGTTTCAACTCCGATTACTTCTTCGTTTTTGCCCAAAACTAAGTCTGTCACCATCGCTTCGCGGATGGTCAAATTCTCTTGATTTTCAACAATATTGTTCATGACAGCGGCGTATTCCCGCTTGTCTGTTTGTGCTCGCAGCGCCCACACTGCGGGGCCTCGTGAAGAGTTGAGGATGCGTTTTTGTAGATAAGTGCGATCGGCCATTTTGCCAATTTCGCCGCCTAACGCATCCACTTCATTAGTAAGTTGAGATTTAGCCGGGCCACCGACAGCGGGATTGCAGGGTTGCCACGCTATTTTGTCGAGATTGAGGGTGAGTAAAAGAGTGCGACAACCGAGGCGAGAAGTGGCGAGGGCGGCTTCGCAGCCAGAGTGTCCGGCACCAACTACGATGATGTCGAAACTGTCTTGGAATTGTACTGGTGTTTGTGCGGTCATTCGATTTTAGATTTTAGATTTTAGATTGAATAATAGACATCTAGCAAAATTAGGTTTTAGTTTTGTCAATTAAAACTCTTTCTCTCCATTAGTATAGCTTCCCTCTTCAAGCATTGATGTTAATCCAGTAATTTTTACCGGTGGTCGATCTTTGAATTCTACGACAAATGACAACTCCCCACCCATTGCCGCGATATAACTTTGCAAAGTAGATACCAACAAATCCGCACGGCGTTCGAGTCGCGAGACATTTTCTTGACGCATATTTAATAATTCTGCCATGCGAATCTGTGTGAATTTCCTGGCTTTTCGTAAATCTTGCAAGGTCATTTCTTCAGCCATTAATTCAGCCGATCGCTTTTCGACTATTGCTCGTTGTTCGGGAGGCAAATTCTCCATAATAGTCTTCAGACTAATTGTCATCTGTTTCTTGCTCCATTAACTTATTCAAATGGCCAGTAAATCTACTATCTGCTATCTTAATTAGTTGCTGGTAAAATCGCTTCTCACTACTACCAGATTTGTCCCCAGCTACCAACAGAATCGCAGAGCGGCCGGGGTCAAATGCAAAAACGACTCGCCAAACTCCATCAGCCGCCTGAAACCTAAGTTCTTTCATATTAGTGTAGGCAGAACCATTGAGAGTATCGACGTGAGGACGCTTGAGGTTTGGACCAAATTCTTGTAACAGTGTGAGTTTTGCTAAAAGCTCTAATCTGACATCAGTGGAAAATTCGGTAAACTCAGAGTAAAAATCAGAGTGAAAGTCAATGTTCCATATCATCTGGGTAAATTATGCCTTACATAGCATATTATAGCCAGTAGTCGATCGAATAACAATATTCATAATCAACACCATGACACAGATTGCCCTTTCCGACCTTCCCGAAACCATCCAAGCCCTACTCACCCAAGCCATACAAACAGGCAAACCCATCACCATCGCCCAAAACGATCGGCCTGTTGCCATTATCTCCCCCATCAAAAAAAGTAAACGAGCAGCCTTCGGATCTGCCAAAGATAGCGGCAAAATTATCGGAGATATCATCGAGCCAACCTCTAACCTCGTAACTTGGGATGTCCTGTCATGAAACTCTTACTAGATACCCACATTTGGCTTTGGTATCGTCTTGGGAATCCTCGCCTATCAATACTTGTGCACGCACCCATATACCATGCACCAAGCGAGCGGTATATTAAATATTTGGAGTCGGATATTAGGGCGATGTTGGGAGATGTGGTTTGAGCAACTAAAATATAAATGGAGAGCGAGGGGGTTTTTAATATATGCAAATTACAGTTAATTTACCCGATACGTTAGTAGATAAGATCGAGGATAAATGGGGGGATTTGTCACGAAAAATTCTGAGAGATTTAGTCTTAAGTGCTTTTCGCGATGGGTTAATCGATTTGGATGAGTTAAAGGAGATGCTCGATATTGGCGACGAGGCAGGTTTGAAGGAATTTTTCAGGCAAAATAATATGCTGCATTCTTCAGGATTGATAAATCTGTCTGGGAGTTGCGCGGATATTGATTTTGATGATGATGGCTGGGGAATTTCTGATGAAATGGATGACGATATGGTGGGGGTTTTTGATGAGTAATAGCTCTTTGGTTTATTTGCTAGATACTAATGTTTGTATCATGTATTTAAAGGGTAGGTCGCCTAGTATCGACCTTCATTTTAATACTGTGGTAGCCCATAAAATTGGGGTTTGTTCTGTGGTAAAAGCCGAGTTATTTTACGGAGCGATGGGTAGCAATAACCCCCAAAAGAGTTTAAATGTACAAAAATCTTTTTTAAGTCAGTTCGTTTCTCTGCCGTTTGATGATGCTTGTGCGGAAATATATGGCAAGATTAGGAGAGATTTGGCAAGTTTGGGAACTCCGATCGGCTCAAACGATCTGCAAATTGCTGCTATTTCTTTGGCAAATAATTTAATCTTAGTCACTCATAATGTTAGGGAGTTTAGCAGAGTACAAGGGCTACAGATTGAAGATTGGGAGGCGGGGTAATGAGACTGTGGCAATTTTGCGCTATGTTAGACAAAAAAAACTCAACAAGCGTACACAAGTGAAATATTTCTTCTTATCCGACGGTTGGATAGTGGGGCGCGTCTGGGGAGTCGGTGGTTTGTGGACAGATGCCGGCTGGAGACGCCAACCGGATATTACACAACTCAGCGTCTGTCTCTGGGACCAAAAGGAAAAAATGTGGCTCTACCGCGTCGAAGATGCCGTTCTCATGGTAGAAGTAAAACCTACAGCCCCCGCTGACAATACAGATCCGGCTAAAAATATCGGCAGTGTCGTCTTGACCAGACTGATCGATGCTGACCAAGTGATCGATCGCCTTGGGGCCATCTCGATGAATTTTCAAATCGGCAACCCCCAACCAATGTAAGGCCGAGATATTGCAATCGGCTCTAAGACTCGATACACTTCTTTAAATAACTTTCATTTTTACGCCTTCACTCTCGAAGGCAGAAAGCAGAAGGCAAAAAACAGAATTTAAAGCCCCACAGGTAACTGCTGGGGACAGAAAATCTGATTTTTGATTCAAAATAGACATCATCACTTACACGTTGGAGAAGCGCAGTCAATGGGATTACCCTGGTATCGCGTACACACAGTCGTCTTAAATGACCCAGGTCGATTGATTTCTGTACACTTAATGCACACTGCCCTCGTGGCAGGTTGGGCCGGCTCGATGGCCCTTTACGAACTAGCAATTTTTGATCACACAGATCCAGTTCTGAACCCGATGTGGCGTCAAGGGATGTTCGTACTACCCTTCATGACTCGTTTGGGAGTCACCGGTTCTTGGGGTGGTTGGAGCATTACCGGTGAAGGTAACGTCGATCCAGGCTACTGGTCTTTTGAAGGCG
>JAYTZD010000010.1:0-9117 GCA_043742065.1 Oscillatoriales bacterium
TCCTGAATTTCCTCTGCGGGTAACTCAATGCGCGCGGTGTCTCCATCCGATCGCACTCGCAGATTTTTCAGCCCCAACTGCCGCAAATACCGTTCAGCGCGCCCCACTCTTTGCAACTTTGCTACGGTGATTTCTTCGCCGTAGGGAAAGCGCGAACTCAGACAAGGCTGTGCTGGTTTGTCCCACCAAGGCAAATTTAATTCTTTTGCCAATTGTCTCACTTCAAATTTAGCAATGCCTATTTCTGCTAAAGGCGATCGCGCGCCCCGTTCTTTTGCTGCTACAATCCCCGGACGATAATCCTTTAAATCATCAGCATTAACGCCATCCACTACATAAGGATAGCCCTTTGCGAGTGCTAGCGGTTTCAAAGTATCGTGCAGTTCGCTTTTGCAAAAATAGCAGCGATTAACTGGGTTAGAAGTATAATTAGGATTGGCCATTTCCTGAGTTTCTACCTCTTCGTGGGCAATCCCAATTTCTGCTGCTTGAATCCGCGCATCTTCTAAATCTTCTGGTAATAAAGATGGGGAAACTGCTGTCACCGCCAAAGCGCGATCGCCCAAGACGTCAAAAGCAATTTTTGCCACCAATGTGCTGTCAATGCCACCAGAGTAGGCAATCAGCGCCCGATCCATTTGTGCAAACAGATTTGTTAATTTTTCGAGTTTTTCGACTAACATGATTTCAATTTTTTGTGACAAACAGATGATTAAGAAAGCCTGCTAAATAAAGGAAGATGAAGAAAGTATATCTCGATCGGTTTTCCTTCTTCCTTCTTCCTTCTTCCTTCTTCCTTCTAATCCTATTCTGGATCGATGCCGAGGGCGGACAATCGTGCCAAAAGCTCTTGATTGCGCTGTCTTTCCTGTTCCAATAGAGTCTGAGCTGACTCTTTATCTTGCTGTTCGCGATCGGCCCGTTGGCTTTCTGCTTCGGCCCGCTGGTGCTCGTTTTCAGCCCGTTGGCTTTCGGCAAACGCCCGCTGGCGTTCATTTTCAGCTCGTTCTTCCGGCCACAAAAGCAACTCTCCAGCCATATTCCACCAGCGCAACCAATTTCCTGTTCTACCTTCGCGAGTTCCTTGCCAAACTCCCAAAAATAGATCTAATCCAGGTATCAAATAACGCCCGTTTTCATCGGGATTTTGATTGTCGTAACGCTCAGATTCTAGGGCATGAACTTCTATTCTGCCTGTATGCGGTCGAAAAATAACATAGCGAGGAACTTTGATTACTTGTTCGTAAAAAAACCATTTGCCAATTCCTTCTGTACGTTCGACAGAGTATTCATCGCCGTAAGTAGCTGACAGAAATTCCATCACAATCAAAGGCACTGTTCCTTCGGTATGAGGAGTATAACTGCGGCGCGGTTCATTGTGAGGCCAAGGTTGCACGGGGCGCACGTACATCCAGTCTGGGGCTTTGCAAATAGTGCGATCGTCCACAGCCGCGCACAAAGCAAAATTAGAAACTATTAGTGCGTCTTGTATTAGTTCCGGGGAATCCACTAGAGACTGGCGCAAACCATTAGCAATTAAAGGATGTTCTATATTTTCCACGGGGTCATCTGGTAGGATAAAATCATCGGGTAGCAGGGGCCAGGTAATTTTTAGCTGTGATATTGGTTTGTGAATTACAGCAGTCATAGGACACCTCATTTTACCAATAAAAGTTTGAGTTTTAGTCGAGATTGGCGATCGATAAGCTTGTCTATATTCTAGCCTGAAAATTCAATTTTACTGCACCCATTGCAGGTGCATAACCTCAGTTCTAAAATTCTCGGCGGGAAAATATGCCGATCGCAATTGAGAGCACTAACACCCCATACAGCAAACCATAGCCCATATTTGTGATCAGAGCTGCTAAGTAAGGAACTTGTCCGTAAACAGCATCATTTCTCAAATTGAATCGCTCCAAATCTGGCAAAACCAGATAAAGTCCCATCATTAATTGTTCAATGCCAGGATTTTTGGTCAACTTGCCCAACGCGACTAAATCTCGAGTTGAATGTCCCATTAAATAAACACCAAATGTCAGTAAAGTTGCCAACAGAGAACTACTGAAAACTCCCAACAAAATTCCGATGGCAGCCATCAAAGACAGCTCAAACCAGATGAATAATGAAGCTACTAAAATGCTGTTCACAGGATAAGGAATGCGACTTAAACTCAGAATAACCAGATAAACAACAGTCATTGCAGCTACCAGCACCGCCAGCACCGCCGACAGCCCGAAGTGCTTACCAACAATTAATTCAGCACGACTTATCGGCTTGGCAATTAATAGGTAAACAGTCTTTTTTTCAATTTCTTTGTTCACCAATCCGGTAGACACAAATACAGTGGCGATTAAACCGAGGATGCTAATAGCAGCTAAGCCGATATCTAAAATGATTTTCTTCTCTGTTGTTGCCGCCAATTCGGGTATCAAACGCACGGTTGCTCCCATCAACAGTGCAAAAATCATAATTAGGTAAAGAATGCGATCGCGAATTACTTCCCAAAATACATTAATCGCAACAGTCAAGATTCTTCTGAGATTCATTTCGTGGTAATTGGTGAAAAATTTTCTGTAGCTTCAACATCATACCTTATCGAAAGGCTGTTCTGGGAACCCTTGCGAGTTGGTAAGAGCCACGACTCTCCAACAGTTGATATTCATTTGGCAACAATCCAAATTGCACAAATTTATCTGGGTATCCTAATACCAAAATAGACGAAGAAGTTTGGTTGTCATGAGATTCTTCAATGTAGTCGATCGCACCTTTGGGCAGTCGGTAGTAAGTCACTGGTAAATGGGAATAGAAAACTACACTCGGTTTCGCAAAACCAATCATCATAAACTCTTCCCCTGGCAGTTTTTGTTCAACGGCAACCTGTGCTAGTTGTCGCAGTGGTAACTGGCGATTGATATCAACTAAATTGTAAGCAGGAGTCAAGCCAAAGATGATAAAGGCGACTAATCCAATGAAGTTGGCAACCAAAATCCAGCGTTGCTGACGTTTCCAGAGCAAAATTGCGATCGCCCCCGCCGTAATTATCCAAATCGCACCGCCGACAATCAGCAATCCCGACTGTTGAAGTGCTTGCGGAAAATTCGGCATCGCTGGATCGTCTCCCAGCCAATTGTAGCAGTAGAAAATTGCTCCCGCTAAAATCAATAAAAATACGATGTTAAAAATGAATGTAACTAACAGCGACTGTGGGAGAGAATTCGGTTTTTCATCTAACTTTACTCTTCTTTCTGCTGATGCTTTCGCTGCAATAATATCCCCCCACAGCAGCGTTACCAAAATCGCAGCGGCTGGCAACAAAGGCAATACATAACTAGGCAACTTTGTCACGGAAATTGTGAAAAACCCAAAGATACAGCCAAACCAAAATAAGGCAAATAAGCTTAATTGAGCCGATCGCGGTTGACGACGCCAGTAACTACGCTGCCAAAAACGGGTACGGGCGATCGCAACTGGCAAATAAATCGACCAAGGCGCAAAACCAAGTAGCACTACAAAAAAGTAAAAATACCAAGGCGCTGAGTGCCGATTCACCACTTGAGTAAAGCGTTGGAAATTGTGATATCCAAAAAAACTGTCAATATAAGTTTGACCGTTAGCTAAAATAACCAGAATAAACCAAGGTAGCGCGATCGCCAGAATAATCAAGATTCCCGACACCGGACGCATCTCTTGCCAAAGTTGTCGAAAATTGCCCAAGTAAAGCGCAAAGCAGCCAATAATCAGCCCTGGAATCACAATTCCCACAGGCCCCTTAGCCAGAATTGCTAAGGCAATTAGGACATAAAAAGTCAGATACCACTTATTGGGAAATCGAGAAGGGGGAAGAGTCGAAAATCCGGCTTTTTCCCTCTCTTCTTCTAAGGTATAACCGAGGAAAAATGCTAATAGTGCCGAACACATACAACTGACTAATAGCATATCAGAAACGCCAGTTCTTCCCCAGGCAATAGTTTGCGGATTTAGCGCAATCAGTGCCGCACCAATCCAAGGAGTAGAAAAGAAGAGTGGGGGAATCGGGGAGTGAGAGAGGGGGGGAGAGGAGGAGTGGGGGAGTGGGAGAGTGGGGGAGTGGGAGAGTGGGGGAGGAAACGCAATTACATTCATCCGTGTATCCGTGTCGGAATCCTTAGAGTGCTCTTCTTCCTGCTTTCTGACATCCGTTAAATCCGTTACAAAATCCGTTGCCGAACTTCCTTCTTCTTCCGATCTCCATAAGGTATAAAATCCAAGGCAAGTCAGGGCGATCGCGGATAAAGCCGACGGCAGACGCACAGCCCACTCATTCACCCCGATCGCACGATAAGCCACCGCCATCAGCCAGTAAATCAACGGCGGCTTGTCAAACCTGGTATCGCCGTTGAAATAGGGCGTGATCCAATCCCCTCTCACCGTCATTTGGCGAGCAGCTTCAGCAAACAGAGGCTCAGTTTCATCAACCAAGCCGATATTGCCTAGATTCCAGACGAAAGCTACCCAAGCGATCGCGCACAACCACAACACCGACAGTAACAAAGGTGCGATCGATCGCTTCCTTGTATACTCTGACCAATTTTTAATAACTTCCTTCACCCGAAAATTCCTGCGATTTGAGATTCTCCATTTTAGCCCGCTATAAAGTCTATCTAAATATTTCTCAATTTATTTGATTTGTCGTGGCAATTCGATCCGAAATGTTGAACCTTTTTCTACTTGACTTTGTACCGTAAGTGTGCAATTCATCATTTTCACTAAAGATGCACTAATAGATAGTCCTAAACCAATGCCCGGATATTGGCGAGTTGTAGTTCGATCGACTTGGTAGAACTTGTCAAAAATATGGGGTAACTCGGTTTCGGTGATCCCAATTCCTGTATCAGTGACGGCGATCATTAGTCGATCGCTCGTTAATTCTCGCACAGAAATACCAATGTTTCCCTGATGGGTAAATTTAATCGCATTGGAAATTAGATTGACCAAAACTTGCCGCAAGCGCGACTTGTCATTAACTATCAAACGTTCCTGTAAACATACGCTCACAGACAGTGCCAAATTTTTGTCTGTCACCTGAGTTCCTAATTCCAGGGCGGTAGCTATTACCAACTGTGCCAAATCAAATTCAGTATTTTCTAATTCAGTCCTATAAGTCTCGATTTTGGAGATATCGAGGATATCATTAATTAGCACTAGCAGGTTTTTGCCATTCTTAAAAATACGTCCCACTAAATCCTTCTGCTGAACAGTCAACAGTTGTTTTTCCTGGCGCAGCAGCAATTGTGAAAAGCCGATAATTGCATTCATGGGAGTTCGCAATTCATGAGACATTGTTCTCAAAAATTGTGATTTTAATTTGGCTGCTTCTAGTAGTTGCACGTTTTGCTGTTGAATGCGCCGGTGTTGATTGTCTAGTTCTGCTTGCTGGCGAAGCAAAAGCTGATTTTGCAACTCCAAAAGCTGTTCTTGCTTTTCGGTAATTTCCATTACCCGCTCGGATTGAAAAGATTGGTTTCTGTAATCATGAGTCATAACTTCATTTTATAAATAAGCATTCATCATTAACGCTAGCACCACTAAATAGACATCTCCCATAATTATTGTGGAATAGGCAGGATACCTGTTCTTGGCTATCTTTTTAGGATCGCTATCATCGTCATGCTGCTAGCTCGATTAATTTTGACTGCCTAAGTGCCTCACAAATTCGTATATTTTAAACTTATCCAATTATCGAGCTGTTTACCTCTATCAAGGGGCGGACAATCGGATAATTAAATTAACGAAAACCTCGACAGTATACCTGTGATGGGACGAATTAGCGAACACATCTGAATAACTGGAAAATTAATTTGCAATAGTGCAACTCATTGAGTATGCTTGAATCAAGATGCTCGATTACCCTACCATTCGGGAACCCCTGCGAGAAACGAGAACGCGCGTGCGATCGGGATAGCTTCGCTTCACGGGCCAACCAGGTGGCAAGGCACATTCTCAAATCGACTTAACTCAATAGATTTACTTGGCAATATCTTAAAATTTCAGCAGGGAATTAGCAAAAAAAATGAGTAAAATTCGTGTAGCTTTAATCGAAGACCATGACCTGACTAGAGTTGGTATCCGCACAGCTTTACAACAGAGTGACAGCATAGAAGTTGTGGGGGATGCGGCTAACGCTACAGAGGGATTGAAACTGCTTCAGTCTTCCAAGCCTGACGTGGCAATTGTAGACATTGGTTTGCCTGATTTTGACGGCATTGAACTGACCCAAAAGTTCAAAAGTGCGATCGCGCCAAAATCCGATCCAGACACTAAGGTATTAATCCTAACCTTTCAAGACAATGAAGAGGAAGTGCTCGCAGCTTTTGCCGCCGGCGCTGACTCTTACTGTATGAAAGATATCAGTTTCGACCAGTTGTTAAACGTGGTAAAACTAACTCACGAAGGCAACTCTTGGATTGATCCAGCGATCGCTCGCATAGTCCTGAAACAAGCTCGTACCAAAGAATCTGCCCCGGAGAACCCTAAATCAGAGGGGAAAAAAGTTACAATTAAAGCTGCTGAACCAGAATTTACTCACATCATTGAAACTTACCCTTTAACGGGACGAGAATTAGAAGTTTTGGAGCTAATTGTACAGGGTTACAGCAATGCTGCCATTGCCGAAAAACTCTACATTACTGTTGGTACTGTCAAAACTCATGTCCGCAATATTTTGAACAAATTGTGCGCTGATGACCGCACTCAAGCTGCTGTTCTCGCCCTCCGTTCTGGCTTGGTTGGTTGAAGAGTTATATCATATCAAATCCGTTTGCATCGGAATGATCTAAACGGAGGACACGGCAGTGCCGTTTCCCTACAATTAATCTGGCGTAGGGACACGGCACTGCCGTCTCCTAATTTCTACTCGCGGTCTCCTAATTTCTGTTAACAGTTAAACCTAATTGCATTTGGGACTACAAATCAATTTCCATACTCTATTCTCCATGCACAATTGCGTTATCGCCGCCGCCGATATTGGCTTGCTAAAGAAGTAACCCTGAGCCATATCGCACTGAAGCAAATCTAAAAATTCCAACTGTTCCGCTGTTTCCACTCCCTCAGCAATCACCTTTAGGTTCAACCCTTGTCCCAAGGCGATCGCCATTTTCACAATAGCAGCACCGCTGCTGCCATTGATCAAATCAGCCACGAACGATCGATCTATTTTTAAATTGTTTAGTGGTAAGTGTTTGAGAGACCACAGCGAAGAATAACCAGTCCCAAAATCGTCCAGAGAAATCAGAATTCCCATTTGCTGCAACTCCTGCAATACAGACACAGTGAAATTCACATCTGTCATGGCAATAGTCTCAGTAATTTCTATTTCCAAATACTCCGCATCTAGCCCAGTTTCCGACAAAATTTTAGCGATGGTTTTTACCGTGTTGTTTTGTTGAAACTGACGGGCAGATAAATTGACAGCTACCCGCATCGGTGGCAGTCCCAGTAATTGCCACGCTCGACTTTGCAAGCAAGCAGTTCGCAGCACCCACTCATCAATCTGACAGATTAATCCTGTTTCCTCAGCTAAGGGAATAAATTGATCGGGAGCCATAAACCCGCGTTCGGGATGCTCCCAGCGAACCAGAGCTTCTACGGCCACAATTCTGCCAGTATTTATGTCTATTTGCGGCTGGTAGTGCAGCAAAAATTCAGAATTTTCGAGAGCTCTGTAAAGATGATTTTCTAATCTCAGCCGCTCCGATGCTTTGTTGCCGATCGCTCTCGTGTAAAATTGATAATTATTCCGACCTTTCTGTTTCGCTTTATACATAGCAGCATCAGCATTTTTTAGCAAAGTTTCGGCATCTTCCCCGTCGTAAGGAGCCAAAGCAATTCCCAAGCTAGCTTTGATATAAAGTTCCTGCTCGTCAAAGCAAAAAGGAGTACATAAACTGTGGAGAATCTGCTGGCAAGTATCAACTGCATCCTGGGTGCAGCTAATATTGTAGAGCAGCAAAGTAAATTCATCTCCACCCCAGCGCGCAATCGAATCCCCTGGACGCAAACAGTTAGTCAAGCGTCCAGCTACACCTTTGAGTAACTGGTCGCCGACAGCATGACCGAGTGTATCATTGACATTCTTAAAACCGTCCAAATCGAGAAAGATTACTGCCAGTATTTCTGTATTTTGGTGAGCGTTAACTACAGCTAGGGATAGTTGTTCATTAAACAGCAATTTGTTGGCTAAACCTGTTAGTTGGTCGTGAGAAGCTTGATGTCGAATCATCGCCTCCACGCGCCTCTGCATTGTCGCCATATATAGGTGAGTTCCCAAAGATTTCGCTAGCTTCAATTCATCGTTGTTCCACTCTCGACCTTGTTGTGTTTTAACTTCTTTCCAAGCTGCAAATGACCTTCGGGGACGGTCGTTTCTGGCTTCTCTATCAAGCTGTCCAGCCCATAAAGTTTCTGTTTCTATTTCATTGCGAAAAACCGTGAGACAGCCTATACACTGCTCGCGATATTGTAGTGGCACTGCGAGCAGTGATCGAATAGAAATTTCTATGAACTGTGAAGATAGAAATTTTATTTTAGGTTCTTGAGAAATATCTAAAATAGCATATATTTGTGGTATAATGTGATCAGAAATTGTCAAGTCGATTTGGTGGTATTTGTCTAAATCTATGCTGGGTAAAATCTCGTCTTTTTTAGGATTAATATCATGTTCAATTGCTGCGATATTTGAGTTTCTTAAACCCATTATTTCTTGCCAGAACTGGCTTTTTTCAATTTCTAAATTCTGTGGCTGTTGACCGCAGGTATAAAGTTCAGCGGGCCAATCGACTCCTTCCGGGGCAATGTACAATCTACCGCCAGAACCTTGCAAAGCTTTGACGGTTTGTTCTAAAACTGTATGTCTAATTTCTGTCAATTCCAGGGGAGAGTGGAGCAAACTGCTAATTTGGTTGACAATGGCTTCGTCGCGAGCTTGCTGTCTGGCTTGACTCAGGAGAGCAGATTGGGCGATCGCAATTGAAAGCTGATCCACCAGCAATTGCACAATTTTCAATTCTCGATCGCTAAATCGTTTAGGTTGCGTGTGGTGACAAGCCAACAGCCCCCAAAGCTCGTTGTGATACAAAATCG
>JAYTZD010000011.1:0-4641 GCA_043742065.1 Oscillatoriales bacterium
GCTCAACAATACTTGAATTTTCTGCACTTGCTCAATTACTTCCCGCGCTTTTTCCGGTGTTACCGCGATTAGTTCATCTTCGGCTGGACGAAAGCGAGTTAAACCAACTGGCACCACAGCCACCGATGCAACCGCCGGGATATTTCCCGTATGAAACTTTGCCAAATCTAACAAAGTACGTTCTAAATGTTCGCCATCATTAATGCCCGGACAAACAACAACTTGAGCGTGAATTTGCAAGCGGCGTTCTTTGAACCATTGGATTTGTTCTAAAATCTTGCCAGCCCGGAGGTTTTTCAGCAATCGAATTCGCACTTCCGGTTCCGTAGCGTGCACAGAAACATAGAGAGGCGAAAGTCGCATTTGTTCGATTCTATCCCACTCTTTTTGAGTCAGATTTGTGAGAGTCAGATAGCTACCATAAAGAAAACTGAGGCGGTAGTCATCATCCTTGAGATAGAGAGTTTCGCGCTTTCCCGGTGGTTGTTGGTCAATGAAGCAGAAAGGACAGCGATTGTTGCACTGAATCAGCCCGTCAAAAAGAGCGGTTTCAAATTCTAAACCTAAATCTTCATCGTATTCTTTTTCGATTTCTAACTTGTGGCTTTTGCCTTTAACATCTAATACTTCGAGTTCTAAAAATTCATCGGCGCACAGGAATTGATAGTCGATTAAGTCGCGGGGTTTTTGACCGTTGATAGCGACGATTGAGTCACCGGCATCAAATCCCATTTCGGCGGCGATGCTGTCGGGAATGACTTTGGTGATTTGGGCTGGACGGGTTGATAATTCGCTCATATGTTCTCTCAATCAGTAAGCTTTAAAATAATCTATTGTATGTATTAAGCCAGATAAAATTTTTATCATTAATTGGGCTATTTTACAGCAGTTAGCGTAAAGGTAAAAATCGTACTTGCCCTTCCCATTCTCCTTCCAGACTGCACTCAGCAATTAGCAAAATTTCCTCGATCGCTAAACCTACTGAAACACGGCGGCTGACTTCAAATAAACCGGGCATTGCCAGACCTGCTTGCATTCGATCGTAGGCGAAGTTAGTCATCGTTGCTACATCGTGAGTTAATACCACGCGCCCTTGCTGCGCGGCCCATTCTAAGACTGTTGGATCGTCTGCTTCTATCAACCCCATATCTTGAACGCGGACAATATCAACATCGGGATTACGTCGCAGAATACCCCGAACAATCTGATTGTTAAAATTTTCATCAGCCAAGAATCGCAGCATAGAAAACTACCCTTTTTGGTTGCGTCTTGCTAATAAGCGATCGCGTATTCCAACTGGGTTAAAACGCCTTTCTGCTTCCTGCTGAACTTCTGCGGCAAGACGTTGATGTTCCATCAGATAAGAATCAACTTCGGATTGGTGTCGCAAGTAATAGCCGATCGCAAAATAGATATCAGAAAGTTCAAGAGACGGGTATTGTTCACGGATTTCTTCTGCTATACCTCCTTCAAGAAAAGCTGTAATGACTGTATCTAGGGTGACACGGGTTCTACCAACACGGATGACACCGTTTGCATCAGCTACAAGTGGAATTGGTTCAGCCGTAGGAACAAGTAGCATTGTGAGGTTGAGAGCAATATTAGTTTTCTCTCTTTAGCATAGCCGATCGATACTCCCCGCTCTAATCTATTTTTTCTGCACGCCCTCCTGCAAATTGTGCGAGCAAGTATTTAGCGCGATCGGCTTTAGCATCATGGTAAGTTCGGTGTTGTCTATTTGGCTGAGCTGTGACAGGATGTATCAAAAATCTGTATTTATGTATGAAATTCAAAATTTTGACGGGACTTGTAACAGGGTTAGTTGTTTTTGTTACCACAAATGTACTTTTTTGTCAACCCAGCCGTGCGGGAAACGATCGCTTTTTTAGCAATGTTGCTCAGATTGACAACTTAGATTTGGCGGCAGGAGAAAAAGCTGAGGATTTCTTTATTCGGGGGACTTGCCCGCCGTGGCTTAGGAGACAAACAGGGTGCGATTCAAGACTTTCAGAAAGCAGCAGACTTATATCAGAAGCAAGGAGATAAAGATAACTATCAAAAAGCCCTTAGTCATCTGAAAAAACTTCAATGAACTGCAACAAATCTCCTTTTTATTGATAGGTAAAATCCATGAACTTCTCTCGCAAAATTTCCATCGCCTTAATTGGTGCAGTTGCCATAATGGCGATCGCACAAACAACCCCAGTTGTCGCTATATCTGCTCAAGTTCCAAGCATTTCTGTAGCGGCTGGGACGAAAGCTGAGGATTTCTTTATACAAGGTGAGGAAAAGTATAAAAAAGAAGATTATCCGGGTGCTATAGCCGCTTACACTCAAGCAATTACGCTGAATCCTAATTATGCCGAAGCCTACAACAGCCGGGGTCTTTCTCGCTATTATTTAGGAGACAGCGAGGGTGCGATTGCCGATTACACCGAAGCTTTACGAATTAATCCTAACTTAGCCTTTGCCTACAACAACCGGGGAATTTATCGAAATGACTTAGGAGATAACGAGGCTGCTTTAGCAGATTACAACACAGCTTTACGAATTAATCCTAATTATGCGAATGCCTACAACAACCGAGGAGTTGCCCGCAAGAACTCAGGAGACAACAAGGGTGCTGTAGCCGATTACAACGAAGCTTTGCGAATTAATCCCAACCATGCCTTTGCTTACTACAACCGTGGAAATGTCCGCTTTGATTTAGGAGACAAGCAGGGTGCTGTAGCCGATTTTAATCAAGCTTTGCGAGTTAATCCTAACTTTATTTTTGCCTACACAAGTCGGGGAAATGCCCGCCGTGGTTTAGGAGACAAGCAGGGTTCACTCGCCGATTACAACGAAGCTTTGCGAATCGATCCTAACTATGACGATGCCTACCTCGGTCGAGGAAATGCCCGCTTTGACTTAGGAGACAAGCAGGGTGCACTCGCCGATTACAGCGAAGCTTTGCGAATTAATCCTAACTACTATACGGCCTACAAAAACAGGGCAAATACCCGCTCTGATTTAGGAGACAACCAAGGTGCGATCGCGGATTATGCCGCAGCTTTGCGAATTAATCCGTCAGACGCCGAATTGTATTACAACCGGGGAAATGCCCGCCGCGATTTAGGAGACAACCAGGGTGCGATCTCCGATTATAGCGAAGCTTTGCGAATTAATCCTAACTATGACCAAGCGTACAACAATCGGGGACTTGCCCATCGCAGTTTAAGAGACTATCAGGGTGCTGTAGCCGATTTCAACGAAGCTCTGCGAATTAATCCTAACTTGTTCCAAGCCTACTACAACCGGGGACTTGCCCGCCGCAGTTTAGGAGACAAGCAGGGTGCTATAGCAGATTTCAACGAAACTTTGCGAATTAATCCTAACTATGCCGACACCTACAAAAGCCGGGGAAATCTTCGCTCTGAATTGGGAGACAAACAGGGTGCGATCGCCGATTACAGCGAAGCTTTGCGAATCAATCCTAACTATGCCGCAGTCTACATCAACCGGGGAGTTGTCTATTATGACTTAGGAGATAACCAGCGTGCCATAACCGATTACAGCGAAGCTTTGCGACTTAATCCTAACGATGCTCTAGGGTACTACAATCGAGGAATTGCCCGCGTTAGGTTAGGAGAATTTCAGGCTGCGATCGCCGATTACAGCGAAGCTTTGCGAATTAATCCTAACTATGCCGGTGCATACCACAACCGCGCTGTTGCCCGCCGCGATTCTGGAGATAAGCCCAAGGCGATTCAAGACTTTCAAAAAGCGGCAGATTTATTTCAACAGCAAGGAGATCAAGATAGCTATGAAAGAGCCCTTAACCTTCTGAGGAAACTTCAATAAACTGTCGCAACTCCCCGTCAAGTCGATCGCATACTAATTGCTAAACAAAGGCTTTTGTATATCCGATCGCCTAAACTGATTAAAGTTTATACCGCCGACTTTGCGAGTAAGTATTTAGCCCGATCGACCTCCGACTCAATTCCTTCCACAATTAGCAAAACACTACCCTGAGAAATCTGTTGCTGATAGGCTTTAGCTTGCTCTGAAGTCAGCCCCAATCCAATCAAAGCCCCCATTAATCCACCCGCAGCCGTGCAAATTCCGCCACTCAACAGCGTAAAGCCGATCGCCCCAGACAGCAATACTTGACCCACACCGGGAAGCGCCAAGAGTCCCATTCCCAATATCAGCCCAGTCGCACCTCCAACCAAATTGCCCAAGAACATTCCTTTTTTTAGCCCTGTTGCAGTGCCTGCGATCGCCCCAAACGAGTCTGAGGGAAGATTTAAAGAATTTTGCTGTTCCTGAGAGCCTTGCCCCAGCAAGAACACCTGAGCTAGCGGAAAGCCTGCAAACACTAGACAATCAAGGGCTTCTCCTGCGTCTTCACGGCTAGAAAACGTTCCGAGGACTTGTCGCTGTTGGGTCAAAATCGTATTAAACATGGCTGATCCCTGATGATTTAATTATTTTCTGTATCTTTCACTACCATTTTACCCATTTTTTGAAAAAGCAAGCATGAAAAATTTGATTGTCAACAAAAATTGACAAAAAAGCGATCGCGGGGGGAACCTTAACCCGCGATCTCTTAGTCTGCGGAGGCAGACTTCGTATGTGTAGAAGCGGTTTCAACCGCCG
>JAYTZD010000012.1:0-4636 GCA_043742065.1 Oscillatoriales bacterium
TTCGGGCAGCAGTTTCTCGCTGATGGCGAAAACTTTGGTGAAAAAAGCGAATGTTACTGCTTGAAAACCGATGATAATTGCGATCGCACCATAGAGCAATGTATGCACATCAAAGTTAATACTCCCGACCTTTTGACTACCAGGCAATAGCCAAATCCCCACAATTATGCCCCAAATCATCAGCGCCACACCCGGATACAAAAACAGCCACCGGGGACTATAAAGCAGCAAAAATCGCAAGTGTCGCCAGCCATCTCGCCAAGTTCGTAGGTGTGGTGGACGGCTGCGGCCATCGGGAAACAGAATAGTCGGAACTTCAGTGATTTTCAACTTGTATAGAGAGGCTTTTACCACCATTTCGCTAGCAAATTCCATCCCCGTTGTTTGCAAATCTAATTGCAAAATTGCATCTCTTCTGAAACCCCGCAACCCGCAGTGAAAGTCGCCAGCAGGACTTGAAAAGAATAGCCGCCCAACCCATGTCAAAACCGGATTTCCTAAGTATTTGTGCAGCGGCGGCATTGCACCCGGTTTGATGCCACCTAGAAATCGGTTTCCCATGACTAAATCGCAGCCTCCTCGCAATTTTTCGACAAAAGCGCCAAGGCTGGAAAAGTCGTAACTGTCGTCAGCATCGCCCATGATAATATAGACCCCGCGCGCTGCGATGATGCCTCCCATCAGGGCGCTACCGTAGCCTTTGGCTGCTACGGGAACAACTCTGGCTCCCATTCTGGTGGCGATATCTTGGGAACCGTCAGTGCTACCGTTGTCTGCTATAATTACTTCGCCAGCAATATTGAGTTCGCGCAGAGATTTTTGTGCCTTCTCTATGCAGATTTCTAATGTTTCTGCCTCATTTAAGCATGGCATTAGTATGGATAATTCCAGAGTGTATTCTTCTGTTTTATCTGTCGGCAATGTGTTTTTTATACTCTCGATCGCGGCTATATTTGTTTTTTGTAGCATCTATACTTAAGATATTAATGACTAATAAAACTTAATGACACTTAATCCCAGCTATTAGTAGTATCGCAAATACCGAAGTAATTACGAAATAGTTAATTGCTGAAGCTATTACTTTAATTGCATCTTATTTCTTCCTTATGGTATAGTTTTTATATCCGCAATTTTCGCGTTGTATTATTTAGGTAGGTGAATTGATGAGTCGAAGTGTTTTTCTACTTTTGCTGGCTGCTATTTTGTGCGGCGTAGCCGGTCAATTCAGTCTGAAGGCTGGAGCCAAAAATTTAGGGCCCATTGGCGCTGCTAATTTGGTTGAAAAGGTTATATCAATGGGCACTGAGCCTCTGATCGTAGGTGGTCTTGCTTTGTATGCAGTTTCTTCGATAGGGTTTATTGTTGTACTGTCTCGCGCAAACCTTAGCATAGTGTCGCCTTTGTTGTCAATCAGTTACTTGTTTACAGTTTTAGGTGGCAACATTGTATTTGGCGAACCTTTACCACCGATGCGATTGGTAGGTGTGGGGTTAATTATGACAGGAGTAATCTTTGTACTGAAAGGTCAAGCTGGGAATGTGGCTGGGGGAAGCTAGGAAATGTCTAATTTTTCTGAATCTGTGAATTCACATCTATTATTAAATCGTGTCGCAGTTCTTGCTACTATGCACCAAAAAGAACGGGTGATGGCTCCGATTTTGGAACGGGAATTGGGGGTAAAAATCATAGTACCTGCCGATTTTGATACGGACAAATTTGGCACGTTCACCAGAGAAGTTAAACGGTTAGGCACTCAAATCGAAGCGGTTCGATTAAAAGCAACAAAAGCTCTGGAAATTGCGGGCGAAACTCTGGCTTTTGCTAGCGAAGGCACTTTCGGCCCGCATCCGGGAATGCCCTATCTGGCAGCTAATCGAGAAATTGTGATTTTGTTAGATGTCGCTAATCATCTAGAAGTGATTGGGGAACATTTGTCAGTGGAAACTAACTACAGTCATCAGTTAGTTTCTAGTATAGAAGAAGCAAAAGTTTTTGCTGATACAGTGGGATTTCCAGCACACGCATTAGTTGTGATAGGTGATGCTGCTACAGGTAATGGTGAAATTGTCAAGGGAATTGTTACAGAAAAACAGTTATTTGATGCTGTTAGCGCTGCTATCAATAAATCATCCAGTGGTAAAATTCATGTCGAAACAGATATGCGGGCGATGTATAATCCAACTCGGATGAAAAATATCGAAAATGCCACTCTGGATTTAGTGAAAAAGTTTCACCAATTTTGCCCTAAGTGCGGTTGGCCAGGATTTGAGGTTGCTGAAAGGAAAATAGGGTTGCTCTGCGGACTTTGCCATTTTCCGACTCAGTTAGTGCGATCGCAAATTTATCAATGCCAAAATTGCAGTTATACTAAAGAAGAACTATTTCCAAACGGCAGAGAAACTGCTGATCCTTCGCAGTGTCAATATTGCAATCCTTAAAGAAATTTGTCACAATATTATTGAGAGTTCCTTAATTAAAATCACTAATGATAGCAATAGAAACAGAACGCAACTGGAAACCTGTTATTAAAGAATTTGAGGCTGTAGTCGGCAAAAACGGCGTTGTGCAGCGTCGCGAGGAATTGCTCGTTTATGAGTGCGATGGACTAGCCAGCTACCGCCAGAGGCCGGCATTGGTGGTATTGCCACGAACTACGGAGGAAGTGGCAAAAGTGGTCAAAATATGCGATCGCGATTCTATTCCCTGGGTGGCCAGAGGTGCGGGTACGGGGCTTTCTGGCGGTGCTTTACCCGTCGAAAACTGCGTGTTGATTGTCACGGCGCTGATGCGAAAAATCTTGAAAGTAGACTTAGAAAATCAGCAAGTAGTCGTACAACCAGGAGTAATTAATAACTGGGTAACTCAAGCAGTTAGCGGTGCTGGTTTCTACTATGCACCCGATCCTTCTAGTCAAATTGTTTGCTCGATTGGTGGCAACGTTGCCGAAAATTCTGGTGGCGTTCATTGCCTCAAATACGGAGTAACAACCAATCATGTTTTAGGGTTAAAATTAGTGCTTCCCGACGGTTCAATTGTCGATGTGGGTGGCGAAATTCCTGAAATGCCAGGTTATGATTTAACTGGTGTATTTGTCGGTTCCGAAGGTACTTTGGGCATAGCGACAGAAGTTACTTTGAGAATTCTGAAAGCGCCGGAATCTATTTGCGTTCTTCTCGCTGATTTTGCCAGTATTGAAGCGGCGGGGGAATCGGTTTCAGATATTATCAGCGCTGGCATTATTCCCGGTGGCATGGAAATCATGGATAACATCAGTATCAATGCTGTCGAAGATGTTGTGGCTACAGGTTGTTATCCCCGTGATGCAGCGGCAATTTTGCTCATAGAAATCGATGGTTTAGAAGTGGAAGTTGCGACAAATAAGCAGCGAATTTCTGAAATTTGCAAGCAGAATGGAGCACGAAATATCACGACTGCCCATGACTTGGAAACGCGCCTGAAAATCTGGAAAGGACGGAAAGCTGCTTTTGCGGCAGCAGGTCATTTGAGTCCAGATTATTATGTGCAAGATGGTGTAATTCCCCGCACGCAAATGGCATTTGTGCTTAAAGAGATTGAGGGCTTGAGCAAGAAATATGGCTATCGAATTGCCAATGTATTTCATGCGGGAGATGGGAATTTACACCCACTAATTCTGTATGATAATTCGGTGGAAGGCGCGCTGGAAAAGGTGGAAGAATTGGGCGGGGAAATTCTGAGACTTTGTGTGAAAGTTGGAGGGAGTCTTTCGGGAGAACACGGTATTGGTGCTGATAAAAAGTGCTTTATGCCGGATATGTTCTCTGAGGTAGATTTGGAGACGATGCAGTGGGTACGGGAGGTGTTTAATCCGAAAGGTTTGGCGAATCCTGGGAAGATGTTTCCGACGCCGAAGACTTGTGGGGAGGCGGCGAGGGCAAAGGTGGAAACTGTTAAGAAGTTGGAGGGTGCGGAGGTGTTTTAAGTTGTTATGGATAGAAGTACAGAATACGCAGATCCCTGACTTCTCTAAGAAGTTAGGGATCTAACATAAGAGTAATTACTCAATAATGCCGATTTCGCCAAATTTGATATAGAATATAACCTGTCTATTTTTGCGATCGCAACTTCAAACCAATGGCACGTCTAGCACTTCTGAGCGTATCCAATAAAACCGGGCTAATTGACTTAGCACGGAGTCTAGTAGAAGAATTTGAATTTGACATAATTAGCAGCGGCGGGACAGCAGCAGCCCTGAAAGCAGCAGGAATCCCCGTCACCAAGGTAGCTGAATATACTGGTTCTCCCGAAATTTTGGGCGGGCGAGTCAAAACACTTCACCCGCGCATTCACGGCGGTATTTTAGCACGTCGGGATGTGCCACAAGACCTCGCAGATTTAACAGAAAATCAGATTCGGGCGATCGATTTAGTCGTTGTCAATTTGTATCCATTTGAACAGACAATTGCCAAACCAGGAGTTACTCTAGCAGACGCAATTGAGAACATAGATATCGGCGGGCCGGCAATGCTGAGAGCATCAGCAAAAAACCACGCTCATTTGACAGTTTTGTGCAATCCAGACCAGTACAATACTTATTTGGAAGAATTGCGACAAAATGGAGGTGAAGCATCGTTAAAGTTTAGACAAAAATCTGCAT
>JAYTZD010000013.1:0-9095 GCA_043742065.1 Oscillatoriales bacterium
GGCTAGTCCATACATTGCTTGAAAGTCATTTTCCTCAATAATGCGGTACTGTCCTGTTTTTGTCTGGAGGGTAGCAATGACACCATTGGCGATCGAACTCAGTGCTTCTGCGCCCTGCAAACGAAACTTCTCAAACGATGTCCAATTTGCACCGCTTCGCAACCTAAATTTTTTATTTGTAATTTGCATAGTTTCACCTCTTTACTATATCCTAACGTAAATCCAACGAAAAAACAACGGCTTGCGAGAATATTTCGTGACAGGCGAAGAGATGGGGAAAACCCGGTTTATTGGATGGTGCGCGAGTGGTCATAAACGGGTTTTTTGCGTTTATACTTCTTGTAAGATGCGACTATTCAAACGCTCATACTCATCCTCTAGCAGCCACATTTTAGCAGCTTCGTAATTGTCACTAGAAAAAATAACTTTATAGTTTTGTGCCGGATTGTGAATGCAAAAAATTCCTGATTTTTCCTTAACTAACATCAGGATATAAGGAGGAGATATCAGAGTATCAGCCCAGATTTCCGCAAACTCCCACTCACTCTCTTGCATGGTAAATTCCACCCATACTCACCAAATTGTCTGAATAGTGGTTAACGCTTGAATTTTCGCGTCGCGGGTGACTAACGGAAGACTTAAAGATAAAGCAGTGGCGGCAATAATCCTATCTGGCATATCAGGAACCGTTGCCCTGTCAATTTGTTGAATAGTTGCCGAGATATTGCGATCCAAAGGTGCTAGCAGAATCCCCACATTTGGATCGTCCGCAGCATTTAAAACTCGTCTCAGCACCTCGCCTGCCAAACGCCCTCGCTCAATCAAGTAAGAAATTTCTACAATTGTAATTGCGGAAAAGTAGATAAAATTTCCCTGATTAACCGCTTGTTCTAATGCTATCAATGCTGCTGGCGACAATCTTGGCAGTTCAAAAATGTACCAAATTAGGGTATGCGTATCTGCTACGACTGAGGGCATCAAACAATCTCCCTGGGAAAATTTCCCCACATTTCTTGTCGGGCTTGGGCGATGTCTTCTTCCGTAATATCTACTTTTAAGTCAGCACACAACCCTTTGACACTCTTTAGCGGTCGTTTAGCCATAGTTTTTTGCTGAAGAAATTCAGCAAAATTTAAAACTTCTTGCTGCTGATTCGGGGGCAATTCGCGCAACTTATCTAAAACTGCTTGCTCTAAATTCATTGTTTATTTTCCTTCGTTTCTGCTTTAGTTGACATAGATTTGATTCCGCTATGTTCTATTTTGATTATATACCAGGATGAATTTATTTTGGTTTTGGACGCACGGGTACCCAGAAACCGGGTTTTTCCGAGATACTTCGTTACAGCCCACAGATTCGGGAAAAACCCGGTTTCTTTGGATCTTAACCGCAGATGGTGGCGGATTAACGCGGATCAACGCAGATGAAGAGATATTATTTAATCAGTTCTTCGAGGGATGGAAATAGCAATTTTTCGGCGCTGATTTTTTCGCAATCACAAGGTTCTTGAATTGCGGAGATTGCTGAGACATTTCCTAGCAGCAACTGGATGCTTTCTATTAGCAATGGTAGGGTTAGTAAAATTATTGATACCGATACTAGCAAGCTAATTAATCCGTCCGCCCAATTCCAGTGTAGCCACGCCACGGCGATCGCCGCTAAAATTACTCCAACCGACGAAAATATGTCGGCAACGGCGTGCAGAAAGGCGCTTTTGAGGTTCAAGTCGCCGTGACAGCAGGAATGTAAGCAGCAAGCGTTGATTGAATTGATGCTTAAACCGACAATGGCGGTAATTAACATCGGGAGTCCTTCTACTTCGGGGGTTGGGGACAGCAAACGGGCGATCGACTCTACTGCAATCCACAGCGCGATCGCCACTAAACTGATACTATTAACTAAGGCAGCAATTATTTCTCCCCGTGCAGGAATTGCCGATTGGGCGATCGCACAATCCACCGATTTACTTTTTTCTAATGACGAATACCAAGTGGCTGTCAAAGTGATCGCTAAAGCTGCTACATCTGACAAAACGTGACCAGCATCTGCTAATAGGGACAAACTGTGAGAACTCGTGGCGGCGATTAACTCTGCGACAAAAAAGCTACTAAGCAATACCAAAGCTGTTTGCAAAAGTCGCACTTTGGCAATTTTGGGATTGGGATTGTCGCATCGTGCGAGATTCTTGGTGTTTTCAGAGTTCAAATTGTCCCCAACTGGAAATATCATGCAGCAATCCTTACAGCTAAACCCGATTTTCAATCAAACATTAGATGACTCATTATACGCCAACTCCCGACCCGGAACCGCAACAGCCGATCGCCAATTCCCCAAATCCTGAAATTAACGATCGCCCAATTAGCGACAACCAACCAAATTTAACAGGGGAATCTTTGGTTGATTTGCGGAAGTACGATCAATCGAAGTTCGATCGCGGCAGACCTGGTTGGCTAATTTTGCTTTGGTGGTTCGTCCAGGCGATCGCATTTCCCCTCACTCCACACCCTTTTAATGGCATCAGAAGGTGGTTGCTGCGGTTATTTGGAGCGAAAATAGGTTCTGGCGTGATTATCCGCCCTACAGCGCGTTTTACCTATCCCTGGAAAATTGAAATCGGCGATTATAGTTGGATCGGAGATGATGTTGTATTGTACAGTTTGGAGCGAATTGCGATCGGCAAACACTGCGTCATTTCTCAAAAAAGCTACCTCTGCACCGGCACTCACGATCCTCAAGATCCAGCCTTTGGGTTGATCGCAGCATCTGTGATCGTTAATAACGGCGTTTGGATTGCCGCCGACTGCTTCATTGGCCCTGGTGTTGCGATCGGTGCAAATGCCTTAATTGGAGCTCGCAGCAGTGTCTTTGAAAATATGCCAGCCGGCTTTGTTTGTATGGGAAATCCGTGTCGTCCGCGCGATCGGCGAAAAATCAACAAAAGTTCCCAGTAATTGGTAATTGGTAATTGGTAATTGGTAATGATTGGCCGTTAGTTATTATCAATAGCAATCAACAACTAACTAATAACTAATAACCCATAACTAATAACTGTGAATACAATACCCGAAGAGTTATCGACACAAGTCTCACAAATATTTACAACAACTTTATTTAAAATAGGGGTAAATCCTGTATCACTCAGGTCACTTCTGGCACTGATTCTATCCTTCATGGCTGTGCTGATTGTATCGCAAACTTTTACTAATTTTCTTAAAAGAAGCTTGCTCGTCAGACTAGGAATAGACGAAGGAAACCGGGAAGCCATTGCAGTTATTCTGCGCTATTTAATCGTAGCTTTTGGAGTAATATTTTCCATCCAAGAAATTGGCTTTAACCTCGCTTCTTTTGCAGTAGTTGCGGGCGGATTGGGAGTGGGAATTGGTTTCGGAATCCAGGATTTAACAACCAACTTTGTCAGCGGACTGACACTGCTTTTAGACAGACCTGTCAAAGTCGGAGACTTTGTGGAATTAGAAGGATTGATGGGAATAGTCAAAAAAATCTCGATTCGCTCGACGATCATCAAAACTAACGACGATTCTAGCGTCATAGTTCCCAACAGTAACATGATTAGCCACAAAATAGTTAACTGGAGTTACCAAAATCCGCTGCTTTGTCTACGACTCCCCATAGAAGTAGCCGAGAATAGTGACCCGCTGTTAGTAACAGAAACTCTGTTAAGCATTGCTTACGCAGAAGCAGGAGTATTGTACGAACCAAATCCGAAAGTATTCTTTGTGGAGTTTGGTGATGATTGCTTTAAATTTGAGCTTTTAGTGTGGACGGATCGACCAACGGATCGAGAAGTTATTAAAAGTTCTTTAAATTTTGCTATAGAGTACCATTTTCGTCAGCAGGGAATCAATTTTCCGTCCAATGAGAGAGATTTGTATTTGCGAAATCCCGAATTTTTGTTGTCACTATTTGACAAAAAAGGAACTGTAACTAAGCCGGAAATTATCTTTGAAAATAGCCGGAAGATATCGATTTTGAGCGAGGGGATAAAAAAGCCATCTTCCCTTAGCAATTTGCTGCGAGAGGTAAAATATTTTGAACATCTCACGGATCTAGAATTGCGACAATTGATTGAAGTTGGATATCGTCATCGGCTGCGCCCACAAGAATTTTTGTTCCGAGAAAACGACCCAGGAGATGCTTTTTATATGATTCTTTCTGGTTCAGTGGAGGTTTTTGTCGAAGCAATTGATAAACACTTGAAAAATCTCGGTGCGGGAACATTTTTGGGGGAACTTTCTTTGATGTTGGGAATCCCCAGAACTGCTTCGGTGAGAGCTTTGGAAGAAACTATTTTGTTTGCGATCAATAAAGAAGGTTTCCAAAAGGTTTTAACAGAACGACCTGATTTATCTGAACAGATTATTCAAGAAATAGTCAAACATAAAGAAGAACTCAGCGAGAGACAACAGGAACTGCGAGAAATGCAACTGGTAGATGCGGCAGAAGATGATGAGAGTCCTGTTGATTGGGTGAGGAAAAGGCTCAAAAATCTATTTAGTGTTTGAAGTAAAAATTAACAATAAATATGGAATTTGCGAGGTGAATTGCAGCGGGGGGCGAAAAGAAAAAATACTCCCTATGATGATGCTGATTTGCCCAGACTGTGGATTTTGACACCGACAGCATCGAATCGCAGAATTGACATTATTTGCTGAACAACTGCCACAGTTATCGGATGCTGAATTGAGGGAAAGGTTAGGGAAAATATCTGACTAAAAAAACAGAAAACTTAGATACCCGATTTCTTCAAGAAGTCGGGTATCTAAAGCTCTAAGAATTTGACTCCGATCGCAAAATCAATTGCAGCAGACCATCGACCAGTCGATCGCGCTCCATTGGTATAATTTCTTTGCCGTGCATCATCTCCTGCGTTAACTGGAAATATACCAACGATCCAATAAAAATCCGCGCCGTTGCCTCTGGATCGGGCAATTTTAACTCCGGGTGAGACGCCAAATATTGAGTCAGTCGCTCAATCCCTGGCTTCGTTAAGTTTCTCACAAAGATCTGGGCTAGCTGGGGAAAACGCCCTGATTCGGCAATCACTAACCTCAGAAAGGTGAGAAAATGAGGTTCCTGGCTCGCATGATCCAGTATAGTCGTGGCAACGAATCGTAGAGCGATCGCAGGTTCTGTAGATTCTGGAACCGCCTCAAAATAAACGAATTTTTCTGCGGCTAACCGTTGAACTAAAGCGGTAAACAATCCCTCTTTATCTTGAAAGTAGCTATAAACCGTGGCTTTGGAAACTCCCCCCGTCTTCGCTACCTTGTCCATACTCGTCCCCGCATAGCCGTGGGTTAAAAATTCTTGCATCGCACCTTGCAGGATCTGCTCAGTTTTGTCACCTGCTGCGTCTGGTTCGATTGCTTTAGTCCTTGCCATACCTTGTTTCCGGTAATTTTTTATTTCGGGTCTTGACATTATTATACTAAACGGTTTAGTATTAAAACATATCAGAACTAAACGGTTTAGTTTTATTTCCTCAATCGGAGGTATGTCATGGTACACCAACCAACAGCAGAAAGCTTATCTTCAACTCCATCCTTAGTTAAGCAACTTCTACTTGTCGCAGCCGTCGCAATCCTTGCTGCGGGGGGAACTACAGGCTACACAATGTGGCGATCGCGCCAACCAGATCCGAATGCAGTGGCCGCAGCCGCAGCAGTCACAGCATCGCAATTAAGCACAGTGACAGCTTTGGGGCGACTGGAACCCAAGGGAGAAGTCATCAAAGTATCGGCCTCCGGTGCAGCGGAAGGAAACCGGATCGATCGCCTTTTGGTGAAAGAAGGAGACAGAGTGAAAACAGGCCAAGCGATCGCAATTCTCGACAGTCGCGATCGGCTTTCGGCAGCCCTCGACCAAGCTCAAGAACAAGTGCGCGTCGCCCAGGCAAATCTAGCAAAAGTCAAAGCTGGAGCCAAAAATGGCGAAATTCAAGCCCAGAAAGCCACAATTGGGCGCTTAGAGGCCGATCGCAGCAACGAAATCACAGCACAACAGGCGATCGTTGCCCGCACAGAAGTCGATCGCAGCACCGAAATCACAGCGCAACAAGCCACAATTGCGCGTATCCGAGCCGAACAGCTTGGGGAAATTCAAACCCAAAAAGCCACAATTGCCCGTCTACAAGCCGAACTTCGCAACGCTAGAAGCGAGGATCAGCGCTACTCGCAACTTTACCAAGAAGGAGCAATCTCCGCTTCCACCACCGACAGCAAAAAACTCGCCACCGAAACAGCGCAACAACAGATTAACGAAGCCCAAGCCAAACTGAATCAAATTCAGCAATCTCGCCAACAACAAATTAACGAAGCCCAAGCCAAACTCAGCCAAACTCAGGAATCTCGACAACAGCAGATTAACGAAGCAGCAGCAAATCTCGATCGCATTTCCGAAGTGCGCCCCGTTGATGTGCAATCAGCCAGCGCCGAAGTCAATTCCGCCCAAGCCGTCGCCAAACAAGCCAAAGCCAATCTAGCTCTAGCATACATCCGCGCACCCAGAGACGCGCAAGTCCTGAAAATTCACACATATCCAGGGGAAAAGGTGGGAAATGACGGCATTGTCGAACTTGGACAAACTCGCGAAATGCTGGCCATTGCTGAAATTTATCAAAGTGATGTGGACAAAGTACGCATTGGACAATCAGCCAAAATTACTAGCGATTCTTTCAAGGGCGAATTGCAGGGAACTGTCGAACATATCGGCTTACAAGTGCAACGCCAAAACATTGTCAACACCGATCCTTCTGCGAATATTGACGCTCGAATTGTGGAAGTCAAAGTGCGTTTGGATGCAGTTTCTAGTCAAAAAGTTGCTGGATTAACTAATTTGCAAGTCAAAGTTGCGATCGGGAGTAAGTAGAAGGAAGAAGGAAGAAGGAAGAAGGAAGATGAAATGCGAAATTAAAAATTAATACGTGAGTGTTAAACCGCAGGGTTACTTTTTTCAATTATTCAATTCTTCAATTCTTCAATCCAAAATCCAAAATCTAAAATCTAAAATTGTATGCTTGGACTAATCAAACCATTAAAACAGTTAAGAAATAGAACATCTCTCGGATGGCTGCAACTCAGTCATGACAAAGGAAGAATGCTGGTAGCAGTAGCGGGAATTGCCTTTGCTGACGTTTTGATGTTCATGCAGTTAGGCTTTCAAAATGCGCTTTTCAGCAGCAATACGCGCGTGCACCAAAGCTTGCAAGCCGACATAGTTTTGATTCACCCGCAAGCCAGAAATTTAATTAATTTGTCTTCTTTTCCCAGGCGGCGATTATATCAGGCAATGAATGTACCAGGCGTGAAATCAGCCGAGCCGCTTTACGTCAAAATTGGCAACTGGAAAAATCCCGAAACTCGTCGCGAAACGTCAATTATGGTAGTCGGTTTCAATCCCGATCGCCCTGCATTTGCACTGCCAGAAGTCAACCAAAATTTGAACTCGATCAAATTGCCAGACACTGTATTATTTGACCGAGCTTCTCGAGGAAATTATCAAGGAGTGATCGCGCAAATTAATCAGGGAAAACCTGTTAAAACAGAGGTGGATCGACGCACAATCAACATCAGCGGTTTATTCACAATTGGAGCATCTTTCGCCGCTGACGGTATTTTGATGACCAGCGACCAAAATTATTTGCGCCTATTTCCCAGACAAAATGCCACCAGTGTTAATGCCGGATTAATTCAACTGCAACCGGGTGCTGACCCTGTGGAAGTTCAACAAGTTTTAAAAGCATATTTGCCGTCGGATGTCAAGGTACTGACCAAACAAGAATTTATCGACTTCGAGAAAAATTATTGGGCTAATAATACTGCGATCGGCTTCATATTTAACTTAGGCGTAGCGATGGGTTTCGTAGTAGGAGTAATTATCGTTTACCAAGTCCTATCAACCGATGTCAGCGACCACATGGCAGAATACGCTACTTTTAAAGCAATGGGATACCGCAATATTTATTTGCTGGGCATTGTTTTTGAAGAAGCTATAATTCTTTCTGTTCTAGGTTTTTTGCCTGGGGTAGGAGTTTCAGTAGGACTCTATCATTTAACTCGCAATGCCACAAATTTACCTCTATACATGACCATACTTCGAGCATTTGCAGTCTTAATTTTGAATATGGTTATGTGCAGTATTTCGGGAGCTGTTGCGACTCGCAAACTGCAAGCAGCCGACCCAGCCGACATTTTTTAATCTGGATTAATCCCTCGGCTCTCTCTGTGCCCTCTGTGGTTAAATAATTCCGAATCTTTAACTTATGAAATCCACTACACTCAACCCCATAGCCAACAACCTACAGATTTCCGAGCCTGTAATTTCCATGAACAAACTCGACCACTACTTTGGTCAAGGTCAACTAAAAAAACAGGTACTTTTTGATATTACCTTAGAAATTAATGCAGGTGAAATTGTCCTGATGACCGGGCCTTCTGGTTCTGGAAAGACCACACTTTTAACATTGATTGGCGCACTGCGTTCTGGTCAATCTGGAAGTCTCAAAATTCTGGGTCAAGAAATGTGCAATGCCAGTTCAGATAAATTGGTAAATACGCGGCGCAAAATTGGCTATATCTTTCAGGCGCATAACTTGCACCGCAGTTTGACAGCCCTACAAAACGTACAAATGGGTTTGGAAGTTCACGGCAATTTGTCACGTTCTCAAATGCGCGATCGCTCTACAAAAATGCTAGAGTTAGTAGGACTGGAACAGCGAATTAACTATTATCCAGATGACTTGTCAGGGGGACAGAAACAAAGAGTTGCGATCGCCCGCGCCTTAGTCAGTCAACCGCAAATTGTGTTAGCTGACGAACCAACAGCCGCCCTGGACAGCAAATCGGGTCGCGAAGTGGTGAATTTGATGCAGAAACTTGCTAAAGAGCAAGGTTGTACTATTTTGTTAGTCACCCACGACAATCGAATTTTGGATATTGCCGATCGCATTGTTAACATGGAAGATGGCAAATTAGCATAAATAGATATAAACGGAGGACACGGCAGTGCCGTGTCCCTACAATTGATCGCGGTAGGGACACGGCACTGCCGTGTCCTCCGTTTATATCTTTAAATGA
>JAYTZD010000014.1:0-9079 GCA_043742065.1 Oscillatoriales bacterium
TCGGGCTATTTGCAACTACATTAACAGCAGACTTCGGTGACATTTTTTCCAGATTTATTTTGGTTCTCATTTTCATTTTAGTGCGATCGGCAAAACTTCCGTAACAAATATTTTATCTCCTCTTGACATATCTCTGAATATGTGTTCATATATAAATATAGCTAAACCAACTTACCAGGAAAAACCAAATGACCACTGCAACCCAAACAAAATGTGCCTGCCCTTCTTGCCTGTGCGCTGTCAGCCTTACTGCCGCCATAGAAAAAGGTGGCAAACAATACTGTTCCACCGCTTGCGCCGACGGACACCCCAACGGCACAGCCTGTGGCAACAGCGGCTGTGGCTGCAACAAATAAATGCTGAGCTTCAGCAAAAGTTAAGAAAAAGCTGTAAAGTATATTTCAAGGGAGATGTGGACACCACATTTCCCAATTTTTGTCAACTTAAGTTAAGAAAAAGTTAAATCATAGGCATTTAGGTTAACATGAGATTAATAAACCAAATATAAAAAAAGACAGCGCAATTCTAACTAGCGCCACCACGCTAGATAAAAAAGTGCTATCAATAGCAAAAACGCAACTAAAACTCGAATTAGGAGGGGCGCAATGACTCAGCGGGAAGATTTTTTACATCCTCGCCATCGCTACTACGGCGATTTCACACCAGAAAACTTAGCGTTTAATGCCAACTTACAAGAGTTTGCTCAAAAAATAACCTACATTTGCTCGCTAGAAACTGGCGGCAAAATTAGCACTGAGAAAGCTTATAAAGATATTAAAGCACTTTGGAAAGACTTAAAATCATCTAAGAAACAATTGGGAATTGGGCAAAAACCTCCTAGTACCGATGAGGAAAATTCGCCTTAACTAAAAACCTTGTAGAGGCAGGCAAGATGCCCACCCCACAAAAGATTTAATGTCTTGTGGAACGGGCATCTTGCCCGTTACTAAAAATCATCTAAAAGGAGTACAATTACCACCCAATCCAGTAGTAATCGCACAAGTATTAGTAGTCAGCATCCCCACATAAGTATCAGCGCCAGTACCAGGCCCACCCAACTCATCGCTGTAGAGTTCCTGACCCGAAATCTTCACATTTGCCTCCCTCGCCACAGTCTCCATTAACTTTGGATTAGTCGTGGTTTCCACAAAAATTGTTGGCACTCCAGATGTCTTAATTTCTGAAGACAATTGGGCAATTCTTGCTGCTGTGGGCTGTTCCTCAGTCGTCACTCCCTGCAAAGCTCCAGCCACCTCCAAACCGTAAGCATTCGCATAGTAACTCAGAGCATCATGAGTAGTTACCAACTTGCGTTTGTCCGCCGGAATTGTGGCAATTTGGACTTTAATCCAAGTATCTAATTTTTGTAAATCCGCTGTTAATTTTGCTGCATTCTTAGTATAAAGTTCAGCATTATTGGGAGCAGTTTTTTTTAATTCATCGCGAATAGTTTCCACCATTCGGATGCCATTTTGAGGATTATGCCAAACATGAGGATCGGGAACTTTTTCGTGTTTTTCCTGGGGTTTGGCTTCACCTTCGTGCTCATGTTCACCCATCAGCGGTTGGGGGACTGCGAGTTCGTGTACAGCGATTTTGGGCGCGGAATTGGTACTAGATTTGATCAGTTTAATGATACTGGGTTCGTGGTCGTAACCAGCGTACAAAATCAAATTTCCCGTTTCAATCGCCTTGCGGTCTTCCGGCTTGGTTTGATAGGCGTGGGGGTCTTCTCCGGGCTTAATTAAACAGGTAGTGTCGATCGAACTTTGGGCAATTTCCTTAGTGATGTCGCAGATCACACCAGTCGTCGCCACTACTTTTGGCAATTTGGCAGGACTGGCTGGAGTTTGAGTCGCGGCGGGACTCTCGGACACCGGATTGCTGGCTTTCTGTTCTCCACTGCACCCAACCAATCCCAGCCCGATCGCCAAAATAGCCATACTACCGAATCTGCGGGCTTTTCCTGTCAAGTTTTTTAACATTTAATTTTGGAAACGATAATCGTTATTGATTTTTGAGTTATTCTATTGTAGTAGCTATAAACAAGAATCGTTCTCAAAATCTCAAATCATGCTAGAAGTTCAAGACTTGGCCGTCAATTATCGAGGAATTTCGGCCCTCAACAACATCAATTTCCATTTAGAATCGGGACAATTAACCGGAGTGTTCGGGCCCAACGGCGCGGGGAAAAGTACGATGGTGAAAGCCATGCTGGGATTGATTCCAGCCTGTCGTGGCCGGGTAAAATATGATGGGCGGTTGTTGAAGGAACAGTTGGGGCGCGTGGCTTATGTGCCGCAGCGATCGCAAATTGACTGGGACTACCCGATTACGGTGTGGAATGCGGTGATGATGGCGCGCACAGTCCATACTGGTTGGTTTCGCAGTCCTTCTCGTCAGTCGCGGGAGTTGGTGAATGCTGCTTTGTTGCGGGTGGGAATGTGGGATTTGCGCGATCGGCAAATTGGTGAACTTTCTGGAGGCCAGCAGCAGCGGATTTTCTTAGCAAGGGCGATCGCGCAACAAGCCGATTTATTCTTCTTTGATGAGCCGTTTAATGCTATTGATAAAGCTACAGAAGAGATTATTTTTGATATTTTCGCCGAACTCAAATCGGAAAATAAAACTTTGCTTGTAATTAGCCACGATTTAGGAGAAACTTTAAAACAGTATGATAATTTATTGTTGATCAACAAGCAGTTAATTGCGATCGGTTCCCGCCGCGAAGTGCTGACTGCTGCTAATATTCAAAAAGCTTACGGTTATGATTTAAGTTTAGTTTCTGGGTGATAGAAATGGTATTAGTTTTGCAAATATATTCGTAGGGGCGAAGCATTCCGGCAGACAATTTATTAGTTAGAATCAGAGATTTACTGCCGGAATGCTTCGCCCTTACACTCATTGAGATGCACCCAGGTTCGATCAAATCCATGACATCCGTTAAATCCGTTACAAAATCCGTTGCCGAACTTCCTTCCTAAATGTTAAATTTACTAATTGAGCCTTTAAAATTCGAGTTTATGCGAAATGCGATCGCGATCGGCATATTGCTAGGAATACTCTGCGCCGTTGTCGGCTCCTATCTCATTGTACAACAAATGGGCATGATGGTTGACATGATTGCCCATTCTGTGTTAGCAGGATTGCCTGTAGCTTTTGCTTTAGGTTTCAATATTGCGATCGGTGCATTTATATCGGGAATGATCAGCGCTGGAATCATGGCATGGATTCAGTCGCAATCGCGGATTAAGATTGATGCAATCATGGCCTTACTCTTGTCCACATTTCTAGCAATTAGCATCACGCTGATTAGCCTATTGCGAACAACAAAACTAGACCTAGACGGCTTTTTGTTTGGCAATATCTTATCAGTTGCACCAGCCGACGTGCAGCAAACATTTTTCACAACTGTAATAATTTTAGTAGCAGTCAAAGTCTTTTACAAAGAATTGCTGTTTTATACTTTTGACCCCCTAGGAGCTCAGGCTAGCGGTTTGCCTGTAAACTGGATTTATTCCGGGATGATTTCAGCGATTACGTTGACGATTGTTGCGAGTTTGCAAACTGTGGGGGCGCTGTTAGTAATTTCGCTGTTAATCGGGCCGGGGATTACTGCGTACTTGTTGGTGAAAGAATTACACTTAATCATGGGACTAGGAGCGATTATTGGAATTATTGCCAGTGTAACTGGTATGTATCTGAGCTATTATTTGAATATGCCGTCTGGTGCTGCGATCGTGTTAGTGGTTTTCGGTTTATTCTTGCTAGCCTTGCTATTCAGTCCCAGTCAAGGAATTTTGACCAGACAGAAGGGAGAGTAATACTATCTTTCTTATTTCTTAGTCCGCGCAGGCGGACTTCGTGTGTATAGACGCGGTTTCAACCGCCGGATGCTTATTTCTTAGTCCGCGCAGGCGGACTTCGTGTGTATAGACGCGGTTTCAACCCCCGGATGCTTATTTCTTAGTCCGCGCAGGCGGACTTCGTGTGTATAGACGCGGTTTCAACCCCCGGATGCCATTGATTTAGACCAAATCAACAATTCACCACCACATCCACCTGCTGCAAGAAATTTACCTTGAGGATGCCAAGCGAGACACGAAAAACCCCCGTCAGCACCCTCAAGAATTTGCAGCAATTCTTCTGCTTCCTGCCACAAACAAATTTGACCATCTTCCGATGCAGAAGCTAACAAAAATGTGTTGGGTTGAAAGCCGATCGCATTTACCACATTTTCATGCACCTCTAACGCCAAACCTTCCCAACCGACACTTTCATCAGCATCTCTTTCCCAGACAGAAATCCCTTGAGAACTAGAAGCAGCTAACAAAGGTGCACCCAAAGAATTAGTGCGATCGGACCAAGCTAACTGTCGAACTTTACCAGGAAAACCCTGCATTACCCAAGGTTCAGAACTACCCCATTCATTCACAATTAGGGTATTATCCATATTGCCGCAAGCCAAATATTGCCCTTCTGGCGACCAAGAAATTGCACCTGTTGCCGATGGTACTGACAAGACGTGCGGGTCTTCGTTCCAGTCTTCGCCATTCCAAACTTTTACACCTTGATAGCCGCTAATTGCCAGATATTTATCAACAGGATGCCATGCTAAGTCTAGCACTGAAGACGATTCAAAATTCAGAGTTACTTCAACTGTATTATCGTCAGTATTCCAAACTTGAACTGAACGGCCGATACAGAATGCTAATTGGTTGCAGTTGGGACTCCAAGCTAATTTGTCAACCCACACGCGCTTGTTGTCCAAATCAGTAATTAATTCCCCAGAATTGGCTTGCCAAATTCGCACTTTTCCGTCTTGTCCCCCCGCAGCTAGCATTTGACTATCCGAGGAAAAAGCTAAACAATCTATTGAATTACCTGTTGCTATTTGCAGTGGATGCAATGACAATTCATTCATTGCGCCTATAGTTCCTAGCATCACTTCTCCGGCGGCGGAACTGACTGCTAAAGTTTTGCCATCTGGCGACCAAGTAACAGCAGTTATATAATCAGATAGAGTTTTTTTGGTGTGAAGTTGTAGCATTAATTCACTTGTATTTATCTTTTTGTTACCCATATTTTTCAAACCTGAAATATTTTATTATTGTCAATAAGACTTTTAGGGGCAGGCAAGATGCCCACCCCACAATAAAACTCACTCTTTGTGGCCGGAAAGCCTGTTCTTAAAATGCCACAAAATATCAGTTAAACCAGACACTTGCGGAAATCCTCTGTTAATTGAGCGGCATTTAAGTTGCGCCCGATGAATACGAGTTCATTTTTCGGAGTTTCGGTCGGTTTCCAGGCTCTATCTGGTCTACCGTCAAACAGCATATGCACTCCTTGAAACACAAATCGCTTGTCTTCTCCGGCCATATTTAAAATGCCCTTTGTCCGAAAGATATCAGTGCCTTGAGTTCGCAACAATTCGCCTATCCAATCGCTAAATTTGTTGCCGTCAATAGCGCCGGATTCGACTATTGCTACGGAAGTTACTGTTTCGTCGTGTTCGTGAGTGTGTTCTCCCAAAAAATCCGGTTCGATTTCTAATGCCCGATTCAAATCGAATGCTTTGACACCTAACAAGGCTTCCATGTCTAATTCAGCGTTGCGGGTGCGGTGAATTTTTGCCATTGCATTCATACTGCGAATCCGCTTCTCTAATTCTGCCAATTCTTCAGCGGTCACTAAATCAGTTTTGTTGAGCAAAACTACGTCCGCGAATGCAATTTGTTCTTGAGCTTCGTCTGCATCCCAGTGCTGCCAGATGTGCTTGGAATCGACCACGGTAACAACTGCATCCAGCAGCAATTTGTCCCGCATATCTTCGTCTACAAAAAATGTTTGAATTACGGGCGCGGGGTCGGCTAAACCTGTGGTTTCGATGACTATGTGATCGAATTTATCGCGCCGCTTCATTAAGTTGCCGATAATCCGAATTAAATCGCCTCTGACTGTACAGCAAATGCAGCCGTTGTTCATCTCAAAAATTTCTTCGTCTGCATCAATTATTAGTTGGTTGTCGATGCCTACTTCGCCGAATTCGTTGACGATCACTGCAACTTTTTTGCCGTGTTCCTGTGTTAAGATGTGGTTGAGTAGCGTAGTTTTGCCTGCACCCAGATAGCCTGTGAGAACTGTCACGGGAACTGATTCGATCGCACTAGCAGTCACCATAATTTACCTCTAGAATTGTAGAATGATAACCATTGTCAGTATTGTACACCAGACAGGCTGACAGCAAAACATTAAATAATGTTAATAAATTATTCGCGAGAGCCTGTAGAGGCGGGTTTTACCAAGAATAGACAAAATAATGCTTGTTGGATTATCATAAATGAATCTATACATTTAATTTAAAAAACACCATGACTCAGCTATCTGAAAAACGAAAAGCGCTGCGGGGTAGAATCTCTCCCGAACGGATTACACCACCCGAAGAATTAGCAAGGCGCAAAGCAGAGAGAACTCAACTCGGTTTGCGCTGTCGAAAAATATTTGAGCGAATTCGCCCGGAACTGATCGACGAGTATTATAATTGGTTTATTGCGATCGAGCCGGACAGCGAAGAGTATTTAGTTGACCCCAAACTTTTAGGCATTGTCCAAAAAATCAAGGAACAGTACGGCAATAAAAGTGTGATGTTAACAACCTTTCGCCTCAATGAAACAGGAACTTGTGGCAGCATATGATATCAGGTTGGTTTGGGGAAAACGGAGAATTGTTTTTTGAGATAGAATTGATTGCCTCTAATGGTGAGATTTTTCCAGTAGAAGTGCTGCTAGATACAGGTTTTACCGCCGGCTATCTGGCAATTAATTTTCAAGATATGAAGGCTTTGGAGTGGCCGTTAGTTCAGTCTAAATTCAAGCTGGCTACAGCGCGGGGAGATGGTTTATTCGATCTTTATGAAGGCAGGATAATTATTGATGGTCAAGAATTTGCCATTCCTGTTCATGTTGGAGATGAACTCCCGGAGATTTTAATCGGTTCGCAATGGTTAGATAGGATGCAGTTAGTTGTTAATAAACCGAGGGGAATTTTAACATTAGAAACTGTATCCAATGAAGAATAATTGCCAATTAGTCTTAGATCCCCGACTTCTTCAAGAAGTATGGGATCTGAGTATTCTATGTTTTTGTTGAATTAAACTACAAGAATGACTGTATCTTAGCAGAGTCAAGTTCCCGACCGATAAACACCAATTTGGTTTGCCGAAGTTCCGAAGGTTGCCAAGGTCGATCGTAAAAATATTCTATCCGATCGCCTACACCCTGCAACACCATCCTCATCGGCTTCTTGGGAACCGCCACAAACCCTTTAATCCGGTAGATTTCTTGCTGCTGCATCAACGATTGCAGTTTTTTGACCAACTCATCAGGTTCAAATTCGCGATCGGCAATAAAGTAAGTTGAGGTAATATCATCATCATGGTCATGTTCCTCCTCAGTGTCGTGATGACTCGGCCGAGATTCCAAATTATCCTCAACCGCCGCATTAAATCCCAATAACACATCAGGGTTAATTTCGCCACCCTTACAAGGAACAATCTTCACACTAGGGCGTAATTCTTGCTGTAACCAAGTTTGAACTTTTTTCTGAGTTTCGGCATCCACGCGATCGACCTTAGTCAAAAGTATCATATCAGCACAAGCCAACTGATCTTCAAACAATTCCTCGATCGGCGTTTCATGATCTAAACTATCATCAGCCTGCCGTTGTGCCATCAAAGCATCAATATCGCCCACAAAATTACCGCTAGCAATAGCTTCACAATCCACTACAGCCACGACACCATCCACCGTGGCACCAGTGCGAATTTCCGGCCAGCGAAAAGCTTGAATCAAAGGTTTAGGAAGTGCGAGGCCAGAAGTCTCAATCAAGATACAATCAATTTGTTCTCGACGCTTTAACAATTCTTGCATTGTCGGCAAGAATTCCTCTTGAACAGTGCAGCAAAGACAACCATTTGTCAGTTCTACAATGTTAGTAATTGCATCTCCTTCATCATCGCAAACTTGGCAATCACGCAAAAGTTCGCCATCGATACCAACTTCGCCAAATTCATTAACAATAACTGCGATGCGGCGACCTTGATTATTTTGTAATAAGTGACGAATTGCAGTGGTTTTGCCACTACCTAAAAAGCCAGTAATAACTGTAACAGGAATTTTGTGCATTAGTAATTTTGTTGTTGTTTTATGATGGAATATCTCGTTCCCAGGAAATGTAGAGGAGATGGCAGTGCCACCCAAAAAATATTGTAGGGACACGGCATTGCCGTCTCCTAATTTCTTAATTTGGCAGTATTGCCGTCTCCTAATTTCTTAATTTCCCAGCGGTGGAATCTTAGCCAAAACGCCCTTCTTCAACGCTTGAGGACGTTCTGACCAGGGCAACAAACCATCTGATTTAGCATAGTATTGACTCGCACATTCCAGCACAGCCTCGACACTTTCAGATTCATTAGGAGGCAAGTCACCAAACAGATAAGTATACTTTCCAGCAGCAGCAAAAGATACAGCACAAGAGTGGCTACAAGCACTCATACACTCAACTTCTTGAATATCAAATTCATCAGAAAATTCCCAATCTTTAGCCAGTTGCGACAAATCTTCCAAAAATTGTTGACCACCACTTTTGCCTTCTCGCTTGCCGTTTTTCCAAACACTCGCGCAAGCAGTGCAAACAAGTAGACTGTGCTTTGTGCGTACAGTCGTATTAGTTCCATTCATCATCCGTACCTCGCAGATTCGTTCAAAAGTGAGTTATGTATCGGCGGGCATTCTGACTTGAGAAACCACAAGGGTTTCATTACAGTTGCGGGACAGTGCCGGACTTACACCGAACTTTCCCCGTTTCCTCTAGTGGCTGTTCCCCGCTAGAACCGATCGCACATGACTAAGCAAAAACCATTATAGCACACTCAATCTGTTTTCAAGCTAGCAATCTGTTCAGCAAACCACATAGCCACACCACCATTTGTTCCGGCATTTAGACGTTCTAAAGTTTGATTTAATAAAGCAATTGGTAATCCCAAAAGTAAAGAAATTAGGAGACGGCAGTGCCGTTT
>JAYTZD010000015.1:0-20053 GCA_043742065.1 Oscillatoriales bacterium
GGATAGCTAATTTCATCCACTTTCCGTCAAGCATCCTTGACGTTTTTTATGGCCTCATCAACAGTCGGCTGCAAAGACAAGAATTTATCTAAGCGAACCACTTTAACAGTCCCTGTTACGCGGGGATTGGTAACAATTTGCAATGTCCCCTCCAAACCTTGGGCTTTCTTGACAAGTTGCACAAGTGCGCCCAAGCCTGAACTATCCAAAAAGTCAATTGTGGACAAGTCCAAAATGACGTGTTTTGGACCATCATCGATACATTTGGTCAGTACCTTCCGAAAAGCTGCCTCAGAAAAAGCGTCCAGTAGGCCCGTCAGGCGAAATAGCTGATAGTTATTCCTGACTTCGCGAGTGCCTCTGAGGCTAACGGTCAGGGTCAATGGCTCAGAAATGACACCCTCCTAGCAAGGTATTGCTTAAAGTCGAGGCTTCATTATAGGAGTTTTTTGGTTTTTTGTCTACTGTTTAGTCATTAGTCATTGGTCATTGGTCATTAGTTATTGGTTATTGGTTAGCTGACTGTTGACTGTTGACTGTTGACCACTGACTACTGACTACTGACTGCTGACTACTGACTAATGACTACTTTCTGATGTTCTCGCATGGACTGCACGAATCGATCGAACAAATAGTCAGCATCATGGGGGCCAGGACTGGCTTCGGGGTGATACTGGACTGAGAACAGTGGCAAGGTTTTGTGCTTCAATCCTGCTACGGTGCGATCATTCAAATTGAGATGAGTAATTTCAACTTCAGGAACTAACGAGTCTGGGTCGATCGCAAAACCGTGATTTTGGCTAGTAATTTCCACCTGCTGAGTTAAACCCGCTGGGTGATTCAATCCCCGGTGACCAAACTTGAGTTTAAAAGTTTCCGCACCCAAGGAAAGTCCCAAAATCTGGTGTCCCATGCAAATACCGAACACAGGTTTGTCCGACTTCAACAAAGCCTTCGCAGTCTCAATCCCTTCTGTTACAGCAGATGGGTCTCCAGGGCCATTGGACAGAAAAATGCCATCCGGGTTGTACTTCAGGATTTCCTCTGGCGTTGTGTCAGCGGGAACAACAATTACCCGACAGCCATAACTGGCCAAACGTCGCAGAATGTTGCGCTTGATCCCAAAATCGATCGCCACCACCGTCCACATTTCAGCACCAGCGGGTTTGACTGTCGGACTAAATTCCCAAACCGAGTCAGTGGCCTCTGACCACTCATAAACCTCGCGGGTAGTCACTTCGCGGACCAGATTCAGCCCGTCCATGCTGGGGGAGTCTTGGACTTGTTCCAACAGCTCAGCAGGGTCGAGAATCGAGGTCGAAATACCACCATTGATTGCTCCCACCGTGCGAATTTTGCGAGTCAGGGCACGGGTGTCAATCCCATAAATTCCTGGAATATTGTACTGTTTGAGGTAGTCTGGCAGAGATTGGGACGATCGCCAGTTACTAGGGCGATCGCATACATTCCGAGCAATAGCTGCTCGAATGTGCGGGTGCGAAGACTCTTCATCTTCGAGATTTACCCCGGTATTGCCCAATTCTGGATAAGTAAAAGTGACGATTTGTCCCGAATAACTGGGATCAGTCAAAACTTCCTGATAGCCAGTCATCCCTGTATTGAATACTACTTCGCCGACGACGGTGGTGTGAGCCCCAAAGGACCAGCCACGGTAAGCAGTACCATCAGCTAGGACTAGGAGAGCGGGTTGTGCAGTTGAAAGTGACATGGCATCCTTAATTATTTTTCGCTGATTTTTACCTTATTTTTATCCCTAACAGGGACTTCTGGATCGCCAGCAAAATAAAAATCTTATTTTAGTCTTTGATTCGATAGTAATTTACCGCTGTATTTTGTTTAACATTTTGTAGCTAAATCTGATAAAAATACAGCATAGAGTTTGAATCTATACCGATCGCCAGTTGCTCCTGTTACGATCCATCTATAGCATTTAACCAAACTATGCCTCACAAATCTGCCTTACCTTTACTCTCAAACCTATACAAACATCAACGGTCAGCTCAAAACCTCCGAAAACCCTTACTGGTTTTAACAACCGTTATTTCTCTGAGCAGTTCAATTTTAGTAGGGACTGTTGCCAACTCCTCACGAGCACTAGCTCAAGAACGTGAAGGATGCTTCATGCGGAGTTCAAGCGGCCGAATTGTCAACCTCAGCGAATCCGTCTGCGGTTTTCTCCCCAAAGAATTGACCCCTACTACTTCCACAGCAGCCAAGTCGGGAGTATTCCAGGTAAAAATCAAACGCCGAGAAGCTAATATCCCGGTCATAGAAGTCACATTTAACGGCACACAAAAGTTCGATATGATGGTAGATTCGGGAGCCAGTGGCACAGTAATTACACCAGCAATGGCCAAAGCCCTGCGCGTGATTCCTTCGGGAACAGTCCAAGCAAAAACTCCCAATGGAGAGGCTACTTTTCCCCTAGGCCGCCTGACATCTATTCAAGCTGGAGGTTTGACGATTAAAAATGTAGTTGTAGCCATCTCGCCCTCCCTAGATATCGGATTGTTAGGTCACGACTTTTTTGGTGATAAAGATGTCACCATTAAGCAAGATACGATTGAATTTCGATCGCGTTCTTAACAAGAAGGAAGAAGAAATTAGGAGACGGCAGTGCCGTTTCCCTACATTTAATTGGGTAGGGACACGGCATTGCCGTCTCCTCTATATTATTCCGGTGCAACCGGAAATTAGGAGACGGCAGTGCCGTTTCCCTACAATTAATTGGGGTAGGGACACGGCATTGCCGTCTCCTCTATATTATTCCGGTGCAACCAGAATTGATATGACTTCACTTCAAAAATTCAACCAACTCCTCCAACTTCAACCAAGGTTCGCCACTCAACAAAATCTCCTTCGCCAAAACAACTCCAGCCTCGTGAGCACCCAAAGGAATCACACCTCCCACCTGAAAAGCCAAAGATGCATTCAAAGCCACAACATCCATTTGTGCCCGCGTTCCCTTACCCTGAAGAACATTCCGTAAAATCTCAGAATTTTCCTCAACATTTCCGCCTTTCAAAGACTCGATCGCACAATGTGTCAATCCTACCTTCGTAGCATCCAAAGTAGTAACTTCTACTTTCCCATTCGACAAAACCGCCAAGTCTGAAACATCCCCCAAACCCGCTTCATCCAACTTTTCTCGGCCATGAATCACTACAGCCAACTCAGTCCCCAACTCAGCCAAAGCTTCGGCAATAGTTGATACCAGACTCGGATCGAACACCCCGATTACCTGACCTGTAGGGCGCATAGGATTGACGAGGGGGCCCAAAAGGTTAAAAATAGTCCGCACCTTCAAAGTACGGCGCAGCGGCGCTACAGCCTTGAGTGCGGGATGCCACCCTGGCGCAAATAAAAATGTGATACCCACCGAGTCTACCGCAGCCTTAACTCTTTCGGAATCCGCGTTGAGATTGACTCCGAGTAATTCCAAGACGTCAGCAGAACCTACTTTACTTGATGCCGATCGATTTCCGTGTTTCGCGACTCGCACTTGGCCGGCGGCGGCGACAAAAGCCACAGCAGTTGAAATGTTAAATGTGGAAGCGCCGTCGCCACCAGTACCGCAAGTATCAATCAATTTCAGGTTGGAAACAATGCTCTGGGACTCGCCTGTGAGGGACTGAGACTGCAACACCTGAGCCATTCCGGCCAATTCTGGGGCAGAGATGCCTTTTGCTTGGAGGGCAGCTAAAATCGCGCCGGAGAGTACGGGGGGAATAGCCTCTGCTAGCCATCCTTGCATCAAATTGGCTGCGGTGGCGCGATCGAGCGATTGTCTGTCTAACAATTGTTGCAGCAAACTAGGCCACTGAGGAGAATCAGTCATCGGATTTTAGATTTTAGATTTTGGATTTTAGATTGAAGCTTGGCTGTAGGGATACGGCAGTGCCGTGTCCTACCTTGGGTGTAGGGATACGGCAGTGCCGTGTCCTACCTTGGGTGTAGGGATACGGCAGTGCCGTGTCCTATCTTGGCTGTAGGGATACGGCACTGCCGTGTCCTATCTTGGCTGTAGGGATACGGCACTGCCGTGTCCTATCTTGGCTGTAGGGATACGGCACTGCCGTGTCCTACCTTGGCTGAGAGAGTCGATCGGGATTTTATCAGAATTGCGAGGCACATTCTAGTTCCCAACTCCGATGATTTTCTGCCAAAATGCCAGTAACGTCACAGAATTTGTACCTTTACTGTTGCTCAATATGAATTTTTTGATACAACAATTGCCTCTGTATTGTGGCAATTTTACAGAGAAAGACCAGCAGTATACAGAGTTACCAACCGTCAGTTTTATTATTTATCAGGGAAAATAATGAAGACTAACTGATTGTTACTTATCGATTTTTGGTTGTTACTTATTGGTTGACAGCATTGGTCAAGCTACTTACTTAACCACTAAAATATTACTAACAACCACTCCAAAATATTCAATTTAAAAAAAAACAGGGTATTAAGAAGTGAGGGATCAAAAATTGGAAGACACAGCCATGAACTGCCTGAACATCAAGGAGGCGCTACAACAAATGGAAGCAAAATATTATAGTATATTTGAAAATGCTATTTCCGGTATTTTTCAAACAACCCCTGAAGGGCGCTACCTCAGTGCTAACCCCGCCCTAGCTCGCATCTACGGGTACAATTCCACACACGAAATGATGCTTGCCTTGACCGATATTAGCCACCAACTTTATGTCGAAACCCAACGGCGCTCCGATTTTATTGCCGCTTTGCAAGAACACGACATCGTATCAGACTTTGAGTCACAGATTTATCGCCGAGACGGAACAATAATTTGGATTTCCGAAAATGGGCGGGCTGTTCGCAATCAAAATGGTGAATTACTATACTACGAAGGTTTTGTCGAAGATATTACCCAGCGCAAGCAAGCCGAATCTGGACTTAGAGAAAGTGAAGAACGCCTACGACTGGTAATTGAAAGTGTCAAAGATTACGCTATATTCATGCTAGATATAGATGGATATGTAGCTAGCTGGAATTCTGGAGCAGAAGGCATTTTTGGTTACAAATCCTATGAAGTTATCGGTCAACATTCTGAGTGTTTTTACACCAAAGAAGGTCTTGAGCTTAGTAAGCCTACAGAAAAATTAGCGACAGCGATTGCCGAAGGTAGATATCAGGATGAAGGCTTGCGGATTCGCAAGGATGGATCGCGATTTTGGACTAAAGTTATTGTAACTCCATTGCACGATGAAAGCGGAAAGTTGCGCGGCTTTTCTCAAGTAATGCAGGACATTACTAAGCAAAAGCAGGCAGGAGAGGAAAAGATGCAGTTGATTGCTTCTTTACAGGAGTCGGAAAGGAAATTTCGTACTTTGTATGAATCGACTACTGACGCAGTAATGTTGCTAGATGAAATAGGTTTTTTGGACTGCAATCCTGCTACTTTAAAATTGTTTGGCTGTAATACTGAATTAGAGTTCTGTGGCAAGCATCCCTCGGAATTTAGCCCACAAATTCAACCAAATGGGCAAGATTCTACGAGTCTATCACAAGAGCGAATTAATATGGCTTTGGCAACAGGGAATTGCCGTTTTGACTGGATTCACTGTAGGTTAGATGGTTCGGAGTTTCCGGCTGAGGTGCTGCTTACTTCTATGGATATTGGCGGCAAAATAGGGCTGCAAGCAGTAGTACGCGACATTACTTATCGGGTGCAAGCAGAGGAGGCCTTGAAGCACGCTAATGAGGTGTTGGAGTGTCGGGTTCAAAAGCGGACAAGTCAGTTAGAGTCAGCTATTCAACAGTTAAGTTTGTCGGAAGAAAAGTTTTCTAAGGCTTTTCGCTCTAGTCCAGATTCGATGACTATTACTACTTTTGATAGTGGGCTATTTATTGATGTTAATGATAGTTTTTTGTCGATGCTGGGTTACTCTCAGCCAGAGGTAATTGGTCAGACAGTACCACAATTGAATATTTGGGTAAGAGCAGAAGATAGAGCTAATTTTAGGCAGATTTTGGACAAGCAAGGTGCTGTTCGTAATCACGAATGCGAGTTTCAAATGAAGTCTGGTTCAGTGGTGGTTTGTTTGCTGTCGGCTGAGTTGATTAATTTGGGAGACGAACTCTGTATGGTGGCGGTGATGACGGATATTACCGATCGCAAACACGCAGAAGAAGCCCTACGGGAAAGCCAGCGGGCCTTGGCTACGCTGATGAGCAATTTGCCGGGAATGGCCTACCGTTTTCGCAATGATGCCGATCGCAGAATGGAGTTTGTCAGCGAAGGTTGCTATCAGTTAGCTGGTTATTCTCCTGAAGAATTTACCGGGACTAGGCAAATTTCTCTCTCGGAATTGACTCACCCGGACGATCGCGATACCTTTTGCAACGCCGTCGAAGTTGCTATCAAAGAAAATAGACCCTATCAACTAACTTATCGAATCACTGCAAAATCAGGCGAATTAAAATGGGTTTGGGAACAGGGTTTGGGAGTGTTTTCTGAGTCTGGAGAATTGATCGCTTTGGAAGGATTAATTACTGATATTTCTGAACAGAAACGTAGTGAAGAAGCTTTGTTGCGATCGCAAACTGAGTTAACCCAACAAAAGCTTCAGCTTGAAAATACTTTGCACGAATTACAACAAACTCAAGCCGTCTTAATTCACACCGAAAAAATGTCTACACTCGGTCAAATGGTAGCCGGTGTTGCTCACGAAATTAACAATCCCGTCAGCAGCGTCTGCGGTAATCTCGTTCACCTCAGTCACTATACAGATGATTTGCTGGATTTGCTGGCTCTTTATCAGGAGAACTTCTTGCAGCCACCGGCAGTCATTCAAGATAAAATTGAGGAAATAGAACTAGATTTTCTGTTAGAAGATTTGCCAAAAGCGATGTCATCGATGCAGGTTGGAGCCGATCGCATTCGTGAGATTGTGCGATCGCTCCAAATTTTCTCCCGCAAAGACGATAATAAAATGAGTAGGGTTAACCTCCACGAAGGGATTGACGGGACACTATTAATTCTGCAAAGCCGACTCAGGGCTAAAGGTTCCCATCCTGAAATTGCCGTCATTAAGGAGTACGGAAACTTACCTTTGGTTGAGTGTTACGCAGGGAAAGTCAATCAGGTGTTTATGAATTTGATCGGAAATGCGATCGATGCGATCGAGGAGTACAATCAAGGGCGCTCTATTGTCGAAGTTAAAGCTAACCGCAGCAAAATTAAAATTAAAACAGAAATCCAAAACTCAAACGTAATCGTTCGGATTTCCGATAACGGCCCAGGTATGCCAGAGGAAGTTTCCAAGCAATTGTTCGATGCTTTTTTTACTACCAAACCAGCCGGAAAAGGCACTGGCTTAGGCTTGTCAATTTCAGACAAAGTTGTCAAAGAACATGGCGGCAAACTCAGTTGTGTATCAACACCCGGTCAAGGAGCAGAGTTTATCATTGAATTGCCGATCGAACAAATGAGTCAGTAGTCAGTAGTCAGTAGCCAGTAGTTAGTAGTTAGCCAAAATTAGGAGACGGCAATGCCGTGTCCCTACAATGTTACTTTGGGTAGGGACACGGCATTGCCGTCTCCTCTATATCATTCCGGCACAGCCGGAATTGATATAACTTCTTCCTTCTTCCTTCTTCCTTCTTCCTTCTTCCTTCTTCTATAATATAGACAAAGCAGATTTAATAGTTTCTAACAACTCAGCTTCCGACCAAGGTTTCAACAAACAACAATGGAGATTCGCTTGTTCTTTTGCTCGCTCAATCGCCGCTTCATCCGCTTGACCAGTTAGCATAATTTTAATCACATTAGGGAATCCCTTGTGAACACGAATCAAAAAATCATCGCCCTTAATACCGGGCATTAACCAATCAGAAATAATCACAACGACACTAATCTGATCATGATCTAATTCCTCTATTAAATCTAAAGCTTCATAAGCATCCTCGGCTGCTTCATATTTGTAGACAGTCCCGAATGCTGTTGATAGCTGCATCCTCAGACTATCTAAGACCATTCTCTCATCGTCAACACACAAAATAACAGGTTTAGACATTGTTTTTATCCTACTATGATACTAACTCTTCTACCAGATTACCACTGTCTCGAAATTGGCAAAAAAACCTTAAATATAGTTTGACCAGGAATCGATTCAAACTCTATTTTGCCTCGATGTTTTTCGATAATTTTATTGATAATGTCTAGTCCTAATCCACTGCCTTCTCCTGGGGCTTTGGTGGTGAAAAAAGGAGCGAATATTTTTGACTTAATCTCTTCAGGTATTCCTTTGCCACTATCAGTAAAGCTAATTTGCACCTGCTCGTCAATAATTGCCATATCAATAGTTAAAGTACCTCGATTATCCATTGCTTGCAAAGCATTATGAATCAAATTTGTCCACACTTGATTCAGTTCATCAGGATAGCACATTATTGGTGAGATTTCGGCATAGTGTCTGACCAAATTCACTCCTTGCTTGAATTGATTTTGATATAGAGTTAAAACAGTTTCAATCCCTTCAGTTAAATTGGCTTGAGTCATTTGACCAGACTGTTCATAATGGGCATAAGTTTTCAAAGCAAACACCACTTTAGAGGCTCGCTCTGTCGCTGTTTGAATAGTCGTCATACCTCTTTTTATTTGTGAAAGTTTATAGGCTATTTCTAATATATCAAAACCATTTAATCTGGTTAATAAAGGAAGAAAAGCATCAATTTCATTGTAAATTCCCATGATTACCAATGTATCAGCAAAATTTTCAGCATCAGCCTCAGAAAACTCTAATTCTTGGAGTTTAATTCTTAAGGCTTTCTTCAATTTACGCTCTTCTTTAGTAGAAAGTGTTAGTTCTTGATGGAGCGATCGCCCAAGTAACGCCAGGAACTCTTGCCCTTGCTCTTCGTTAAGGGTTTGAAACAGTCCGGGTAACTCTTCCAGGGTTGAACTCAAAAAGCCCGAAATACTTCCCGCTGACGATCGAATTGCTGCGATCGGGGTATTGATTTCGTGGGCAACTCCAGCCACTAATTGTCCCAATGCTGCCATTTTTTCCGAATCGATTAATTGTTGCTGGGTGGCTTGCAATTGTTCTAATGCTGAGGCTAATTCCTGATTTTTTGCCTCAATTTCCCGATTCATTTGCAAAGCAACATTCTTGGCTTCCCTTTCTTGAGCGAGGCGTAGGCGATCGGATTCTGCTCGTTGGCGATCGCTAATATCTTGGAAAGTACAAATTGCATAGGTAATATTTCCCATTTCGTTCAATATTGGTGTCGTTGAAACCTCCAAGGGAATAATCCGATCCGGTTGATGCAGTTCCAAATCTTCCACACGCACAGTTTCTCCCGCGAGCGATCGCACAACCGGCAACTCATCATTAGGATACAATTGTCCAGTGCCACTGCGATAAACTTGATAGGCTGGAGACAACTGCTCGATTGTCACCTCCGGTAACACTTCAATCCCTAATAATTCCTTTGCTTTGCGATTAGCATAGGTAGTTTTCCCGGTTGTATCGTAGACGGATACCCCGATCGGCATCGCTTCCAAAAATTGAGCCAGACGATGCTCACTAGCCCTAAGTTGCGTATTTTGCTCAGCCAATTGGTGTTCTAGCCAATAAATCTTTAGCGCTTCTTGAAGAGTTAAATTGAGTTGTCTACTTTCCCAAGGCTTGGCAATATAGCGATAGAGTTGAGCAGAATTAACTGCATTGCTGACTCCTTCGATAGTAGCTTGACCGGTTAGCATAATTTTGAGGGTATTGGGCGATCGCTCATGAATACGTTTTAAAACTTCATCCCCTTTTATATCAGGCATAATATAGTCAGCGATTACCACAGCAATCTCGCATTCCTCATTAAGCAAATCATCAACTAATTCTAAAGCTTCAAATCCGCCCATCGCCATTTCAATTTCAAACTTATCTCCAAGATTTACCGATAGTTCCCTCATCAAACTATCGAGCACAGTCTGATCGTCATCAATACAGATAATCACAGGTTTCATAATTTTTCCAATCCTTCTTGAATACAAGCAATTAATTCCTGTTCGCTCCAAGGTTTTTGCAGATAGCGATGAAGATTCGCCTGTTCTTTTGCCCTTTCTATGGCTGCTTCATCCGCTTGCCCAGTCAACAATATCTTGACAACATTAGGGAATTTTTTGTGGACTTCAATCAGGAATTCATCGCCCTTCATCCCTGGCATTAACCAGTCAGAAAGTATCACAATTACATCTGTATTTTCTGCTTGTAATTCTTCCAGGATTTCGAGAGCTTCTTCCGCATTTTCTGAAGTCTCATAGACATAGCTATCACCAAATGCTGCTTGCATTTGTCGAAGCAGACTATTAAGAATAATTACTTCATCGTCAACACATAAAATTGATAATTTTGGCATTTTCGTTTTTTTGTAGGTTGTATGTCTCAGTTGGCAAATATATTCGTAGGGGCGAAGCATTGCGGCATTAAATCTCTGGTTATAACTAATAAATTGTCTGCCGCAATGCTTCGCCCTTACAAAGTTAAGATGCAGCCTGGACTTCTTTCAAAAGGCTGATACTACATTTATCCTTAAATTAACATCAATAGCACGAAAATACCACCCCGGAGGCTAGCTATTTATCGGTAAAGAAACAGTAAAAGTAGTTTGGCCAGGAATGGATTCAAATTCAATTATACCTCCATGTTTTTCCACAATCTTCCTCACGATATCCAGCCCTAAACCACTACCTTCCCCTGGTGGTTTAGTTGTAAAGAAAGGCTGAAATATTTTCGCCTTAATGTCTTCAGGAATACCCTCACCGCTATCAGTAATACTGACCAGTATACAGCCATTTTGCTCCCTGGCATCAATCGTCAAAGTTCCCCGGTTATTATTCATCGCCTGCAAACCGTTGTGAATTAAATTCGTCCAAACTTGATTCAGTTCATCAAAGTAGCAGCGAATCTGAGGCAAATCTTGATAATTGCGAATCACCTCTATTCCCTGTTTAAGTTGATTTTGATAGAGAGTTAAAACAACTTCAACTCCATCAATAATATTCGCTTCAATGGTTTCTCCAGTTTGGTTAAATCGGGCATAGGTTTTGAGTGCAAAGACAATTTTTGTCGCTCTTTCAGAAGCAGTTTTAATGTCTCGTGTACTTTCTTGCAAACGAACAAACTGGCGCACCGTTTTGAGGAAGTTTTCGCACTCCACATCTTGGAATATAGAGGTAAAAGGTTCCAGCCGATCGCAAATTCCCAAATCTAGCAGCAGATTCGCCACAGTATCAGCCTCAGCCATGCCTTGAGCCTGTAGCTGACTGACAATAGCTTTCCTCAATTGGCGACGTTCTCGGCCCGATACAGTGGTAGTATTTTGTTGCGATCGCACCAGCATCTCGATAAATTGCTGTTGGCGTTGTGGCGATAGTGCTTGGAAAAACGATGGTAGTTGATTCAGATTTTGACTCAAGAAATCGCTAATAGAACCCACGGAGGAACAGATTGCTCCCAAAGGTGTATTGATTTCATGAGCAACTCCCGCCACCAGTTGTCCCAATGCAGCCATCTTTTCCGATTGAATCAGTTCGTCTTGGGTAGATTTGAGATTGTCTAAAGCCTGTGAAAGTTCTTGAGTACGTTCTTCTACTTTTGTTTCTAAAGTAGCATAAAGTTGGGCATTTTCAATCGAAATTGCCGCCTGAGAGGCTAAGATATTTAGGACTGCGAGGCGATCGGGAGTAAAAGCATTAGTTACCAGATTATTTTCTAGGTACAGAATGGCGATCGGCTTTCCTTGATGCTGAATCGGCAGACACAGAACCGACTTTGGCTGATGCTGAATGATATAAGAGTCAGCCGCAAAGGTAGCCTCAGTCGTCGCATCGTCTATTACCAGAGTTTCTTGGGTGCGCGAGACATAGTTGATAATTGCGATCGGAATTTCGTTACACTCAACAACCGGAATTGATTTGAGATTGCACGATTCACCACTCATACATTGAACAGCGAGTAACAGTGAATCTCCGTCTATCAAAATCATCGCTCCTGTTTCAGCTCCCGCATTTTCAATCATTACTTGCATCAAAGTGGAGAGCAACTTATCGAGATTAATTTCGCCTGACAGTGATTGAGAAGCTTTAATTACTGTTGCCAAATCCAGAAATTGTGAAACACCAGAACTTGTACCTGAAACTGTTCCAGTCATCATTTGAGCAATTGTCTCACCTGTATTTAAGCTCGTTTTTTGATTTAAAATAGGCGCAAGTAATTCGGGATAGCATTTTTCTAAATGCTCAACTTTTGCCTTGGCTCCCCAGCGCGCATAGGCGTAGTAAGCATCTATTAAGTAGACTTGAGCAATTTTCTCTTTCCTCCAAGTTAGATAAAATTTGGCTGCGAGTTCGTTGGCGAGCGCTTCTTCATTGATGTACTCGTTTTCTCTGGCTCCTTTGATGGCGCGATCGTATAAATCCATCGCTGCGAGTGTGTTACCCAAAACTCGTGCTTTTTCAGCTTCTACCAAATCATATTTGTGTTGAAAATTCATCGGAGCAGATTGCGCCCATTGCTGCATTTTTGCTTGATTAGCTTCCACTTTCAAAAGCACGACTTCTAATGCAGAATCAGCAACAGAAAGTTGCACCAAAGAATCGTAATAATAGAACATAACCTCATGTACTAATCCCACGCACCCATCTACAAATTCTTCAGCTTTAGCTGCATATTCTAATGCTAACTTGCTGCTATCAAATAGATAATGAAGGCTAGTCTTATGAAGATATAGAGATTCTAGTGCAACTCTATCTTTCGCTATTTCTAGAATAGGCAGCATTTGTAAGTCGTTATATGCTTCACCTATTAACAGCAGCGGATTTTCTGATTTCCCTAATAAATTTAGCACTGATTGCCACAATATATTCAACCAATTCAAAGGAGTGATTTGCCGATTCTTGGCAACTACATAACTATAATTTGCGATCTGTTTTTCAAGTCCTGCCAGTTCTTGTCCAGCAAAATAAGCATATTGGCATTTTTCCACAGCACAAAAACTGGCGTGTGCTAAATCTCCATTTTCTAAACCGCTTTGATAACCTGCTGTCAGAAGAGGCTGAGTTAATCGCAGATGCTGTTGGGCGTGAACCGAAAATGCTCCTACTTTAAATAACACAGCACTATTGACTTTTTTAGCCTTTAAGTGTGCGAGTAGATCAACTGCAAAACAGCCATAACGATAAGATGCCTCAAAGTCTCGGACTACCACATTCAGAATAATCGCATAATCAGCAAAAGCATAAGGTGAGAAAACTGAATGACCATATTCAAGTAGTAAATTCACTTCTTCGCACCCCATATGCGGAGTTAGAAATGGTGCCACCATCGCCGCCGCAGGAGTCATACTCGCAATAATTCGCAAAGCAGCTAATTTGTATTCATCTGTCATAGCAGGCAGATTTAGTAGTTCCTCGTTACTCTTTCCGGCTAAAGCTTCTGCTGTTGCTTCTACTATTTCTTGAATTTGTTCATGAGTAGGTGATTCCGGCAAGTTTACTCCGAGTAGGGACAACACTTGTAAACCAATTTCAATCGCTTCAAGTTGTTTAGTTTCTGCGATGCAGGCAGAAATTTTAACTTCATATACTTTGACTTTATCCAAAATACTTTTTGCCTGTTGCATCACAATTGCAGCCAATTGATCCATCTGTTCAAAGTCTGTGCTGAGATAGGCTGATTCAGTGGCTTCTATATACAAAACAAGGGTTAATTCATAACTGGTTTCCCAGCTATCTTTTGCCAATAGTTGCCTCCCCACATTCAAATATTTTAGGGAAGCTTCATAAGCCGTTGAAGTTTTAGCTTTATTTCCGGCAATTAAATTTAACTGAGCAAGTTCATCTCTTTCTGTTTGATGAGCGATCAACTCCACACCCATATTCAACTGATTGACAATATCAAAAATCTTCTCTTCTTTTTCCGCTTGCGTAGGGGCGATGCCTCCGTGCCCGCCATTATGCAACAATAATCGCCCAATTTCGAGATGGGTGGACTGTTTCTGGGATTCGGGAATCAGAAGATATGCTGCTTGTTGTACGCGATCGTGAAAAAACTTGTAGGGAACCGATAAATCAGACACTTGGGCAAGTTCCACTGATTCCGAGTCTTGAAAAAACTTGTAGACTTCACTGATCGGAATAACTAATCCTTCTTGCAGTGCTGGCCATAAATCTGCTGCTATTTCTGACTCGGATTTTTTGGAGACAATCGCCAAAGTTGCTAAGTCAAATTCATTCCCTACACAAGCAGCAAGTTTTAAAGCTTGCTGAGTATTTGTCGGCAACTTCTGTAACTGAATTGCCATGAACTCTACGACATCATCAGTCCAAGAAAGCGCTCTCAATTTGGCAATATCACACTGCCACCCCCCCGTTGCCCCCCCTTGGTAAGGGGGGGTTGGGGGGGTTATCGGGGTAAAATCAAATGAGATAAATCCATCACTATGCAAAAATTTCAGAAATTTAGTTGCAAAAAAAGGATTGCCTTTGGTTTTGGCAAAAATCACTTCAGTCAAAGGCATCGCCCTTTCTATTGGACAAATCATGGTGTCAGCAATCAGGCGATTCAGGGAAGTTTTGTCTAAGGGTGCTAAGGTAATTTGGTTGATTGTTGCCGAGTCTTTGCGAATCTCATCCAATGTCAGCATGAGTGGATGGGCGGGAAAAACTTCGTTGTCCCGATACGCTCCCATTAACAACAGATAGCTGGTATCTGTTTCGCTCATCAACAACTGCATTAGCTTCAAGGAAGCGGAGTCTGCCCATTGCAAATCATCCAAGAAAATCACTAGAGGATGTTCTTTTGTGGCGAACACTCTGATGATTTTTTGAAACAATAGATTAAACCGATTTTGAGCAGCATTGCCCTCTAGTTCTGGTACTTCTGGTTGCTTGCCAATCAGTCGTTCTAATTCGGGAATCACATCAATAATGACTTGACTATTTTCCCCTAATGCTTCTAATATTTCGACTCGCCATTTCTGCACCTCACCAGCACTTTCGGTGAGTAATTGTCGGATTAAATTCTGGAATGCTTGCACCCAGGAAGAAAAGGGAATATCGCGCTTGAATTGGTCGAATTTACCTTTGATGAAGTAACCCCGTTGGCGGACAATGGGTTTGTGAACTTCATTCACTACAGCGGTTTTACCAATGCCGGAAAAGCCAGCAACTAGCATGATTTCGCTGCTACCTTCGCTGATGCGATCGAAGGCATCTAATAAAGCTTTAACTTCAGTTTCTCTACCGTAGAGCTTTTCGGGAATGATGAAGCGATCGCAAATATCCCGATTTCCCAAAGCAAACTCGCTAATATTTCCATTTTCTTGCCATTGCTGCCAGCATTTTTCTAAGTCATATTGCAGCCCAGCAGCAGTTTGATAGCGTAATTCTGGAGTTTTTGCCATCAATTTCATGATGATATTATTCACCATCAGCCCAATAGCTGGAACCAGATCTATTGAGGGAGTTGGCATCCTGGCAATGTGACAGTGAACTAACTCCATTGGATCGGTAGAGTTAAAGGGTAATTGTCCTGTGAGTAGTTCGTAAAATGTGACTCCGAGCGAGTAAAAGTCGGTGCGGTAGTCGATCGCCCGATTCATTCGTCCCGTCTGTTCCGGGGACATATAAGCGAGGGTTCCTTCTAAGACCTTGGGATTTTCGATCTCCTGGTTTTCTCTGGGTAGAAGTGAGGAAATGCTGAAGTCAATTAATTTTACTTCTTTAGTGTGAGGATTAATTAGAATATTCTGGGGCTTGATGTCTTTGTGAATAATTCGGTTGTGATATACTCCTGCTAGGGTTTGGACGATCTGAATTGCGATCGGCAAAAACTCATTTAGCGGTAAAGGCGAAGTTTGACGGGAGGAAACCTCAGAATTGTTTGATTGGATATTATCCAATTGCTCTGTATTTGCGGTATACTCCGCAAGGGAAACACCACCAACATCTTCCATTACCATCGCAAAAGCATTGCGGTAGTTTAAAAGTGCAATGGGTTTGACAATTCCGGGAAGGTCAAGGTTTTTAGTAATGGTATACTGATTCCGAAACTGTATGAGCTCGCTAAAAGTGGGATACTCGCTCAATAACAGTTTGATAATTACTTTTTGGTTTGATTCAGAAACTCCTCGATAAACCTGGGTTCTGGAGCCATTATAGATTTGTTCAGTGAGGCAATAACCGGGAATTGTTAAGAAATTATTATTCATGGCGAAGAAGTTAAATAAAGATCTATTCTAAACGTAAGATACGATTGCTTAGTGTTAGCATATTTCTGATGTTTTGTCAAGTTGTATTAACGACATCGTTCCAGATAAAATTGAGCAACTTGATCCCAAGGATTTTGCCGTAGACAATCTACAAAAAGTAGCACAGCGTCATTAAAAGCATCCGCATTATATAAAGAAATAGCCTCAGCAAATACTTGCAGCGTAGCTAACTTACCTGCTTTAACTTCTGGCAAATCTGCATCAAAAACTTCATAAACAGTCACCATTTCTAATTTTCCTTTTACCTGAACTCGATCAATTACGCGAATCGCATAATCAGCAGGATTGCTCAAGCGCTCGAAAGTCTGCTGAGTAATTAACAGTGATACCCCATACTTTTTAGTCAAACTTTCAATTCGAGAAGCTAAATTAACCGTATCACTAATCACAGTACCATCCATGCGACCAGGCCCACCAACTATACCCAGCATCAAAGAACCAGTATTAATTCCCACCCCAATCTTAATCGGTATATAGCCAACAGAAGTGCGATATTGATTATATTCAACCAAGGCGTGCAGCATAGCAATTCCCGCACGAACAGCATCATCGGCATTTTCGCTAAATAGTGCCATTATTGCATCACCAATATATTTATCAATAAATCCCTGATTTGCAACAATCAGCGGTTCCATATGACTCAAATAAGAGTTGATGAATTTAAAATTTTCTTCTGGTGTCATCTGTTCTGAAAGAGTGGTGAAGTCGCGGATATCAGAAAATAAAACAGACATTTCTAACTCCACTGCTTCTCCTAATTTGACATTGACAATGCTTTTACATCCCAAAAAACTTAAAAACTGATTGGGTACAAAACGACTTGTCGCCTGAGCAATTTCTAATTCTGCAACCAGTGCAATTTCCAAATTGCAATTGACTTCAAAGAGTTCCTCAATGAACTTTTGTCGTTCGGATTCAGCTTGTTTGCGTTCTCTGATATCTTGGAGGGTGTTGATAGCATAGACGATTTTTCCGTTTTGATCATAAATTGGGGTAGCCTGAATTTCTAGAGGAATAATCTGGTCCCCGCGTCGGACTTCTAAATCATCAGTTACCGAAGTTTCACCCCTCAATGCCCGGATGATGGGCAAGTTTTCGATAGGGTAGTTTTGAAGAGTGCCTGCTTGATAAAGTTGATAAATCTCTGATAATTGTTCAGCAGGGATATCAGATCCTATTCCTTTACCAAATATCTCTTTTGCTTTCCGATTGATATAGTAAACTTTGCCATCAGCATCGAGTACACCGACACCTATTGGCATTGCTTCCAAAAACTGTGTCAAGCGATTTTCGTTTTCGTGTAGTTTAGTAATGAGTGCTGCTTGGTCGCTGTTTAACTTTGCTAACTCATTGTTCATGCACTGGAGTTGGGCATTTTGTTCGGTAAGTTGTTGGTCTTGAAAATAGCTGTTTATCGCTTGTTTAACCGTCAATTTTAGATCTTCAGCTTGCCAAGGTTTAGTGATATAACGGTATAATTTTGCAGAATTTATAGCATTTGCGATCGCCTCTAAATTCGCTTGTCCTGTTAGCATAATTTTGATTGTTTTGGGGGAAATGAGGTGGACTTTTCTTAACAGCTCATCTCCTTTCATTCCAGGCATAATATGGTCAGAAATAATTAAAATTATTTTATCTCCATCTTCTATGAATTCTTGTATCAACTCTAATGCTTCTTCTCCATTCTCCGTTATTTCAATTATGTAATCATCGCCGACAGCCTCTTTCAGTTCTGCTTTGAGGCTCCTGGTTATCATTTTTTCGTCATCGACACAAATGATTGCTTTTCGGTTCATAGTTGAGATAAAGCAGATTTAATAGTTTCCAGCAAATCAGTTTCAGACCAAGGTTTAGAAAAGTATGCGTTATACTGATGTCGGAATTGAACTAATGCGGAGACGGTGGGGCATTCACTGTTGAAGATTTTGAGGACAACAGGTATGCGATTGGATTCTCGCAGCCCTGGATATACTGAGGTTCGAGGGCTTGTGTAGATTTCCTGAACGATCTGATAGCCTGGAAGGGCGATCGGGGTATCCGTCATTTGTCTTCTTGCCTAGTTCTACTCCTTTAGATATTATCTTATGCTACAAAGTGCGATCGCATTATGTCCAATTCACTGTTAATTAATTTGTCCTTCTTAACTCCCGAACCGACGGGAATCGGGACTTATGCAGCAAATCTTTTTCCGCAGATTCAAAAGCTGGCACCGACATTACTTACTTCTCAGCAAATTGATGACTATACTTGTTATCGAATTCCCGAAAATCTCACATCAGATTTCGGAAGCAAAGGACAAATTAATAGAATTTTGTGGACTCAATTTAATTTACCCAAGATTTACAAAGAATTGCATTCCAGTCTGATATTTTCTCCAATTCCGGAAGCACCTTTGTATTCTGGCTGCCGATATATAGTCACAGTTCATGATTTAATTCCTTTGCGATTTCCCCGACGATTTTCTCGTTTGACAGCTTATTTTCGCTACTATATACCGCAGGTTTTACGACAAGCAGAACACATTATTTGCGATTCTCAAGCAACCGCTGAGGATGTTGCTAAGTTTTTTCAAATTGCTGCTCAAAAAATGACTGTGATCCCCCTAGCTTGTGATAGAATTAATTTTAGATGTCTGGACTTACCCGATCAAAACTATTTTCTTTATACAGGCAGACATGATGCTTATAAGAACCTGGAAAGATTAATTATGGCATTTGCGAGTTTGCCCGATCGCACAAACTACGAACTTTGGCTAGCTGGGCCTCCCAATGCCTACACACCACTGTTGATAGCACAAGTTGCAGAGTTAGGATTACAATCTTCAATCAAATTTTTGGGCTATGTTTCCTACGATCAATTACCTATACTAATGAATCAAGCGATCGCACTGGTTTTTCCCACACTTTGGGAAGGATTTGGCTTGCCAATTTTAGAGGCAATGGCTTGTGGCACTCCTGTGATTACTTCCAACCTGTCATCGATGCCAGAAGTGGCTGGAGATGCGGCATTATTGGTAAATCCTTACAGTGTTGGAGAAATCGCCGAAGCGATGCAAACAGTGGCTAGGGATTCAAAATTGCGATCGCAATTAAAGACTGCTAGTTTAGCTAGAGCCGATCAATTTAGTTGGTACAAAACTGGAGAAGCCACTGCCAAAATTTTACAACAATATTTATAGGTGCGGGTTTTACCGATGATAATTGCTGAAAACTGAGCATCTTCTAAGGACAAATTATAATCTATCTCTTTTTGGATTCAAACAGCTCATGAACGATCTCTTCTTGATAACTTCCGATAATTGGCTAGACTGGATCACCGTGTTTAGTTATCTAGGCCTTACTGCTTTCATTGCATGGCGCATAGTGACAGCGAAGTAGATGTAGAAATTAGGAGACGGCAGTGCCGTCTCCTCTAGATCATTCCGGTGTTACCGGAGTTGATATGATTCAATCGCCGAGTTTCTCAACTTTTGCAAAATAGGAATTTGTTCCAACTGTTCCGGCCGTATCTTATCCCAATCTAACCCAATTGGACGCAGATAACTTGTATTAGTCTGAATTACCTCTTCCGCAGTCACAATCCAATTCAACGCCCAATCGTGAGCCTGCATTGGTAAACATGAATCTGCAACTACTTGCAAAGAATGCACTGTTGTCACAATCGGAGTATCAATTTCTACTAACCCGAATTCTGTCAACATCGCCAATTCCAAATCTGCAAATCCTGCACCTTTCCCGGTTCTTCC
>JAYTZD010000016.1:0-4615 GCA_043742065.1 Oscillatoriales bacterium
GAAGTTTTGCCGATCGCACTAAAATGAAAATGAGAACCAAAATAAATCTGGAAAAAATGTCACCGAAGTCTGCTGTTAATGTAGTTGCAAATAGCCCGATCGCACAGAATGATACACCAATGTGCGATCGACCGCACCTAGTTGACTGTTCGCGGGCCCAGGATATCCAAACACAGGTTCTCAACACCGCAAAAGCTCAGCGGATGGCAGAATTTTTCAGTCTTTTGGGGGATGCGAATCGTTTGCGGCTGCTGTCGGTTTTGGCAAAACAAGAACTGTGCGTGTGTGATTTGGCTGCTACTTTGAGCATGAGTGAGTCGGCTGTGTCGCACCAGTTGCGGGCGTTGCGGGCGATACGATTGGTAAGTTATCGCAAGGTTGGGAGACAGGTTTTTTATAGTTTACTCGATCGCCACGTTTTGGAACTGTATAATGCAGTGGCCGAACACTTGGACGAATCAGAGTAATCTTTGAATTATGAATATTTGGGTGCGGGCGGCTTTTCGAGGTTGTATGTTTCAGACAATTATTTTGGTCGAACCCGCCCCACACAGCCGATAATCTAGATCAACCTAATGTGCGATCTATAAAAGCTACAATCAGCTATAAATTAGCTGTTTCCGGGGATAATTTTGATTCCTCAATCATTATTGATTCCGAGTCAGCGCGCAACTCACCATTTTCCACAGTAATTGCTAATTTAAATCCCAACGCTTCGAGCAACTCTACAAAACAGTAAATTTCCGAACCTGCACTTACTGTTAACATTTTATCAAGCCTTTCATGATATCGCAGTCGATCGGCAATTTCTATAATAGGGCGATTAAGAGTACATTTAGCAGGCAACTTACTATCGTATCCCTTAACATCAAAAATATCCATCTCTCTCTCATCTCTTCCTCTGCGCCCTCTGCGCCCTCTGCGGTTAAAACCTCCAAAAATAACCATAAACGATATAATTCAATTGAAATCGGGAAATGTGCGATCGGGCACCAGAGAATCAATTGCCGCAGGAGCGACTTTTACCAATAATATTTAATACCAGCAAACAATCTAAATAAAACCGCCCCCACACAGAAAATCTCCAAACACCAAACTACTATGAGTACATCAAAACCAAAGAACTCCAGTACAAACAACCAATCAGGAAAACGAATCGTTTACTCCGAATTTGGCAACATAGACAACTCCGCCGCCCTCCAACGAGGAATACAAGAAATCCCCCCAAATCAACAAAACCTCAAAGTCGAAGCATCCCGAAAAGGACGAGGCGGCAAAACAGTTACAGTCATCAGCGGCTTTCAGGGAAAACCCGAAACACTAGCAGATTTAGCAAAGCAGCTAAAAGCTCAATGTGGTACTGGTGGCACAGTCAAGGAAAATGAAATCGAAATTCAAGGCGAGCACAAACAAAAACTGCTAGAAATTCTCACGAAATTAGGCTATAAAGCTAAAATTAGTGGAGGTTAAATTGAGGATACGGCAGTGCCGTTTCCCTACCTCGATCAATTGTAGGGAAACGGCAATGCCGTGTCCTGATTATGGGTAATATTAATTTCGATGCTACCGGATTTGATATCAATTCCGGTTGCACGACCTATGATATAGAGTCCAAGGCAATGCCGTGTCCCTACCGAAAATAATATTGTAGGGACACGGCATTGCCGTCTCCTAATTTTGGCTACTAATAATTCCGATGCTGCCGGAATTGATCTGACATAACCAAGGTTTCCTTTGATAATTTTTGTTAAAAAAAAACACCCAAATCCCCGACTTCTCGAAGAAATCGGGGATAGAATTACTTACTTTTTCAGCTTCCAACCAGGCTTGACAACTTGTCGAGCACGAGCCACTACCAAACAATCATTTGGCACATCTTCCGTCACCACAGAACCCGCCGCCACAGTAACATCTTCACCCACAGTTATTGGCGCAACCAGCACGGTATTAGAACCTGTTTTAGTCCGATCGCCTATAGTCGTTTTGTGCTTATTCACTCCGTCATAATTGGCGGTAATCGTCCCAGCACCGACATTGACTTTCTCTCCTAAAGTCGCGTCGCCCAAATAAGATAAGTGAGCAACATTAGTTCGATCGCCTATTTGAGTATTTTTCAACTCCACAAAATTGCCAACCCGACAATTCGCCCCAATTTCTGCGTGTCCCCGCAAATGTGCGTAAGGCCCAACTCGTGAATTATCAGATACAATACTATCAGAAATTACTGAATAAAGTACAGTCACATTTTGTCCAATTTGACTGTTTTCAATCAAACTACCGGGGCCGATGCGACTTCCAGAGGCGATCGCAGTTTTTCCCCGCAAATGCGTTTGTGGCTCAAGTACCACATTCGCCTGTAACTCTACGGTATCATCGATCGTAATGCTGTTGGGATCGATCAGTGTGACTCCGGCCGCCATCCACTTATCCTTGATCCGCGTTTGCAAAATATCCGAAGTTGTGGCCAAATGTTTGCGATCGTTAATTCCCAAGATTTCCTGATCATCTGCGACATCCACCGCCATCACCGGATTCATGAATTTTACCGTGTCAGTCAGGTAATATTCTTGTTGATTATTATCTGCTTTCAATCCCGGCAATACTTTTTCTAAATGCGGCCAGTGAAAACAATAAACACCTGCATTGATCCGGCAATTTTGCTTTTGAGGTGTTGTGCAATCGCGGTCTTCTATAATTTCTTCTACCAAGTTTTGACTGTCTGTAAATACTCGTCCATATCCTTGAGGATTTGGCAAGTTAGCTGTCAACAAAGTAGCAGAGTTTTTGTGCTGTTGATGAGTTTCTACCAAATGTTTCAGAGTTTGCGATCGCAACAAAGGCACATCCCCATTTAAAACCAGCAAATCTCCTTGAAATCCCTTTAAATAAGGTAGCAATTGTTGGATAGCATGACCAGTTCCCAATTGTTCGGTTTGTTCGACAAATTCTAGAGGCGGAAATTGCTGATTTTCTGTTGCTGGTAATTCTTGATTTCCTAGCAGCGATTCTTTCACAAGTTCACTGCGATAACCGACGATGACAAGTCGCCGGGAAACTTCAATTTCTTGACAACTGTTGAGGACTCGTTCAACTAGAGTTCGACCGCCCAATTCGTGTAAAACTTTGGGTAAGTCGGATTTCATGCGCGTGCCGCGTCCAGCCGCTAGAATTGCTATTGCTATCATTGTGCGATCGATTAATCTAGTATTTGCTAAACAGGTTGGCTGATGGTATCACTGGCCATCGGTCAATTGTACTGCGATCGCACAATTCTTTGATCTTAAATCTCCATAGTCCTGGAAGTATGGGCCGGAAACCGGGTTTCGACGCAGTTTATCCTGAGCGTAGTCGAAGGGCTCAACCAGCAATTTTTCACGAAAATACATAGGTTACAGCCCCCAGATTCTGTGAAAAACCCGGTTTCTTTGGCCGGAGTCGGTCATCTGACACTCTGGCAACATCATTAAAATGCCTAAGTCCTGTTATACTGTTGATTGAATTTAAGTTATTGTATTTTAAAATAAAAAAAATTATTTCCTTCTACCTTCTACTTTCCGCCTTTTAACGACTGTCAACGATCAAAAAATCAGGTGTTCAGCTATGACAGAGCTTAATTTTCAGGAACTTGCCAAACAGGGAAACCCAGAGGCGATCGCATCTTTTCTCCACAGTAAGTGGCAATCTGAAGACATCACTGTTGCAGTTAATCTCAACGGCGATTACTTGGAGGTAATTCTTGATGGTTCGCCAGTACCTGCACAAGATAAGTCAGTTGAAATTGTCCGCAGCGAATTAACTAATTTGCAGCCAAATTCGATTCGTTTGGTAAAAGTTGATGGTCGAGAAATCGGTCAACTTAATTCTGCTTGGAGTGAAGAGTTCACTTTGGATGATCAAACTTTTCCCCAACAAAACTTGCCAGAAGAATCATCATCAAATATTATGGTTGCTAATCGGGAAAAAAACATGGAAACTGTGAAGAATGTCGAAGCGATACAGCCAGAAATTACTGGATTGGAGAACAGACTGCGATCGACTTTCATTGTAGTCGGGATTGTGACTGGCATTTTGGCGATCGCAGTGGCCGCATTTGTCGGTAAAATGTTGAATGAGCCGACACTAACTGCGGGCAACAATCTAGAAGCAACACCTAATATAGCAACAGCACCAGATCCTTTTCGAGATGCAGTTAATAGTGCGGTAAAAGCAGCAGATTTAGGGCGAGCCGCCAAAACCAAAGATGAATGGAATGTCGTTGCTAATCGCTGGCAGGAAGCAGTTTCTTTGATGAGGAGAGTACCGCCCTCAAGTCCTAACCATGAAGTAGCTATGACAAAAGTAGCGGAGTATCAAAAATATCTAATCTATGCTCAAGAATCAGCAGTAACTCTCCCTTCTCCAACTCCAATTCCCGCAACTGCTGAAAAAGAATCTGCTGATAAAGCCAATTCTAAAAAATCGAATTCTGAAAAAGAATCTGCTGAGAAATCAACTAAAAAATCAGATTCTGAAAAAGAATCTGCTGAGAAAGCTAATTCTAAAAAGTCGAATTCTGAGAAAGAATCTACTGATAAAGCTAATTCCAAAAAGTAGCTGAAATTAGGAGACGGCAGTG
>JAYTZD010000017.1:0-20036 GCA_043742065.1 Oscillatoriales bacterium
CCTGCTTTGTTAAATAAGCTGCTAGCAAGTCCCGATTCTTGTTCCAGCAAAGCCTTCATCAAGTGTTCACTTTCTAGCTGCTGCTGCTGGGCTGCTTTGACAAATTCTGGGGTGCGGCTGAGGGCTTCCCAGGCTTTTTCGGTAAATTGGTTTGGATTATTCGGTTGCATAAATTTTAATTCCCTGAATTTAAAAAGAGCGATACTGTAGAGGCCAATGCTCGATCGCTCCTATAATTGCCATTGTAGGGAGTTAATCGCTGGTGGGCGATCGGTGTTCCCCTCTCTGTAGATAGGTATTTCCGTCCTTTGTCGCACTCCCTCCCAGGGAAAACGAAACTGTCACGCCTAGAACTTGCACTTTGATGAATTACCAAGTTGAGTTTAAGCCGAAAGCGATCAAAGATTTAGCATCTTTGCCTGCGGAGGTACAAAGCCGAGTTTTGACTAAAATTGAGTTGATGCAAAATAACCTGACGGGGGATGTAAAACGCTTAACAAACTATACGCCAGAATATCGGCTGCGGGTAGGAGATTACCGAATTTTATTTGAAATTGAGGAAGATATTTTGGTAATTTACCGCGTCAAACATCGAAAAGATGCTTACTCTTAAACACCTGGAGGAAATATCGATGATTCCGTTACATCCTGAGTTTATTACCAAAAACGGCAAAAAAGAATTTGCAGTTATACCTTATGAAGAATTTGAAGCACTGCAAGCATTAATTGCTGATATAGAAGATTTGATGGACTTGAGGGCGGCGAAAGAGGAAGATGCAAATCAGCCTTCTGTGCCATTAGCAGAGGTGAAGAGAATGTTAGGATTACTCAATAATTAATCCGTGTATCCGTTAAAAAATCCGTTGCCGAACTTCCTTCAAACTTGCATAATCACCCGTTCCGGAAGACTGACAGTAAAAGTAGAACCTTTACCATCCTCGCTTTCCACACTAATTTCGCCGCCCAGAATATGACACAAACGTTGACTAATTGTCAAGCCCAAACCAGTACCCCCATACTTGCGAGTAGTCGAAGCATCAGCTTGAATAAAAGGTTTAAATATCTGCTGCAATTGCTCCTCTGTCATCCCAATACCCGTATCGGTGACACGAAATACCAAAACTTGAGAAGTATACTGTGAACCAGAAGCAGAAGCATCATTATTTTTATGCTTTTTCTTCGGTCTGGGTTTGGCAATTTTCATTCTTTCTATCCCAATTGTAACCACACCTTCTTCAGTGAATTTAGCCGCATTGCTGAGCAAGTTTAGGAGAATTTGTCGCACTTTTGGCTGGTCGGCGTACATCATACCGAGTTCGCCTTGGGTTTTTAGTGCTAAAGAATTGCCTTTTTTTTCGATTAGCGGTTGAGCCGTGGTCATCACTTCTTCAATCATTGTCGCCACGTCGAAGTTTTCTAAATAAAGGGTGACGTGACCGGCTTCAATTTTGGAAATGTCTAGGATGTCGCTAATCATATCCAGCAAATGTTTGCCTGCGGTTTGAATTTTTTCTAAGTCAGGGAGAAAGTCTTCTGAACCGGAATCTTGAGCATCTTCTTGCAGCATTTCGCTGTAGTTAATGATGGCATTGAGGGGGGTACGCAGTTCGTGGCTCATGTTGGCCAAAAATGCACTTTTAGAGCGGTTTGCAGCTTCGGCTGCTATTTTTGCTTCCTGCAAATCTTCTGTATATTCTCCTATCCGCTGAATCAGTTCGTTGATCGAAATTGCTAGCAATCCTACTTCATCGGAAGTCGTGACTGGTGCTTGCAGGTCAAAATTTGATTCTTCGGTAACTCGCTGAGCGATGAGGGTCGTGGCTTCTAGGGGACGGGCGATCGCACGACTGGTGTATACTGCCAGTATTGCCGCGATCGCCGCTGATATTGCTAGAGAACCGATCAGAATTAAAGTTCCGAGTTTCTCTGCTTGCTCGTAGGTTCTAAATGCTTGGTCTGTTTTGTCCCGAAAACTCCCCGCCAGTTGGGCTGAATCCTGGGAAAACTTTTCGAGTTTCAAAGTGTTGTCACCAGTAGCAAAATTATTCAAGTTACGCCCAAAAGCCTGCTGCTGTTTCGGATTCAAACCAGATAATTTGGCATTCCCCAACAGTTTCTGAACTTGTTGGAAATAAGCTTCTATTGTTTTGCTGTTGGCTTTAGCGAACTCTTGAATCTGTTGGTAGTCTTGAGCCACTGCGGGATTTGAAGTCGGCGGAAGGCTTTGCAATTGTTCGAGTTGTGCGCTCATCTGAGCAACACGAGTCAGAAAGTCCGAGCGTTCGCGATCGAAAATTTGCGGTTTTGTCACCAGATTCACCAGTTGTTGCTGGTGAATCCTGACTTCCTGCACCGTATTATTGAGATTGGTCAGGATTTCGGCTTTATCTCGGTCGATCGCCAATTTTTCCCTAACTTGCTGTTTATAATAGGATTCCACTCCGCGTCCCGTCGCAGCACCCAAAATAGCAATACCAATGACCAAGGCGTATCCACAGCCGATTTTCTGCCGGATACCCAAGCGACTGAACAGATTTTCCAACCCTGTTTGAGGAGGGTTCTGAGATAGATTTTTAGAGGCTAAGGTTGAAGACATGGGCAATATACTCGTCACCCAGAGAGGGATTATCTCTATTCTAATTCATGCCTGGTTAACAGTAAATAGAGTTCTGAATCCCGAACCAGATTTCGGTAGTTATATCAATTCCGGCTGCACCGGAATGATATAGAGGAGACGGCAGTGCCGTGTCCCTACCAAAAATAATACTGTAGGGACACGGCATTGCCGTCTCCTAATTTTGGCTACTAACAATTCAGGTGTAACCGGAATTGATATTATGGGGTCTTTGCAGCGCTCCACTACTTTTTATGCTTGACAGTTTACAAAAGTTATGGATGCAATTGACTGTTAACTTTTGACAGTTGACTGTTAACCGTTGACAGTTGACTGTTCATTGTGAATGTAAAATCCCCCGCAATTTAGCGCAGGGGATGAACTGAAAAGTTATAAAATCTGCTCTATTGGCAAAGTCGAAATGGTGCTAACTCAGTCGGAAGTTTTGAAGCATTAGGAACACTAGCATTTGCTGGAACAAAGATTCCCATACCAAAACTACAACCATCTACACTGGTGCAGTTACCTGGTTTGGCAGTAATTTGATATTCACCTTGGGATGGGGGAGTAAAAGAAATTGTCACGAGTTCGCCTGTCTTTTGACTCGCAGCGATTTCCATGCCGTTCACATCCTGGAGAGTTAGATTTAAATCCTGGCAATTTCCGTCACAAGTAGCTGCAAAAACATACTCTATATCAGGATGTAGTGTCGCTCGAAAAGGAGATGAAACTTGCTTTTTAACAGTGCCGAACAATGGCACAAATACTAATTTTTGACCGTTATTTTTCCGTTGTTCAACTTCTGTTTTTAATCGGCAAGTAACAGTTTTTTGCTCGTTAGTGAGTTCTTGGGCGATCGCATTTCCTACCATTGCCGTACCCAGGATCAGTGCGATACCAGAAATAACCAGATGTTTGATATTCATTAAGATGTCCCCTAATGCTAATTTTTTGCTAATTGATTGGAGTTGTGCCAAGACTCTATTGATAGGGTACGTCTCGGCGCACCTTACTGCGACAGTTAGTGTCTAACTTAGCAGGCCTTATGCAGGAGTGTCCATTTATATCAATTCTGGTAATACCGGAATGATGTTGACTGTTCACTGTTCACTGTTGACTGTTGGGAAATTGCCATATCCCTACCTCTTAGACTACCAATTGCCATCCCTGACTCCATCGGGATCGACTTTGAGCTTTTTAATTTGTGCTTGAGGAACATCAACAGATGTATCATCTTGCTGCGATCCAAATTGCTGATTTTCGTCCATCTCTTTAACAGACTTGACTTGATAAAGGACAGTTGAGGCTGCGACATCGCCTTTTTGTTCATCGTAAAGATCGAACCAAGGAAGGTGGTGTTGATTGTAAGTTTTGGCAGTAATCGGCGTATTTGGTGGTTCTTTCCCAGTGATTTCTCGGTACATCATGCTATTCACAATATGAACGTAAACTTTGGCAAAATTTATTTCATCCCAGGTGTTGATACCGTAACTATCAGGATAAATTTTTTGTTTCATTTTACCACCTGCTGCTAATCCCATTTCCGCACTTGGTGCTGCACAATCCAGAGCTTCCATCCAATCAGTACAACCTCTAGATCTCATTAATTCTGATGGCGGTGGTTCTTCTGGAAATAACCCTGGTTTCGGATCGAATACAATGATTTGAATGCCACCAAATTCTTCTTTACCACTTACTTGTCCTTCGACTGTGTAACCCATACCGAGAGGCATCGCCACAAATTGGCGAATGTAACCATCACCAGAATTGATTCCATCTAACCACGGTTGAGTAGGACAAATCACATAATCTTGGTCATTAACTTGCAGTTTTTGTTGCCAAGGTTTGCCGGAAACAGCATTGATTTTACCAACAGCAATTTTAACAGCATTGGGCCGCCAATCAGCGCCTCTAAAATTAATCCACAAAGCTTCCCGTTGATACATGGGAATAAACACGCCACCGTGCTCCTTCCAAGTTTCAGGAACTCTAGAAATATAGTCATCGACTTTGCAGACTGGAAATTGACCTAATCCTGGTGGCAAGGGATAAGTTTTGCCATCGTCGGGTATTCGTAAAGTGCGTTGAAAATCTAGGGCGAAGTTCTTCCCAAAACAGATAGCGTTGTTTTTTACGGTGATTTCTAACATGAGTATTCTTAGATAAAGAACAATTACTAGACAACCAAAATTTCGATCATTTCTTGCGAAAATCCCAAGCTGGCACAAACTTAGAGTCTCCCCAAACACCACGGCGACTTTTCTTGGCTTCGGCTTCCGCCTTTTCCAGAATACTCGCACTCGGACAGTTTTTCAAGTAAGGACGGTAAACCATTGCCAGCCCTTCGCGGGTCAAAACTTCTTGTACAAATGTGCCATTTGGCAAGCGAACTTCGCTAACTTGGCGGCCGTAGCGATCGGTATCCGTGACAGTCAAAACGACCCTACTACCTCCTTGTTTAACTAGCTGCTGTGTTTTTTGTAGCGCTAAGTTTCCCCATTTAAATTGATTTTTTAGTCCAGATGCTTTGCTATTTTTTTCAGCGTTTGTGTGTGCGACTTCCGGTGCATCGACACAGGCAAAACGCACCTTGATATCTTTTCCAGCCGCATCGCTGGCGACAAGAGTATCACCATCGCTGACTCGTTTTACTGCATAGTTATTCGGTGCGGACTTTTGAGGACAGCCGAATAGTAGCAACACTAACATAACTGCACTCAATTTTTTGATTTTTGGGAAAAATTTAATTTTTGTTTGGCTCATAGTTTTATATAATTATTTGGTTTCCATCCAATTTTGCCCAGCGTGAATATCAACTATCAACGGTACACTCAGAGGTAGAGCATTTTCCATTGCATCTTTGATTTTTGGCTGCAATTCTTCCCATTCCTGGGGAGGTACTTCAAAAATTAATTCATCGTGAACTTGTAGCAGCAACCGCGCCTGATAGTTTTGCAAAACTTTGTTGACTTCAATCATGGCAAGTTTAATGATATCAGCACTTGAACCCTGAATGGGAGCATTTGCCGCTGCCCGCAAAGATTGTGCGTCATCTCTGCTGAGAGATTTAAGTCTATCGGGGTGAATTTCTGCGGGATTAGTACCTTTTAAGTCGCTGAGACGCTCGAAGTTTAAGTAGCGACGGCGGCCGAGTATAGTGGAAACGTAGCCAAGTGCGATCGCCTCTTTTTTTACGTGCTCCAAATATTCAAATACTTTACTATAACGCTGGTTAAATCTTTCAATAAACTTTTTGCCATCTGCGGCGCTTTTACCCATCGATTTGCCAAACTTAATCGCCCCCATACCATAAATTACCCCAAAATTAATTGTCTTACCAAACCTTCTTTCATCGGTTGTGATTTCCTCTTTCTCAAACAATAGTTGAGCTGTCACAGTATGCACATCCCGGTTATTTTGGTAAGCTTCGATTAATACAGGTTCTTGACTCAAATGAGCTAAAATCCGCAACTCAATTTGAGAATAGTCAGCCGACACCATCAGCCAACCTTCTTCCGGCAAAAAAGCCTTGCGAATTTGTCGCGAAAATTCGGTGCGGATGGGAATATTCTGCATATTAGGATTGGAAGAAGAAAGTCTTCCTGTACCTGTCGCAGCTTGGTTGAAATCTGTATGCACTCGCCCGGTGTCTGCACGCACTAACTGTGGCAAAGCATCCACATAGGTTGATTTCAATTTGGATAATGTTCGATGTTCTAATAAATCGTCTACAATTGGATGGTCTCCTTGCAGTTTATCCAAAACAGCCGCATCAGTAGAGTATCCAGTTTTGGTTTTCCGAGACTTTTTCTTGAACTCATCGGGGATTTTTTCTAACAAGATTTCGCTTAGTTGTTTTGGCGAACCTAAATTGAATTTTCTCCCCGCTGCTTCATAGGTGTTTTCTTCGAGTTCGGCTAATCTCTTTTCTAGCTGTTGTGATAGTTCTCGCAGATAAGCTGAATCGATGCGAACTCCGCAATGTTCCATTTCTGCTAAAATTGGTTCTAAGGGCTGTTCTACTTCTAGCAACAATTGATGCAGAGACTTTTTAGATGGCGCATTTTCATCGGCTTTATCTAATTCGGCTGTAAGTTTTTCTACTAACTGAAATGTGGTGTAAACATCCATGCCACAGTAGTCAGCTACTTCTCGAATGCTAATGTCAGCAATTGTTTGGTTTTTTGTGACTAATTCTTTGTAACTTTTGGCGACAATTCCTAGGTATTTACTTGACAATGAACTGAGGCTGTGACTGGTTTCGGGATTGAGTACATAACTGGCTAACATGGTGTCGAAGACGACTCCTGTTAGTTTAATGCCTTGACAACGCAGGATCGATCGGTCAAATTTCGCATTTTGCAGCGCCTTGGGATATTTTTCACTCTCCAAAATCGGACGCAAAGCATTGATAACTATAGCTTTGTCTAAGTTTTTGCCCGTTTTATGTCCGATCGCAATATAGGCCAAATCTGTTTCGCCGGTTCCCCAACAACAGCCAATTCCGACTAATTCAGCATCTCGCGGTTCGAGGGCAGTGGTTTCGGTATCCCACGCCACGGGTGAGGCTTTGTCGGTGCAGGTTTCCAACAATTCGACTAATTCGTTGAGTTGTTCAACTGTTTGAATTATCCGGGGTTTGATTGGTAATTGGTTTGCTTCTTGGGCGGCGATGGTGTCAGCATAATTCCAAAACCATAACTCGTCTGCTTCTGAACTTTCAGAAGTTGCAGCGGAAAAATCACTTGAATTATCAGCATTAGGCAATTCAGAGACTGTAACTTCTCCCTTTTTCCGAACATCCGTTAAATCCGTTACAGAATCCGCTGCCGAACCTTCCCTCCGAACATCCGTTAAATCCGTTACAGAATCCGCTGCCGAACTTGCTTCTTCCACACCACCAAACCGTTTTTGAATTTCTTTGACTTTATTTAAAATATTTTTAAACTCTAATTTTTCCAGCATTGGAATCAAAGATGCTTCATCAAAACCTTGAAGCTGGCAATCTTCTAAATTAACTTCCAAGGGAACATCTAAGACAATTGTCGCCATGCGCTGAGAATGATAAGCCGCTTCTTTCCCCTCTTCTAACTTTTTCTTAGTTGCGCCTTTCAACTCGTCTATCGCAGCATAAATTCCGTCGAGAGTTTTGTAAGCATCCAACAGTTGAATGGCCGTTTTATCACCAATGCCTTTGACTCCGGGAATGTTGTCAGATTTGTCACCACAAAGAGCCTTGTAATCTATTACTTGTTCTGGCAAAATGCCGAGTTTTTCTTTGACTGCTTCCGGCCCGAATTCTTGCGATTTACCTTTGCCCGATCGCCTTAATTCATCTGTACTCAAATACAATACACTAATCTGTTTTTCGGTGTCTACCAATTGAAACAAATCTCGATCGCCACTGAGGATTTTGACCCGATAACCGGCCTCGCTAGCTTTTTTCGCCAAAGTTCCCAAAATATCGTCCGCCTCGTAGCCTGGAGCCGTTATGGCAGGTAAATTGAAATAGCCGAGGAGTTCTTGCAGGTTTTTCAGATCGGGGATAAAATCTGCTGGAGTTTCAGGGCGGCCGGCTTTGTAGGTGTCGTCGGCTTCGTGGCGAAATGTCGGTGTCGCGAGATCAAAGGCGATCGCCATGTATGCTGGTTCTTGGGCAGCCATCACTTCCAGCAGCGACTTCAGAAAGCCAAAACAGACACTGGTGGGAATGCCGGTGCTAGTTCGCAAACCTCCATCCCGACTTTTGGCAAAGGCAAAGTAGGAACGAAAGGCCAGGGAGTGGCCGTCAACTAAGATGATGGTGGGTGTTTGATTTTCCGACACTAACACTGATGGCGATCGCACGAAAGTATTTTCCTATTGTAGCTACTGGTCGATCAAAGTCGTCCAGCCACCCTTGAAATCCTGTTGACCAATTCTAAAATCTACAATCTAAAATCCAAAATCTAAAATCCAAAATCGCAAGATGGGTGACATTGACCAATACTATCAAATCCTCGAAATTCAGCCTGGAGCTTCCCTAGAAGAAGTTAAACAGGCTTACAGGGATTTGGTCTTTGTGTGGCATCCCGATCGATTTGTCCACAACGATCGCCTCCAACAAAAAGCTCAACAAAGATTAACAGAAATTAATCAAGCTTACCAACAATTGCTATTATTTCTCAGTCAGCCGGAATTAAAGGCGATCGAGCCACAGTTTCAGCCACCGACACCCCCAGCACCTGTACGCGAAAACCTCAACAGAAAGAGCTTTAAAAAGCCCGCAGGTAGGTCTGGCTCCCAAAAAAGTCAAAACAATCGAAAAGCTACCTCTAAAAGCCAGAAAGGATTTAAAACCCCAAACCGTGAAACCTTCCTAGGGAAGCGTAGTAATTTCAAAACTCCAAACCGTGCCAAGTCTACCCCGAAAAGAAAGAAACAATTTTCAACTCAATACTCAAAACCGCGAAACTTTCCCAGGGAAACTCGACAATCTCAAAAATATTCCAGCTTTCCTTGGTGGCCACTCGCGATCGCCCTTGCCAGTTATGCTTTGACTGGCTGGATTTTGACAAAATCTGCCGCCCCGCTGTGGATGTGGATTTCCATCTGTGGTGCCGATGGGCTATGGGCTGTGATTTTGATCGCCGAGGGCTCAGCAACACCTAGAGTTTGGCTGACAGCTTTGGCTTTGGCTGGGACGGTAGGGGGTGCGATCACTGGTTTCCAAGCCGGAGGTGCCGTGACAGGGGGCGTTTGGGCGATGATTGGGGCTGGCTTGGGGGCGATCGCCAGTTCAGAGGCTGAGTCTAGGGCTGTGGCCTCCGTATTCGCCATTGCAGGAGTCGCCACAGTCACGGGATTGATTGCAGGAACTGGTTCTGGTGATTGGGTGAGAACCCTGGTGGGGGCTATCTGTTGGGGAATGTTGGGCTTAATTTGTGGGTTGATAGCGGAATTAGCTGTTGATTCTGACAGCCATAAGGGGCTTGTAGGTTTAATTGGCCTGGGAATTGGAGCTTGGCTGGGTTCCGGTTCTGGGGCTAGTTCCGGGGCTCTGGTTCAAGCTTTAGCCATCGCCGGATCTAAGACGGTGTATGGGGCTTGGGCTGCGATCGGGATTATTGCCGGAGTTGTAGCAAAAATGGTAGCTGCTGAAAGGGCGATCGGCCCTGGTAAACAGTTTTACACGTCTATTCTATTACTGGCAACTTCCGGTTTCGGACTGTGGTTGGGCCATTGGTTGGGCGATCGAATATAGCCAATGCTTACCACTTTTCAACAGCGCTTCAAAATCAGCCTTTGGCAAAGCCTTACTGAAAAAATAGCCTTGAATTTCATCACAATCATGCTCGCACAAAAAAGCCAATTCCCGCTCATCTTCTACCCCCTCAGCAACCACCCTCATATTCATAGAATGTGCCATTTGAATAATCGCTACCGTAATCGCCGCATTCTGACGATCCTCTGTAATATTCCGAATAAAACTCTTGTCAATTTTGAGAACATCAAACGGAAAGCGCTTTGAATAACTTAAAGAAGCATATCCCGTCCCAAAATCATCAATCGCTACCCTAATTCCCATACTTTGCCACACACTAAAAGCTTGAAACACTGCTGTTTCATCTTGCAACACCAAACTTTCCGTCAACTCTAACTCCAGATATTTAGGATCGAGACCAGTTTCGATTAATATTTCACTAACTCTTTCAGTCAGATTTTTTTGCTCAAACTGGCGAGCTGACACATTCACTGCTACTCTTAGCTGACCCAATCCCTGATTTTGCCAAGCTTTAGTTTGCCTGCAAGCAGTCTCTAACACCCATTCGCCTAAAGATCCAATCAAGCCTATTTCTTCAGCCATCGGAATAAATTCTCCAGGCGAAACCCGCCCTTTTTCTGGATGATTCCAACGCACCAAAGCTTCTGCACCAACAATTTTACCTGTCTTTATTTCTACTTTTGGCTCATAGTAAACTTCAAATTCAGAATTCTTCAAAGCATTACGAAGACTGTTCTCTCGACTTAATTCATCAATAGAATAATAGGGAATATTGTGAGTGTAAAATTGATAATTATTGCCACCTTTTTCCTGAGCATGATACATTGCTATATAAGCATTTTTCAGCAGCTCATCTGCATCGCAGCCATCGCCAGGATACAAAGAGATGCCGATACTAGCAGTGACATAAACTTCGCAACTTTCTACAACAATTGATTGGGCTAAAATTTCCAAAATACATTGCACAATATTGATAGTATCTTGCTTCTCTTTGACTGGTTCCAGTACAAGCGCAAATTCAGCAGCTTCCAAACGAGCAACAAGATTAATTTTGTCATTGCATTTATTAAGTCGCTGAGCAATGCTACAAATTACAAAATCACCGATATCATTTCCCAAGGTACTATTAATTCGGTTAATTTTATCTAAGCTAAGAGTGATCACCGGAATGACTCTTAGCAATCCTGTTTCATTAATTAATACTTCACTTAGCCTCTCTCGCAAAAAGGAACGATTTGGTAGATTGGTCAAGCAGTCATACTGATGTCGGTGCAGAGCTACTTGAATAGTTGTGTGCAAGGTCTTCTCTTCAAATGGTTTCACAATATAGCCGAAAGGTTTTGTAGAATTGACTCTTCGCAAAGTATTTTCATCTGTATAAGCTGTCAGGTAAACCACAGGAATTTGGAAGCGCGATCGCATTCTCTCTCCTGTTGTTATCCCATCGATTTCTCCTTGCAGATTAACATCCATCAATACTAAATCTGGTCGTTCTTCCGCAGCCGATTCCAGCGCTTCTTCTCCTGAATAAGCAATGCCAGTTACTCTATATCCTAGAGCTACTAGACTATCAGCAAGATCTTCAGCAATGATGCTTTCATCTTCGACTATAAGTATTTTTTTATTTAACATTTATTTGTCTCTCCTGAACAAACTTTGGTTGTGGGAATGTGATTTGAAAAACCGTACCTAGAGTTCCTATTAGCGTGATATTACCACGAATTTGTTTGACCAAAGACCCGACTAACCGCAATCCCAACGTTCTCGCATTCCGATAATCAAAATCTTTAGGAAAGCCGATACCTGTGTCGCTCACCACTAGCATACATACCCCATTATTATCTAAGCTAAAATCTATTTTTATTTTACCTTGACTTCCATCTAAAAAAGCATATTTTAGGGAATTTGTCACGAGTTCATTGATAATTAATCCACAAGGAACTGCTGTGTCAACATTGAGTTCGCACGGCGCAATATTTGTCTGTAACTCAACGCCTACTGAATTAATTTCATAAGCTTGGAATAAATTATGAGCTAAATTTTCGATATATTCAGCAAAATCAATGTTCGACAAGTCTTTGGATTGATACAACTGCTCATGAACTAGAGCCATTGACCTCACACGGTTTTGGCTTTCTTTCAGCATTTCGATCACCTGGTTGTCTTGAATATAGCGAGACTGAAGTTTCAGTAGGCTAGAAATAACTTGGAGGTTGTTTTTGACGCGGTGGTGAATTTCTTGAAGAAGGACTTCTTTTTCGGCGAGGGAAGCTTTGATTTGATCCTCATCCCGTTTGCGGTCTGTAATGTCGCGTACTACTGCTTGTAAAAACTTTTTTCCGTTAATTTCCATGACATTTAACAGAACTTCTGCCGGAAATTCTGAACCGTCTAGCCGTTGGTGAACCCAGTCAAATCGACAACTACCCATCGCCATTGCTGTACTCATTCTTTGTGAAGCTAAACTCGCTGAATCTTGTCCACTAGGCTGAAATTGGGGTGAAAATTCGCTCGGATGCTTGCCATAAAATTCTTTTTTATTGGTACAGCCAAACATTTGTAAGGTAGCGGGATTGCAGTCAAAAAACTCCTTTTCGTTAAGCAACATTACGGCATCACTTGTCGCCTCATAAAGGCTGCGAAATTTGTGTTCTGACGCTTGCAATGAGGCGATTAACTTGGTTTTCTGAGCTTCGGCACGTTTGCGATCGCTAATATCTATTCCCACAGAAACTGCTGCTGTCCCTTGATCGTATTTCTGAGCTACTATCAAATAGTTCCGAACGGAACCGTTAATTTCTATATCTATTTCTCGTGATGTTTGCTGAGCTGAATCGTCAAAAAATTGCCGGAGGAGTTGTGTGAAATCAGTTTCTCGTTCGATAAACCCGATTTCTTCACCAACAAAGCTTTCAGGAGACCGCTTGAATGAGGTTGCTAAATGCTGGTTAACTCCAATATATCGCAAATCTGAACTGATCCAAGAAATCAATCCCGGCACGGCATTTAAAACAGCCCAGAGTTGGTCTGTAGTTTTTTGTAAAGCTTCTTCCGATCGCAACCGATCGCTAATATCTGTCGCCGTACCAGTTAATCCTAAAATAGTGCCGTCTTCAGCTCGGTTCACCATACTGTTTACCCGCAGATGAATAAGAGTACGATCTTTGCGAATATGTACTGTTTCATAAGCATAATTAGCTACTGCTTGCTGAATGCTGTTTGGAGCTAAAAGTTGTTCAAATATTTGTATTTGTAAGGGTTTATGTTCGGGAAGCAAAAAGTCGGTGAAGCGGTGGCCAATCATTTCTAGTGGCTCATAACCATAGATGCGTTCAGCAGCGGAATTGACAAAGGTCAACAAGCCTTCAATATCGACTGACCAAATCAATTCCTGAGAGGTTTCTACGAGATTTTGGTATTTTCTTTCGCTTTCGTAAAGTTTTGTCTGCAAAGTTTCCCTTTGCTGCTGAAGCCTGCATTCTAGGTCTTGATTTGCTATCTGCAAAGTCTTTTTAGCTGTTGTCAGCCGAGCGATTTCCCCGTGAAGTTGCTCGCGGGTGTTGTTAAATTCTGTAGTTAGTTGCTCGACTATGAACTGCAAGCTAGTATTAGTTTCGTGCATTTCTGCGGATATGCGGGAACTATAGACGAATTTGTTACAGTGTGGCATGGTTATTTTGGGATGCACTCTGATTTTTAAGCAAGCTTGTGTTTTAATCATAAACTTTTAAAGTGAATTATTGCAGTTAAATGTGATACTCATTTATAGATGATTCGCTTGCGTAAATATACGGAAAATTTATAATGCCAACTCGGCGAATCTAGGTGCACTGACCGAATTTTTGATTTTAAATTTTAAATTTTGGATTAAAGATTCAAAATCCAAAATTTAAAAAGGTTCCAAGCCCCCGAATTTAAACGCGAGAATAAATCTAAAATCCAAAATCCAAAATCCAAAATTGGTTGACGGTTGATTGCACACTCTACAGTTTAGATTCAAATGCGATTCGATTCGCCAAGTTCTTTCTATAAATCAGCAGCGTGCTGCTTTAATTCGCCCAAAGAAGCGTACTCCAAAGTTAATACATGAGTCGCCGACAAAATCACTCCGGGTGCACATCCAGCATCCATCGCTTCCTTCCAACGCGAAGCGCATAAACACCAGCAATCCCCTGGTTTCAAGCCAGGAAAATTATATTCTGGTACGGGAGTAATCAAATCATTTCCTCTCGACTTGCTGAATTGCAAAAACTCTGCTGTCAGTCGAACACAAACAGTATGAGCTCCATAGTCGCCACCACCTGTATTGCATTTACCATCCCGATAATATCCCGTCATCGGCGATGTGCAGCAACTCTCTAATTTTCCACCCAGCACATTTGTAGCTTCCGTCATAATCGTAACTCCTGCACAAAATTATTTGATCTAATTTTACATCTTAGTTTTACTAAAATATTTTTATATATTTTTTTCCATTGCAAAGTTGATGAATTTATGTCCTCTCCGTTCTACTTCTTGTTTTTTGATCGCAATAAATTTATGGCTTTCAAAAAAAGGTTTGGCTGTAATACTGGCTTCGGTAAATATTTTGTTAATTCCTAAATCCTGGGCTTTGGATTCAATGTGTTCTAATATTTGTGTACCAACTCCTTTTCTTTGAAAGTCCTTGTGACAGTAAAAGCAATCGATATGTCCGTTGGTTTCTAATTGTCCAAAACCTGCAATAATGCCATCATCTTCGGCTACAAAGGTAAATTTACTGCTTAAACTTTTCATCCAAATTTCGATGTTGATGTCTGCTTGTGCCCAAGCGTCTACTTGTGCTTTTGTGTAATCGTGGATATTTACTTGGTGTACGGTGTCATAGAATAGTTGGACAATTTGTTCGGTATCAGCTATTTCGTACTTTCGGATTTTCATAAAAATAATACGGATCGCCACAAATAATTTTACTACACCTCTTGACAAATGACACTGCCTTGTGCAACATTAATTATAACAACTGTTCGATATACATTCTTTTTCCAAACTCAGCCGCTAAAGTAGTTGATTCTATGTGGTGATACTATATCGGATGTTTGATATAGGAATATTTAGTCGATCGACTTTAAATCTCCGATAACCTAGGATCTAGAATCCACCATGTCTGATCGATCGACCTTATGCCAAAGATAGTTGACCACGAACACTACCGCAAACAACTGCTGAACAACTGCTTTGAGATTTTTGCCGAAAAAGGCTATTCCTCAGTCACAATGCGTGAAATAGCGTCAGAAATTGGAGTTTCTACAGGCACGCTTTACCACTATTTCCCCAGTAAAGAAAGTCTGTTTGAGCAATTAATTGAATACTTGAGCTGTGAAGATACAAAAGAAGAAGCAATTGCCGAATTAGGAAATCCGCCAACCTTAGCTGAAAGGATTGAAAAAATGATGGAATATGTCAGTCAAAATGAAGATTATCTTTTGAAAGGCTGTTTAATCACCTTTGATTTTTGTCATCAAAAAACCCGCAAAGAGATTGATCACAACCATGCACTTCAGCAAGCTGGGAAGCGTTATGAACAGGCAGTCAGTTGCTATTTAGGTATCCCAGATCCAGCTATTGCTATATTTGTGATCAACTATATTGACGGTTTGCTGGGAAGAAGACTTCATCAAGGCGAAAGGATATCTTTTTCAGAACAGGCGAATTTATTGAAAGAGATGTTACTGGCTTATAAAAATAACAACTGCAAATAAAGGGAAAATATGAACTTTCCAGATTTCGTAAAACCTCAAAATCGATTGGTAATAGGATTAGTAATTGCGGGAACTACCCTAGCCGCTGCAACTACTTTTTATGCTGTTTCTCAGTCTGCATCTTTCAGCCAAAATGCTGCACCTTTGCCTGTGGAAACAACTCCTCCAGTTCGGAAAATCACGGCTTTAGGAAGATTGGAACCGCAAGGGGAAGTGATTCGCTTGGGAGTATCGCAGACTCTAAATGGCGATCGCATTTCGCAGCTTTTAGTCAAAGAAGGCGATCAGGTAAAAGCGGGACAGTTAATCGCAATTTTGGATGCAGGCGATCGGCTAAAATCCGCCCTAGACGAAGCCAAAGAAAAAGTCAAAGTTGCTGAAGCCAGTTTAGCACAAGTCAAAGCTGGTGCAAAATCGGGAGAACTTGCCGCCCAATCTGCCACAATTGGCAAACTAGAAGCAGAATTGCAAGGAAATCAAACAGCACAACAAGCAACAGTCGATCGCCTCCAAGCGCAATGGCAAGGAGACAGAACCGCACAGCAGGCAACTATCAGCCGAATCACCGCCCAATGGGAAGGAGAAAAGAAAGTCCAGGAAGCCACAATTAGCCGAATAAATGCACAATTCCAAGGAGAAAAAAAAGCACAACAAGCAGCAATTAGTAAATTAGTAGCCGAGTTTAATAATGCTGAAGCCGAATATTTGAGACATCAGCAACTTGTCACCGAAGGTGCAATTTCTAAATCCGTGATGGATACCAAAAAGCTAGCAGTAGAAACAAGTCGGCAGGAAGTTAAAGAAGCTCAAGCTAATCTGACTAGGATTGATAATACAGCAACTCAGCAACTTCAGGAAGGTCAAGCAAACTTGAATCGAATTAACACTACAGCCAAACAGCAACTGAATGAAGCAAAAGCCAATTTGACTCGAATTAATAATACAGCAATCCAGCAGCAAAATGAAGCCGAAGCCAATCTCAAACGGATCAAAGGAAGTGGTGGTGAACAACTAGAAGAAGCGAAAGCAACTCTGGAAAAAATAGCTGAAGTCCGCCCGGTAGATATAGAAGCAGCGCAAACAGAAATAAATAGTGCGATCGCCCAAGTCAAACGCGCCCAATCTGAATTAAATCAAGCTTATATCCGCACTCCAAATGCCGGGAAAATTCTCAAGATTCATACTCGTCCTGGTGAGAAAATTAGCGATAATGGTATTGCAGATGTAGGAAAAACTGAGCAAATGGTAGTCGTTGCTGAAGTTTATCAAACAGATATTAGCAAGATTAAGATTGGGCAAAAAGCAACTGTTGCCAGCCAAGCATTTTCTGGGGAACTGCCAGGAACCGTGAAAGAAATTGGATTGAAAGTCAGCAAACAAAATGTGTTTAGTAATCAACCGGGAGAAAACTTGGATAGCCGAGTAGTTGAAGTTAAAATCCATTTAAATTCTGAAGGTAGTAAACAAGTTGAAGGTTTGACAAATTTGCAGGTACAAGTAGCAATTCAAAAAAACTAAAGTCCTGATTACGAACCTTGAAGGATTCAAAGTTATGACAGAATTTGGCCCCGATCCAAACCGACCTTATCCGATGGTAGATCAACGACGAGTATGTTTCATCAAAAACTTCATTAAATCGCCGAATATTGTTGTCGGTGATTACTCATACTACGACGATCCAATTAACCCGGAAAACTTCGAGAAAAACGTACTTTACAACTACGGAAACGACAGATTAATTATTGGGAAATTTTGTGCGATCGCGACTAATGTCAAATTCATCATGAATGGTGCAAATCACAAACTCGACGGCATCTCAACTTATCCTTTTCCCATCTTTGGAAACGGTTGGGAAACAGCCATGAATTTGTTAATGGAACTGCCAAGTAAAGGAGATATCGTGATTGGTAATGATGTATGGATCGGTTACGAATCGGTGATTATGCCCGGAGTCAAAATCGGCGACGGTGTGGTGATTGCCGCCAAATCTGTTGTCGTGAAAGATGTTCCCGCTTACACTGTTGTTGGTGGGAATCCAGCAGGTTTAATCAAACAACGTTTTAGTGATGCTGAAGTTGCACAATTATTAGAAATTCGGTGGTGGGACTGGCAGATTGAAAAGATTATGCGCAATATTAGCATAATCATGCAAGGTGATATTAAATTACTAATAAATGCTGAGTAAACTCGCAACTAAACCAAGTAATAACCAACAATCAATAACCAATAACAAGTAGCCAATGCCCCATTCCCAATGCCCAATGCCCGATGCCCGATGCCCAATGCCCTATTTCCCCATTCCCAAATTATATGTTTCGTAAAACACCCCTTGCATGGTTACAAGTAACTAGAGACAAAACTCGTCTTGCAGTTGCTATCGCAGGAATTGCCTTTGCAGATATCTTGATATTTGTGCAACTGGGATTTCAAGAGGCACTGTTCGATTCTGCTATCAAACCCCACCAAAGTTTACATACAGACTTAGTGTTGATCAATCCTCAATTTGAAACATTTGCGGCGGTAAAAAGTTTCAAAAGAGATAGATTATACCAAACAAAAGGATTTGCAGGAGTCGAATCTGTAACTTCTTTGCATATTGATATCGGACGGTGGCGCAATCCCACTAATCGCACTACGAGAGGAATTTTGATTTTTGGCATCGATCCGGGAAGCATCACATTTAATCTGCCCGATGTCAATCAAAATTTGCATCAAATTCAAATGTTTAATCATGCGTTGTTCGACCAATCTTCTAGACCAGAATATGGGGATATTGCCCAAATATTTCAGAAAGAATCTACCTTAGAAACTGAACTGAATAAACGGAATATTCAAGTATCTGGCATTTTCACACTCGGCGCTTCTTTCACTGCTGATGGTAATGTGATAGTCAGTGATTCCACATTCATGAACCTGTTCCCAGAACGCAAAACTGATGAAATTGATGTCGGTTTAATTAACATCACACCAGGTGCAGATATCAAACAAGTTCAATCTACGCTACAAGCTGCTTTACCTGATGTCAAAGTTTTAACCTTAGCAGAATTCGCGGATATCGAAAAAGCTTACTGGGCAAATGCTACTCCCATCGGCTTTATTTTTGGATTTGGAACCGTCATCGGATTCATTGTGGGTTTGATTATTGTTTACCAAATTCTTTATTCCGATGTTTCCGATCACTTAGCTGAATATGCCACTTTAAAAGCAATGGGATATAGCGATGGATACTTAGTAGGAGTCTTACTTCAAGAAGCTCTCCTATTAGCTGTGTTAGGTTTTATGCCAGGAATGCTTCTCGCAAATGGAATGTATTCCCTAGCACAATCTGCTACTTTACTGCCAATTACAATGACCACAAATAGAGCTGTTTTCGTGTTAGGTTTGACGATTGTAATGTGTACTGGTTCTGGCGTAATCGCACTTCGTAAACTCCAATCAGCCGACCCCGCAGATATCTTCTAATCAGCGATTGAAAAAACTCCCCAAAAATCATCATGCAAACGCTAGATTCTCCCGCAACCGAACCAGTAATATCAGTCAGAAATCTCAATCACTACTTCGGACAAGGCTCACTCAAAAAACAAGCCTTATTCGACATCAATCTCGATATCAACCCAGGAGAAATAGTAATTATGACGGGGCCCTCCGGCTCCGGGAAAACCACGCTATTAACGATGTTAGGAGGTCTGCGTTCGGCTCAAGATGGTAGCCTCAAAATTCTCGGACAAGAAATATACTCTGCTAGCAAAACTCAATTAACTAAGCTGAGAAAGCAAATTGGTTATATTTTTCAAGCACACAATCTGATGACATTTTTGACAGCGAAACAAAATGTGCGAATGTCTTTGGAATTGCACAAAGAAATGCTAAATCAAAATATGGATGCTTTGTCAATAGCGATGTTGGAAGCAGTTGGTTTGGGAGACAGGGCGAATTATTACCCGGAAAATTTGTCGGGAGGACAGAAGCAAAGAGTTGCGATCGCACGGGCGTTAGTCAGTCACCCTAAAATAGTGCTAGCAGATGAACCAACGGCTGCTTTAGACAAGAAATCTGGGCGAGATGTGGTGGAAATTATGCAAAGATTAGCGCAAGAACAAGGCTGCACGATTTTGCTTGTTACTCACGATAATCGGATTCTGGATATTGCCGATCGCATTATCTACATGGAAGACGGCCGTTTAGTCACAAGTCTCGCCGATCAAGTTATCCAGCATGGGTGAGAATATTACAGGATTTATGGGAGCAAAAACCCGGTTTCTGCGTTAATATTTATCGAAAAAGCGACGATTGTTGAAAGAAACCGGGTTTTTAAGTCCAGGAGTCTCATATCAAATCCGTTTGCATCGGAATGAGCTAAACGGAGGAGACGGAGGAGACGGCAGTGCCGTGTCCCTACAATTGATCGCGGTAGGGA
>JAYTZD010000018.1:0-9034 GCA_043742065.1 Oscillatoriales bacterium
CGTTTCCCTACCCCGATTAATTGTAGGGAAACGGCACTGCCGTGTCCTGAGTTTGGTGGGTAATATTAATTCCGATGCTACCGGATTTGATATCAAAAAGTGTTTTATACAGGGGAAAACAATGTTAAATCTTGAAGAAACAGGGACAATCTTAGTCATAGATGACAATCCGACTAATTTACAAGTTTTGTATAAAGCTTTATGCGATCGCGGATATGACGTTTTGGTAGAAATGGATGGTAAAAGTGGGATAGAGCTAGTTAAAACCTCTCCTCCCGATTTGATTTTGTTAGATGTGATGATGCCGGGAATTGACGGATTTGAAACTTGTCGCAGGTTGCAAGCAGATCCGTTAACAAAAGAGATTCCGATTATATTTATGACAGCTCTGTCGGATACAGTCGATAAAGTTAAAGGGCTGAGTTTAGGCGCGGTAGATTACATCAGCAAACCGTTTCAGCAAGAAGAAGTTTTAGCGAGAATTAAAGTACATTTAAAACTGCGTCGCCTGACTTTACAATTGGCAGAACAAAATCAGCAGCTAGAGCAACGAGTGGAGAAACGAACTGCCAAACTTTACCAAACTATAAAAGAATTAAAGCAAACGCAATTACACCTCGTTCAGAGTGAAAAAATGTCTGCAATTGGTCAGCTAATTGCTGGTATTGCCCACGAAATTAACAACCCAGTCGGCTGTATAGTCGGCAATATTGAGGAAGCGACTAAGGCTATTAAAGAGTTGACAGAATATTTGCATTTCTGCCAAGAAAAATGCCACATTCCGGGTTCTGAAGTCGAGAGTAAAGCATTAGAGATAGACCTAGAATTTATTATAGAAGACTTACCAAAAATGCTGTTTTCTATGAAAACGGGAATCGATCGCATCCGCAAAATCAGCAACTCGCTCCGCACGTTTTCCCGTGCAGACAGCGAGTATAAAGTGTTAGCCGATATCCGCGAAGGAATTGACAGCACTTTGATGATTTTGCAGCACCGTTTGAAGGCAAATAATAACCGCCCGCCCATTCAAGTTATCAAAATTTATGGAGATATTCCTTTGCTTAAATGCTATTTGGGACAACTAAATCAGGTGTTTATGAATGTACTCGCAAATGCGATCGATGCTTTAGAAGAAGCTAACCAAGGGCATAGTTTTGCATTTCTTACATCCGCACCCAACATCATTACTATTACTACTCAATTATCCGATCGCGAGGGAGATATTTTGATTAAAATAAAAGACAATGGCAAAGGAATGTCTGAGGAAATTATATCGCAGATTTTTGACTATTCATTTACTACAAAAGCGGTTGGGAAAGGAACAGGAATCGGTTTGTCAATCAGCCGTCAAGTAGTGGAAGAAACTCACGGCGGTAGTTTGACTTGTTCGTCTGTTTTGGGAGAAGGGACGGAATTTGCGATCGCCCTTAATCTCGAATAGTACCCGAAAACGTAGCTATCCCGTAGAAATCGCCTTTTTTCTCACTTTTTTTAACAAAATTCACTAAGTACAATTAACCAATGAAAAATTACAAGTACGTTTCGCAAATCATCACCAGCTTGATCCTAGGATACGCATTGCAGGGATTATCCATTATTCCAGCATTAGCAGAAACGACTGAACCAGAGCCTGAAACAACAGCAAATATTGCAAATATCGAAGATCCAGCAAACGAATCTTATCAAGCTCCCGTAGTAATAAATACACCGGAGAATCTTGATAGTAAAGCAGGCGGAAATTATTACAATGTAGATGTGAATTCATCGACTAATTCTAGCTCGGAGCAACCCGTACCTATTGTAAGTGAGCTCGAATCTCAAATATCTAGCGGCACTGAGACGCAGCGCCCAGAAATACCTCCATTAGTTGCAGAAAATCAATTAGAAAGTCCTCAATCAACTTACCATAATGACAACTCGCTCGAACAAGTCACATCAGTCTCCCAACTCAGCGATGTACAGCCGACAGATTGGGCATTTCAAGCCCTACAATCCTTAGTAGAAAGATACGGCTGCATAGCGGGATACCCCGACGGAACCTATCGCGGCAACCGCGCTATGACGCGCTATGAATTCGCCGCCGGAGTCAATGCTTGTTTAGATAAAATCCGCGAATCCATTGCCAAATCAAATGAAAGTCTAGCTAAGCGAGACGACTTAATCAAACTGCAAAAATTGCAAGAAGAATTTGCAGCCGAAATTGCCACAATGCGAGGCAGAGTGGACGTGCTAGAAGCGCGAACTAGCGAACTAGAAGCCAATCAATTTTCCACCACAACTAAACTGTCGGGCTTCACAGTTTTTGGAATCCAAGGCCGCAGTCCCAACCGTGCCGATCGCGCTCCCCGAGACGGCAAAAGAGATACCAAAGACCCCGGTACAAATGTCAACACCATCAACCTAAGTCAATTCTACTTAACAACTCAATTCAGTCCTCGCAGTAACTTATTAATTGGTTTTTACAACCAAAACGGAGGCACTTCACCCCAATTAACCGAAGACACAAACGTTGCTTACAATTTCGGTGCAACTTCTGGAATCACCCTCAGCGACCTCTATTATCGCTTTCTGGTTGGCGATAAATTAGCCGTGTTTGCAGGGCCGAGAGGAGTCAACATGATTAGCGGTTTCCGAGGGCCGAATCGGGCAGAAAGTGCTACTTCTGGCCCCGTTTCTGCCTTCGCTCAAAGAAACCCAATTTTGAATACTGGTTTCGGTCAAGGAGGCATCGGCATTGACTGGCAATTTGCCAAAAAAGCTAGTTTGCAAGCAGTTTATTCTACAAACGTTCCCGGATTTTTTGTGAATTCTACCGGAGAGAGAGGACACAACACATTGGGCGCACAACTAACTCTGACACCAGTAGATCCAGTTGACGTTACTGTGTATTATGTCAACAATTATTCGCCGGACGGCAATCTGATTAGTTTTGCTGGCGACAGCCAATTAACTGCTATTAATCCCAGTACAAACAAGTCAGCATCTCTGGAAACAAATGCAGTCGGAGCAAGTTTAAACTGGCGCATCTCACCGCGAATTTCTGTGGGAGGTTGGGCTGGTTATACAAATTCTCGGATTCCCGGTAAATCAGGGACGGTAGCAACTACAAATTATATGGTTTTTGTGAATTTTCCTGATTTGTTTAAAACCGGAAATTTAGGAGGAATTTATATCGGGCAACCGCCGAAAATTGTCAGTAGCAATTTAGCTACAGGCAACAATATTCCAGATTTTTTAGATACGGGTTTAGGGCGAAGGGGCGGTCAACCCGGAACCACTACTCATGTAGAAGTATTCTACCGCTGGCAGGTGAACGATAATATCAGCGTCACCCCTGGATTGATCTGGATTTTTCAACCGGGTCATACTCCCGACAGCGATCCGATTGCAGTTGGTGTATTGAGAACTTCATTCTCTTTTTAAGACTGTTATAACTGATGCATAAACTCATTCTGTAGGTGCACAGTGTGCACCTTACTGCTAGCGGGATGTCGTAAGATTTCTTCTCAGTAAAAACCCAGGATCTTTACTGAAACTTTACATTCGATCGGTAGTTTTCTGGTTTGGATAATTTTTTCTACATACAAATACGTAATGATTAAGTTTAAAGAACTCCGAATAAACACGCTTGAAACCTAAGTCATCCTAACTTAATCTATTATCAGGTGCATTATTAATAGTTCTTTAAGTTTTGGCTTAGATAATATGATTAAATCAACGCACTTTTTTTGCTTTCTGGGTTTTGCTGTAATTTCTGCGATGACTGCCTATCCCTGTCAAGCACAAACGACTGCTGAATCCCGAATTGATCCAACAGAAACGAACGAAATCGCAATTCCGCAGTCGCCAGATGTTGCTAATACTTCTGTTAGCGATCACCCGAAAAGTCGTAACATTTCTAAATCTTTTGCCCTGTCAGAATTTAAGAGCATATCTCCTAACTCTAATCCTCCTACAACCAATCCTCAAAATCAATCTGCACGCACAAATCCTTTAGGATGTCGGTTTTTTGATATTCCCTCAATGCGGCAATAGATTTTATTGCATCTTTCGATAAATCGAATATCATTGTTAAATAGAGAATGGTCTTAGTTTGCGATCGTCCTCTATTTTTGCGATCACAGCGGGAAAATTAGACCAGAAAGTACCAGGCTCAAATGTTCAATAACGCCGTAAAAAAGATTGATTAAATTAACTTTATTTTAAATATTATTTTAAATATTATCGGATAAACAGACATGGAATGATATTATAGTATTGATTTGTTTTTTCAGTTTCAATAAATTCTAAAATAAATGACTGATTTCTTAACTGCTGCATTATATAAGTTCGTTGAACTATCGGATTTTGCCGAACTCAGAGCACCGCTGCTTGCCTGCTGCGAGGCAAATCAAGTGGTTGGCACTATTCTGCTTGCCGAAGAAGGTATCAATGGGACGATCGCAGGTGCACCCGAAAATGTCTATACAGTGCTGGCATTTCTGCGAAGTGATGCCCGTTTTGCTGATTTGGTACACAAGGAATCGCGATCGCACAAACCACCATTTTACCGCCTCAAAGTACGCTTGAAGCGCGAAATCGTCACTCTGGGTGTACCTGACATCAATCCAAACCAGATGGCTGGTCAATATGTCAAGCCCGAAGAGTGGAACAAATTGCTTGACGATCCTGATGTTGTCGTGGTTGATGTGCGTAATGACTACGAAGTATCGATCGGGACTTTTAAAGGTGCGATTAATCCCCAAACAAAAAGCTTTTCGGAATTACCTGAATGGGTGGAACAAGAAACTGCTTTACAGCATAAACCCAAGGTAGCAATGTTTTGTACAGGTGGGATTCGGTGCGAGAAATCTACGGCATTTTTGCGTAAGGTAGGTTTTGATCAAGTCTATCATCTGGAAGGTGGGATTTTGAAATATTTAGAAGTAGTCCCGGAAGCAGAAAGTCGTTGGGAAGGTGAATGTTTTGTCTTTGATGAACGTGTGACAGTTGGACAGGGATTAAAGCCCGGTGATTATGAGCTTTGTCGGGGCTGTGGCCACCCGATTAGTCAGGAAGATATGGCTTCGGAATTATTTGTAATGGGCGTGAGTTGTCCTTATTGTTATGGTACTAAAACCGAATCACAGAAACAAGGTTTATCGGAGCGGCAACGTCAGGTTGAGTTGGCTAATAGTCGAAATCAAAAACATATCGGTGCGCGTTATGATGCTCAGGAAAAACTAGATGATTGCACCAACTGAAGGTATTTCAACCTACCCAATTTTGTATTCTTTTCGCCGCTGTCCCTATGCGATGCGGGCGCGATTGGCGTTAGTTGTGAGTGGGATGGTGTGTGAGTTGCGGGAGGTTGTCTTGCGTGATAAACCAGGGGAATTGTTGGATGTTTCGCCGAAAGGTACGGTGCCAGTATTGATCGATCGCAATGGACGGGTATTCGACGAGAGTATTGATATCATGTTTTGGGCTCTGCTGCAACATGATCCTGAACAATGGTTAATGCCAGAACAAGGTTCGGTTGCCCAAATGCTGGAATTGGTCGATAAATGTGATCGGGGTTTTAAATACCATCTTGATCGTTATAAATACCCTAATCGTTATGAAGATACTGATGCAATTGTCCATCGCATAGAAGGTTATTTGTATCTGGAAATACTCAATGCACGGTTAAGGGAGACCAGATATTTGTTTGGTAATCGTGTGGCTTTGGCTGATATGGCGATCGCACCTTTTGTTCGTCAATTCGCTTATACCGATTTAGGATGGTTTAACGAACAGCCATTGCCACATTTGCAGGCTTGGTTAACTGAGTTTTTAAACTCCGAAATTTACACTCGGATTATGCAGAAATATCCGAAATGGGAATCTGGTAATGAATGCGTTGTTTTTCCTTAATCCAAGTGCATTATATCTGAGTAACTTGCACTATTTTTAATGACAGGCAAGATGCCTGTTCCACAAAGAGTCAATCAGAAAGATTTCGCTTAAAACCGAAAAATTATGAGCCAGTGATTTTGGTAGTATCTAGATAGTCTAATTGATAAGCCTAATAAGTCGTCTATACGTTGGCAAGGTGATGTTTTCGCAGACATTGCCACAATCATTATTGTTAGGTTTGCTTCTTCAACTATTTTGTAAGGTGCGTCACTGTGAGATTGTTGATTTTTCTTCAGGATTGTCGATGGCGACGCACCCTACGGTTACTATTTTGTAAGGTGCGTCGCTGTGAGATTGTTGATTTTTCTTCAAGATTGTCGATGGCGACGCACCCTAAAAAGCACTACGCCGACGTGAGCCGATAATCAAACTTGTCTCGAAATTGATCTAGTCCATTGAGTAGCAATTCAAGCCCAAACTCAAAGTCATGAATACCGTTATAACGACCCTCGATGACGTAATGTGTGAGCCTGTTAAGGTAAGGATACTTGTCAGCGGGGATGAGTGAAAGTCCGGTTTGCGCCACTTCGGAATACTCCGCCGCCTCGAAGGGAAAGTTGAGCTCCTGAAGGGTGAATCCATAGATGTGACTGTCGATCGCATTCCATACGCGATCGGCCATCTCCAGCGAAAAGCCCGCCTCGCATAGACAGCCCAGCGTCGCATCCACATAGCGCAACATTGCGGGCCCCACATTCGCCCGTGACACGATCGCCAATGTCGCCCAGGGGTGACGCACCAGCACCTCATGGGCGGAAGTCGCCCGCCGTCGCATCGCAATCTTCCAGTCAACACCCAGATCAGGCAGCTCAATCTCGCTGGCAACAATATCGACGATGCCATCCAGGATGTCATCCTTGTTCGCTACGTGGTTATACAGCGACATGGCTTGAACGCCCAACTCCTGGGCCAGCTTCCGCATCGAGAGCGACTCAATGCCACCCTCGTCAGCCATGCGGATAGCCGCGCGCAGCACTCGTTCCCGACCTAAAGGGACTTGGGGTGCGGTATCTGAGTCGATCGTCTTAGCCATTTAATTCTTCTCAAATCGATTCCTAACGGACAAAGCAAGACCAGTTCTCAAGGCTCAGTTTACTATTGATCTTGACAAACTTACGGCGTAAGTTAGACTTACAGTGTAAGCCAAAGCGATAAAGGCTTGGCTTGTTCTTGATTCAGTTGTGTCCCAATCTGAGAGAAAGTCATGAAAACAGAAAATACCTTCGTCCCTGTTCAAGCCGATCGCAAAATGAGAGCGATCGTTCAATTCGAGTACGGTTCAGCGGATGTGTTGAGACTAGAGGATGTTGATAAGCCAGTCGTCCAGGACAATCAGGTGCTGGTGCGGGTTTACGCTGCCTCCGTCAATGCCGGTGACTGGCATCTGATGCGAGGTACGCCGTTGTTCATCCGCCTGATGTTCGGAGGAATACTCAAGCCCAAAATCAAGATCCTTGGCTTTGATGTGGCTGGACGGGTTGAAGCGATTGGCAAAGACGTAACGCAGTTTCAGCCTGGTGATGAGGTCTTTGGAGACCTGTCCGAGTGTGGTTTCGGCGCGTTTGCCGAGTACGTCTGTGCCACCGAAGCGGCATTAGTGATGAAGCCAGTCAACGCGACTTTTGAACAAGCCGCCACCGTTCCTGGCGCAGGCCTTGCAGCCCTACAAGCACTGCGGGATCTTGGGCAGATTCAGCCGGGGCAGAAGGTGTTGATTAATGGTGCGTCTGGTGGTGTAGGGTCGTTTGCAGTGCAGATTGCGAAGGCTTTTGGGGCTGAAGTGACTGCTGTATGCAGTACGAAAAAAATGGATATGGTGCGTGCGATCGGTGCAGATCACATTATTGATTACACTCAAGTAGACGTGACCAAAAATGGGCAGCATTACGACTTGATTCTGGACGCGGCCGCCTACCGTTCAGTGTTCGACTATCTGCCAGCCTTGACACCAGAAGGAACCTACGTCTTGATTGGCGGTTCCACTGCTCAATTTTTTCAGGTGATGTTTCTCGGCCCTTGGATTTCGAGAACCACTCGCCAGAAAGTGAAATCCCTAGCTTCAAAACCCAATCAAGCGGATCTCGTCACGTTGAGGGATCTGATGGTGGCAGGCAAAATCGTCCCCTGGATCGATCGACGCTACAATCTGAGCGAAGTCCCCGCAGCAATTCGCCACCTCGAACAGCGGCAGGTAGTGGGGAAAGTCGCCATTAGTGTTTGAAATGGTTTCCGGTTGCATCGGTATTGTTCAAACAGTTAACAGTTAACTGTCAACGGTCAACAGTATTGGATAATTGTGAAGCAATTAACCAGGCCCACAGCATGAGTATTGACCAATTAAACACCGACTATGGCATTGCCGGCCACCTCACCTTCGCCGCCGGAAACGGTGGTTTTCCGATGATTCACATCGACAACGGCCAAGCCAAAGCCTTGATTTCTGTGTATTCTGGCCAAGTGCTCTCCTTCCAACCAGCCACCGAAACCACTGATGTGATGTTCCTCAGCGACAAAGCCTACTATGCGGAAGGGAAAGCCATCAAAGGCGGTGTACCCATCTGTTGGCCTTGGTTTGGCCCAGATCCCGAAGGCTTGGGGCGGCCCAGTCATGGATTTGTGCGGAATCGCCTCTGGAATGTGGTGACAACCAGCACTACTCCAGAGGGTGCAACTCAAGTGATTCTGGGGCTTAAGGATACTGAGGAAACGAGAGCGATTTGGCCTCAAGCTTTTGAATTGGCGATCGCAATTACGATCGGCACTACCCTCACAGTAGAATTAATTACCCGCAATCTAGGCGACAAAGCCTTTCCCCTCACCCAAGCTTTCCACACTTATTTTCTAGTAGGTGATATTACCCGCGTGCAGGTTTTGGGATTGGAAAATACTCAGTATCTGGATAAAGTTGGTGGTGAGACGGAAAAAACTCAGGTGGGCGCAGTGGTAGCGACAGGTGAAGTCGATCGCATTTATCTCGATGTCACCAATGAATTAGTCATTGACGATAGCGCCCTGAATCGTCGCATCCGCATTAAATCCTCTGGTAGTAAATCCGCCGTAGTGTGGAATCCCTGGGTGAAAATCTCTGCAAGTATGG
>JAYTZD010000019.1:0-19996 GCA_043742065.1 Oscillatoriales bacterium
TTGGCAGACTTCGCTAGTGACAATTGTGCTGTGTTTGTGCGGTTTAGTTTTGTTGAAAAATCCGGGTAATGTCACAGAGAATTTATTAAATCGTCTTTATAAGTGGGGTTTTTATTGGCTGGTTTTGGGTTTGCTATTTGAGCCTTATGAAGGCGGAATTAAGAAAGACTCGGCAACTATGAGTTACTTTTTTGTCACGACTGGAATGGCGATTTTTATGTTAATTGCGTTGACGATAATTATCGATGTGTTTCAAAAGAGATGGTGGTTGCAGTTATTCATTGATAATGGCGTGAATCCGATGATTGGCTACGTGGGATTTGCGAATATTGTTTGGCCGATTCTGGTTTTAAATGAATGGGAACCGATAATTATTGAGATGACTTCAACTGATCCATTTATGGGTTTTTTGAGGGGATTTGGATATACGGCAATTGTGGCGTTAATTGTGATGGTATTTACCAGGTTTAAACTGTTTTTGAGGACGTGAGATAATTAAAGGGCGGGAATGTTTTCACGTTTGGTAAATATAATTTCCTCATCAGCTTGCCTAAACTCAACATTAAACTTATCAAACACAACTTCTCGCCCCAAAAGCAATTGTTCTCCCCCTGTATTATTTTGCAACCACGCCACAGGAGCAATAAAAGTATGTCCATCTATTGTCAACTCAACATCACGTAAAACATAGTTGACTCTGCCACCTATAGTCTCTGCCAATAAAGTTGATTCTGCATCAGCTAAAGCATATCCCAAATCCTGACCAACTTTTAATGAAATCAAACTTAATTCTGCGCCAGAGTCTACTAACATCATTGTAGAAAGCTCCAAATCTCTATGTTTTAAATTTACACGATAATTGGGCTGCCAATCATGGCGAGTGACTGTATGAAAGCGAATGGGTAAAATCTGAATAGAAGCTGTTTGACGGGGAACTAAGTAAACTACAAAAGGTTCTCCTGAAGCCTTGGCTAAATCCAAAACTTCCCGCAAATTTTCGCTGTGACTAATTAGTCGATTAGAATTGTAGGCAACATATTGATTGCGATATAATTCTAATAACATCCGACGGTTTTGAGTCAACCATTTTAGCATTTCGTGGCTTTCTTGTTGAAAAACTGTTGTTTGCATATTGCTTGCTCATTGGGATTGTTGTTTACTATGAATGTTAGCATACAAGCTACAAGAGATTAGGCGTTTATGAAAGCGACTTTAAAATGCCACTCTCCAACTGATAAATTGCTGCCATAATTCCGGTTTCAGGATTTTTGAGGAGAGACTTTTTGAAATCATTCAAGTAACTTACAAGGTGTTCGCGCAAAATTGGTCTTTCGACTTTCACGGTGCGGTCATAATCCCATAAATCCCACATGATAATCCCGACACCGACAATCGGATCGATTAAACCTACTCCCAACTGACTCGCCACTGTACCGCCTGTTTTTGTCGCCAGCTTGGCGGCGGCTTTGGTGGCAACTTTGGCGGTTACTTTGCTGCCAATTTTTGCGGCCATTCCCAATATTAATGGCTTAGCAAGTAAGTATCCACCACCGCCAACTAATGCTTTTAATGATAAATTTGAGATGTTTCCTTTGTCGCTAATTGTGGTGGCAATATCGTTCAGATATTTATCCCACTGCACTTGAGGTATGTTATAATTGCTTTGGACTACTTTAACATTTTTGCTGATTTCAGCTATGTACAAATTAGCAGTATCTTGAGTGACTAATTGAAACCGCATTTGAGCGTTTTTTGGCAACAATACGCGGTTGGCAAATTCTCTTTGAAAGTCTTCGGTTAATTTTTCGGAAACAGCTTGAGATGCTGCATTCATATCAAATCTGTTGAGTACAGCAGATTTTACGAAGTTGAAAGGTACCGTAAACTCCATCTTTTTTTGGTTGAAGTAATCGAAGTACCAATCGAGGAAACTGTTGTCAACTCGCGCGATTACTTCGGTTTCCCATTTGTCCAATTCCTTGGATGCGAAAGTTTCGGCAGTTGTGTTGGCGGTTTGGATAGCTTTTTTTATATCTTGGTTGACTTTAGTAAAATCGTGGGGCGGCGAGACTACAACTGCTGTGGTTGCAGTATTTGTTAAGGATTTGGAGATGATAAAATTACCTAACAGGGGAATAATTACTACCAGAATGACGATCGTCCAAATCATCGGCGTCACTGTTTTGATAAACTGAGCGATCACCTTCAGGCGCTCTGTTTTCTGTGAATAGGTGATTTTTTCCTTGTCCTGATTCATGGCGATTCTGCAAGTGATGAGGGGCTAGTTTCGATTATAGGCGGTGATTTGTGCGATCGTGTGGGGGGATTCGGGAAAAGTTGGGGAAAAGTGCGCGCTAGTGAAGCTATCCCACAGAAAATCGCCAGTTTTTAATTCTTGACTGCATAGAAATTAAAGTGGTACTATGCTTGAATATATCTCAAGCTGTCAATATGACCTTAGATCCTTTCCTCCGCAAGTTAGCAGCCATAAATCAAGCTTTATCTGCCATTTCAGCAGAAACCTGCACAGCGCCTGGATGCAATCAACCAGTTTCAAAACCCGGTCACAAATTATGCTATGAGCATTGGAAAACTAACAAGGCTCAACCCGTGTCAGCGCCCAAACCTAAACCTCAACAATCTTATGCCCTCTCACTTCTCTCCGCTACCAGCATTAGCGAGAAACTAGAAATATCAAAGCACAAAGTCAACCCAATTTTAGCAGAGTTAGGATTAGTAAACAAAGAGCGCAACGGCTGGGTAGCAACTAAGCGGGGAATGGGTTTTGGGGCAGTGCAAAAAACCTACCCTCAAGACAATACTCCTTATGTTCTTTGGCCGGAATCTATATTGACAAATCAAGTTTTTCTGGCGACTATTGAGAGTCTTAAAGGTGACGATTCAGAACTGAGCAAAACAGAGGTAAACACAAAGCTAGGGTTCCGCGAGAAGTTTCGGGCGAGTGCCCAGCATCGTACAACCGACGGTCATTTTGTGCGGTCTAAAGCTGAAGTTTTGATTGATAATTGGCTCTATATGGCGGAGCTAGTTCACGCCTATGAACGCCGGCTACCCATAGAGGAAGAAGTTTACTGTGACTTTTATATTCCTGGGGGAAAGGTGTATATTGAATACTGGGGATATGAGAACAACCCGGAGTATGTGGCGCGTAAGGAAGTGAAGCAAGAACTATATCAGAAGTACGAACTAAACTTGATTGAGTTAACAGATGAACATATCAAGAATTTGGATGATTATTTGCCGAGAATGTTATTAAAATTTGGCGTAATTGTAACTTGATTTGAAAGTACGATCGCAATCTGCATCCGCGTTCCGAAGCGTTAATCTGTCTGCATCAGCGGTTCATGAAAAAATAAAAGAGCGATCGCCCTTTAACCGTCCTTCAAACTTGATAATCCTTATCTGATTATCTTTTAACCTGCTTTACTTAGCACAACCAGAATGTACTGGTCAAGACTAACTCCTTCCCTTTCTGCTTTTTCTGCTAAACTTAAATGTAGAGATTTAGGAATCTGTAAAGATAGACTTCCACTATACTCAACTTCCGTTGCAGGTAAAGGAATCTCATCTTCACACTCATAAGCAGTTTCTATCCACAATTCCCTAGCTTCCTGAATATTCTCCATCGCTTCCGACAAAGTTTCACCCTGAGACATACAACCAGGAAGGTCTTTGATCGTCGCCGTGTAACCCCCTTCGGATTCTGGATAAAAACTGATAGGATATTTAAGACTCAAGTAATAGTCTAGAGATTTAAGCTTGACTTTCATCTTCTGATTCATCGCTCCATTCCTCTAACTTCAATAATGCGACAATTTGCCTGACGTAGACTCCTTTTACCTTCTGACCGCCCTTTTTAGGGACTGTAATCTTTAATCCATCGGCATTTCGGAAAGAATGGTGACTTCCTTTCGATCGCTTTTCTTCAAACCCAAAAGCAGTTAGGATATAGCACACATCGTCAAACCGCACTTCTGGTGGATTTGCTAAAAATTGTTCTACCAGTTTTCCTAACTTGCCCATGAATTTTTACAGATGCTTATACTATTCTAATAAACAAGGGCGGGCATTGCCCACCCTCGCTATGAATCAGATGTAATTCACAGATTAAACCTTCGCTTCATTCTTCACCAAATTACCCCAACCCAAATCCTTCAGCGAATTATTCCGGCGCAACGGACGAGTCACCAACTCCAGAATATCGCGCGCATTTCCAAAGCCGTGAATTTGAGCAAAAGTAAACTCAACTGACCACTTAGTATTGATTCCGCGCGCTTCCAAAGGATTAGCGTGAGCCATACCAGTAATTACCAAGTCGATATTCTGCGCGTAAATCCGCTGTAACTGATTGTAATTGTCCGGTTTTTCGACAATCCGAGGAGTCGGAACTCCCATCTCGTGACAAGTCTTTTCTAACAACGCCAATTCGGCGGCTTGATAGCGTTTGTCCATGTAAGGAATGCCGATTTCGGGGCAAGTCATGCCGCAACGAATCAAGAAACGTGCTAAAGAAATCTCTAGCAAGTTGTCGCCCATGAAGAAGACTGATTTGCCGCGAATTATTTGCAGGTAATCTTCTAAACCAGCCCAGATTTGTGCTTCCCGTTCGTCTAAACCTTTTGGTTCAATGTTGAGTACAGAGCAAATCTTTTCAATCCACGCGCGAGTTCCGTCAGGCCCGATCGGGAATGGAGCACCAATTAGCTTACACTTACGGCGGCGCATCAACGTAGAAGCCGTACGGGACAAGAACGGATTCATGCCAGATACATAATAGCCTTCTTCCAAAACTGGCAATTCAGTGTAGCGCTTGGAAGGAAGCCAACCGGAAACTTTGATTCCTTGCTTCTTCAATTCTAAGGTTAGCTGAGTCACAACTGGGTCGGGCAAAGAACCGAAAAGTACCAGCGGCGTGTGCTTGACATATTCCGATTCATCTGCATCAACTTCCTCTTTTTTCTTGCCGAAATTCAGCAGTTGAGAGATAGCATTGCGTTCTTGTTTCTGAGATTCCATCACCGGCGCTTTCTCAGGGCATTTAGCAGCCATCGCAGCTAAAACGGTATCTTCACCTTGCGTAAAGGCGTAATCCAAGCCGTTAGCGCGGGCTGTGACGATGGGAATGCCAATTTCGGCTTCCAGCTTCGGTGCTAAGCCTTCCAAGTCCATTTTGATGATTTCGGTGGTGCAAGTGCCGATCCAGACAATTACACTGGGATTGCGATCGCGCTTAATTTGCAAACACAGCCGTTTCAACTCATCAAAATCGTTTAATTGAGCAGAAATATCACCCTCTTCCAACTCAGCCATCGCATAGCGAGGCTCAGCAAAAATCATCACGCCCATTGCATTTTGCAAGAAATAGCCACAAGTCTTAGTACCGATGACTAAGAAAAAGCTATCTTCAATTTTTTGATAAAGCCAAGCTACGCAACTAATCGGACAAAAAGTGTGATAATTACCTGTTTCGCATTCAAAATTTAAAGCTTCAGGTTCAGTAGTAGTAATAGCAGTCATGAACTAAATGTTCTCCATTTAAATTATTTTTGTCTTGAACTTGAACTTATGCAACAGAATACAAAATTTGAGCAAATGAGATATATACCAGGGGCAAACATCCCCCTTTGGTAGTTGTGAGTTTGAGTTGATTAAAAATTAACAACTCGAAACTCACAAGAGCAGGAACCCTGAAGGATATGAGAGACTTAAAAGATCGCAGGAACCCTACTTAAAATCAGACAAAAATCCCGAAATGTCTTCATCCTCGTCGTCGGAATCCAAATCGCCGAGACCTAAAGCATCTAAATCATCTTCATCAGGGTCTCCGATAGTCGCTTCCCCCAAATCATCAAGTCCTAGACCGTCGAGGTCGTCGTCATCCGATACAGAGAAGTCGTCAAGACCGTCTTCATCCAAGTCACCCAGATCCAGGTCTAGGTCATCTGAGGTCGGTTCCCCAAACGGGTCAGGTACTACTTCGGCTACAAAATCTTCATCTTCTTCTCCAAAAGGATCAGATATTTCTATTTCGAGATCCCCTGAAGTCAAAGTCCCAAATTCTGAGGCTTCCTCTTCCTCGTCATCACTGAGGTCGAGTTCACCCAAAGCCAAGGCATCTTCCTCTTCTTCATCGTCGCCTAGGTCAAAAGCATCCAAAGCCGAAACTTCTTCCTCTTCTGCCTCTTCTTCATCATCGCCTAGGTCAAAAGCATCCAAAGCCGAAACTTCTTCTTCTTCTTCTTCATCGCCCAGGTCAAAAGCATCCAAAGCCGAAACTTCTTCTTCTTCTTCTTCTTCTTCATCGCCTAGGGCGAACTCGCCCAAGGCTTCTTCTTCGTCCTCATCCATGTCGAAGTCGGAGACAGCTTCTTCTTCGTCCTCATCCATGTCGAAGTCGGAGTCTTCCTCATCCATGTCGAAGTCAGAGACAGCTTCTTCTTCGTCCTCATCCATGTCGAAGTCAGAGACAGCTTCTTCCTCGTCCTCAAACCCCTCTAAGGATTCCTCATCAGATGAGCTGAGTGCTGACGCTATTGCTGCGACACCTGCTACTCCAGCGATTACTCCGGCTCCTGCTAAGACAGCACCACCTAATTGATTAGATTTTGTGGCTGCGGGGGCAGTTGGCTCAGGAGTAGCTGCGGGGGCAGTTGGCTCAGGAGTAGCTGCGGGGGCAGCAGTGAGAGTTTGAGTGGCTGCGGTGGCGACGGCGCTCGGTGCTACGGCAGTCAAAGATTGACTGACAGTAACTTGAGTGATCTCTGAGGACATACCCAGGGCTAAGTCTGGGTCAAAGTTTAGTCCCAACACTTCGATCAGGCTGTCTGCATCCGGCTTGAGTCTTGAGAAGGGCAGCATTAATTGCTGGAGTTCCGGCTCCAGGGCAGCCGCAATTCCCAGGATGAGGTAAGAAACAGGCCTTTTCCCGCCGTCGGGTGTGGCGACCGTGTTGTCAGCCGTCATGTGTAGGAGCAACCAAGCACGATTTGCTTGGTAGTAGTCTAGCCACTTCTGTTTGAGGGCAACTGAAAAACTATCAAAAAAAGCCATAACCTCTTTATCCTCATCCTGATCGCTAGACGTATTAAACCATCATCAGGTTTAGCTCATCTTCCTCTTTCTTGACCACAGGTTGAACTGGATTTAGATAAAAATCTGACAATAAGGAGAATAATTCGCGATCGGGGGTATCATTTGGCACTACTCCTTCGGGCATTGCCAAGATTTGGTCGGCGATGTTGAGGTAGTAGTCGCAGACGTAGTTTAGCGATGGGTCAGACTCTGCCATTTCAAACAAAGTTTTGCCTTTGACGCGAGAAACGCGGATGTCTTCGATTAGGGGCAGCACTTCCAGGACTGGCATTGGTACTGTCTCTATGTACTTGTCTATCAAGTCACGGCTGGATGTGCGGTTGCCGATTAAACCAGCGAGTCGCAAGGGGTGAGTGCGGGCTTTTTCGCGGACTGAGGCGGCGATGCGGTTGGCGGCAAATAGAGCGTCAAATCCGTTGTCGGTGACAATCATGCAGTAGTCGGCGTAGTTCAATGGGGCTGCAAAGCCACCACACACGACGTCGCCTAGTACGTCAAAGAGGATGATGTCGTATTCCTCGAAGGCATTGAGTTCTTTTAGCAGTTTGACGGTTTCTCCGACGACGTAGCCACCGCAACCAGCTCCTGCGGGGGGGCCGCCTGCTTCTACGCAGTCAACGCCGCCGTAGCCTTTGTAGATGACGTCTTCGGGCCAGACGTCTTCGTAGTGATAGTCCTTTTCTTGAAGGGTGTCAATAATTGTGGGGATCAGGAAGCCCGTGAGGGTAAATGTGCTGTCGTGCTTTGGATCGCAACCGATTTGCAAAACTTTTTTGCCGCGCTTGGCTAGGGCAACGGAGATGTTGCAGCTTGTTGTCGATTTGCCGATTCCACCTTTTCCGTAAACTGCGAGTTTCACTGTTTGTTCTCCTATAGGTTTCTTTGAAAACGATCGGTGCTGGGGTTTCGCGCTTTGATTTTGCGATCGCCCAAATTCAATACCCAACTGCAATGCCCTTGCTGTCTAATTTTGAAGTTGGCTTGATTTAGCTAGTTGAAAGCATTATTAGCTAACTTGCTGGAAAAAGAAAGGGGGTGCCAAAATGAAAATGCTTGTAAATTACTTTATTTTGCATCTTTGGGAATTTTAGCTGAGTTTTCAAGTTACCAGTCTATTTTTAGGTTTTTTTTACATTTCAAATTAGTTTTACAATACTACTTTTAGATAAAGAGGTACAAAAATAAAACAAAAGTTTACTTCTGTCAAAATCTGGGCTGTGAACTTTGAGTCTGGGATACAGACAGTTGGGGACTTGTACGGGGAATTATTGCGGGTAAAAAGCGACTGATGGATGGGATAACTCGGAGTTAGTTTGACTAATTGGGTCTTCTGAAGGCAAAGTTAAGTTAGCAGAAAGCGATCGCCAGTGATTTTGATGAGCTTTCTGATATTTTGTAAAATATTGTGAATTTTTAGGATTTGTTGACTGATGGCGGTTGACCAAGAAATTCTTCATGGTACAAGCCCCCGGATTTATCCGTGGAATTAATCCAAGATCTAAAATCTAAAATCCTCAAGCCCCCGAATTTATCCGTGGGGTAAATCCAAAATCTAAAATCTAAAATCTAAAATCGAATGACGCTTGGCAGTTGACGGTTGGCTGTTGGCTGATGTTATTGGTTATTAGCAGCCCCAAGCGAGGGAGTAAATAACCAATAACCAATAACCAATAACTAATGACAACTGACTATGGGAATCTCGATCGCAAATTCAGTACCAACTCCCGCCTCAGAAATGCACTTAAGTCGCCCTCCATGTTGTTCCACAATCAGATGGTGAGAAATAGACAGTCCCAAACCAGTACCCTTACCCACAGGTTTTGTAGTAAAAAATGGGTCAAATAATTTACTGCGAATATGATCCGGTATGCCCCCACCGTTGTCGGAAATTCGGATCGCCACAAAATTATTGTCAATAACTTCAGTACGAATTGTAATTAAGGGATCACTCAAGGGAGAATTAGCAATTGGTGCTAGTGTATTTTTGGGATTTTTTCTTGCCCATTTACCACTTTGGATTTGCTCATCCAAAGCATCAATAGCATTGCCGATAATATTCATAAACACTTGATTGAGCTGACCAGCACTGCATTCGATCAGAGGCAAATCGCCGTATTCTTTAATGAGTTTAATAGCTGGATGTCCGCCTTGAGCTTTGAGCTTGTGCTGCAAAATCAGCAAAGTGCTGTCGATGCCTTCGTGAATTTCCACTGGCTTGATGGTAGCTTGGTCCGATCGCGAAAAATTACGCATTGACAGAACTATTTCACGAATTCGCTCGGTTCCTACCTGCATGGAAGACAAAATTTTAGATAAGTCTTCCACTAAAAAATCAACTTCAATATCTGCTGCTGTTTCCCGAATTTCCGAGACTGGTTCGGGATAGTGCTGCTGATAAAGTCCCAACAGTCGAATTAATTCTTTGATGTAATGAGTGGTGTGGGAAAGATTGCCATAGATAAAATTAACTGGATTATTAATTTCATGGGCGATTCCAGCAATCATTTGTCCCAAAGAAGACATTTTTTCAGTTTGCACCAGTTGAGTTTGAGTTAGTTGCAACTTTCGCAAAGTTTGCTCTAATTGCTGCGCTTGATTTTTCAAGCAAGTTTGCTTTCGTCGCAACACTTCTTCGACTCGCTGGCGCTTAATAATATCTCGTCTCAATAATTCATTGGATTTTAAAAGTTGAGCAGTGCGTTCTTCAACTTGTCTTTTTAAGTCGTCATGAGCTTGGCGCAGGGCTTCTTCTGCTCGTTGTCGCTCGAAAATTTCTTGTTGTAATTGCTCGTTGGCGAGTTGTAATTGGGAGGCTCTATCATCTACTGCTTGCTGCAAAAGCTCGATCGTGCCATACATTTCAGATTGATTAAAAATTGGCGGTAAACTCTCCTGAGACAAAACGCCCAAGAGTTCTCCCTGAGTACCAACTACTACCAAACGGCGCACGCAATGCCGCTCCATTTTTTGATGAGCTCGACCGAGGGAATCGGCGGGAGATACACAAAATAAGGGCGCACTCATGGCATCGGCTACAGGTATCTGGGATAAATTCAATTCAAGAGCGTGAAACTGCACGATGTCCCGCTCAGTGACTATGCCCACGGGAATTAACACGGGGGAATTGCTGGTGAGAAATGAACTATTTTCGGTTTTTGTGGCTCGTTGTGGATGCGGAATTTTTGCTTCGATGATGACGATATAATTAACTTGATGTTTGACCATAAGCTGGGCTAAATCAAGGGCTGTGGAAGTTTTTAGGGCGTAAATGACTTTTTTAGTCATCACATCTGCTACAGTTCGTAAATTGCTCTGTAAGTTAACTGGTTGGAGAGCGTCGTAAATTGCTTCGCGAGTGATGATTCCCAAAAGTCGATTGTCGGCATCCACTACAGGTAAATGCCGGATCTGGTGTTGACTCAATATGAATATTGCTGTGAAAATATCTGGAGTCTCGGATTGTTTGAGAGTAATCGGTGATGGAGTCATCACGTCACCAATCGTGAGACCGATAGAACAAGCAACCGCTGTGGTTAGCTTCAGAATATCCCGCTCAGTGAAAATACCGACCAGTCGCGATTCTTGGACTACTAAGACGTAACTGCGTTTAGCCACACTGCCAAACCCAGGGCTAACAACTGGGTTTTGTCGATCGCCCGAAATGTGACAGGATACCCGCATCGGGTTCATCAAACTCAATACTTTGGCGATCGGAGTTTCTGGAGCAACAATTAGGGGATGAGGGTCGATCGCGCGCTCTAAAGGTGACGAGTAGCTTGAGCTAGTTTTCGGCTCTTTGGCTGAGTGAGATGATTGCATAGCCGAGCGCTGGGGGTCAAAATTTCCGAAATGCTGCAATTTTTGTTCACTTAGCATGGTTGATTATTAATTTTTCTTAATGAATTGTTACGATTCAGAGGAATTTTCTGGGCAGGATTAGCATTGAAGGAAGAAGGAAGAAGGAAAATGCTATAAAATCAATGGTTTCAGCAATTAAAAACGCCTTAATTTCGGTGCAAAACCTCTTGTTTAATTTTTAATTTTTAATTCTTATGTCTTGGACGCCGTTAAGTCACCGGATTCATCACTTGCCACTTATTCTGGCCGGCCCGATTTTGCGCCGGACAGAAAGTCGGGCTGTGACAGTTTGGCTAGCTCTGAAAGCACCTCGTCAAGTCAAACTCAAGGTTTATGCGACGGAGGGTGGAACTGGCGAAATAGTTGATCGGCTTTTACTCCAAGGTGAGAATTCTACAGTGCAACTAGGCGAATACCTGCACGTAGTGGTCGTGACTGCTATAGCGATCGACTACAACTTCTTGACATCCGGGCAAATATATGCCTACGATATCGAGTTTGCCGATCGCCCTGAGCCGTCGGGAGTTCCAGGAGTCGAAAATGAGAGAGAAGATCTCATCTCTTGTCTATGGCCGCCCGCCCCTGATGTGTCACCTTTGGGGCCACAGACAATCAGTTATTTCGATCACCAATTGCCGACTTTTGCCTTGCCACCGAAGGATTTAAACTATTTGCGGATTGTTCATGGTTCCTGTCGCAAGCCCCACGGAGGCGGACGAGATGCACTCCCAATCTTGGATAGTTCGATTTCCGAGTTTGCAAATATGGCAAATTTCAGGCCTCACCAACTGTTTTTAACGGGTGACCAAATTTACGGCGACGACGTTGCCGATCCGATGCTGTGGGCTTTAACCGATGCTGGCGATGCACTATTGGGCTGGAAAGAGAATTTGCCCCTGATGACTGCCCAAATTAAAGATAATTTGTGTAACAGTATACCTAAAAATACGAAAAAAGGAAATGATTTTTGCGAAGTCAGGGAAAATTTTATTGAGTCCGAATTTCAGCAACAAGCTGAGGCTAAGTATAAATACAAAAAACCAGTTGAGTTGAAGCCGGGGACTCGCACCGATATAGCTAGGGACTTTGGCGGTTTTACGGCAATGTTGGTGAATAAACCCGACAATGCCAAAAGTCACTTGTTTGGTTTAGGCGAATATTATGCGATGTATTTGTTAGTTTGGTCGCCTGTGCTTTGGTGCGATCGTTTTCCCAAGGGTAAGGATGTTTGTGAAAATGTCAAGCAGGCAAAAGTCTGGGATCGAGAAGCTTTAGAACTTGAAATTTTTACTCCCAATCTGTGGAGAGTCAGGAGGGCGATCGCGAATATTCCTACTTATACCATTTGCGACGACCATGATGTTAGTGATGACTGGTATTTGAATCGAGAATGGTGTTACCGGGTGTTGGGTAAACCCCTTGGCCGGCGGGTGGTGCAGAATGCTTTGCTGGCTTATACTGTGTTTCAAGCTTGGGGAAATACGCCGACACAGTTCGATGCTGGAAAAGTGGGAAATAAGTTATTAACAAGTGCTACAAAATGGTCTGAGTCTGCTGGTAGTGATGATTCAGCTTGGGAAAATGTTGCTAAGTATTTGGGGATGCCGCGAATTGATATTGAGACTGGTTTGCCGAAGTTTAAATTAGATGAAGATGTTTTAATTTTGGATCGGGATGAGGAGGCTTTGAATTGGCATTTTACGATCAGAAGTTTTAAGCATGAGGTGATTGTGCTGGATACGCGGACTTGGCGGGGATATCCGACAGAAAGTGCGATCGATCCACCGATGCTTTTGACTCACAAAGGTTTTGAGGAGCAAATTCAGCAGCCTCTGCGGGAGACTGAGTTTCTGAATGCAACTGGGGAGTTTGAGATTGAGGCGACGCTGGTTGTTGTACCGACAAATTTGGTGGGTTTGTCGATTATTGATGCGGTGCAAAAGTGGGATGTGGAACACGGGAAGGTTTTTAATAGTGATGCGGGGGATGCTTGGAATTTTCATGAGTTGGCTTTTGCGAAGCTGTTGGCTGAGTTTTTCAAGCAGCGCACGAGGGTGATTGTGTTGACGGGGGATATTCATTATGCTGCTGCTGTGCGGCTGAGTTATTGGTGCGCCTCTTCCACAAATAACAGGCAAGATGCCTGTTCCACAGAGGAGGGGAAAGAGGGAGTTTTGGGTTTGAATGTGGCGGGCGATCAGTCAAGTTTGCAATATTCTGTGTTGGCGCAGTTGACTGCTAGTGCTTTGATTAATGAGGAGTGGAAAACGCATTTAATTCATACTAAGATTAAGTCGCTGCTTCCTGAGCGATCGCACGAACGTTTGGGGTGGAATGAACCGCTGGAATTGGTGAAGATTTCGAGGTTTGGCCGAAAAAAGGCGATCGCGGCTGCTGTCAGAAATAAACAATCTTTGCCTGATTGGGGCTATCGGATTGATTGGATGAAACGACAAAAAGCTCGCGTGTTTTTGCAGCATACAGGTGAGGGTTTGTCAAGTAGATCTGCCAAGTTGTCATTGTGGCAGAGATTGTGGCGGATTGTATCGCTGTTGTGGGAAAATCGCTGGCTGCAAGAGGGTGATGAGATTGTGGGATATAGCAATATTGCGATCGTCAGTTTTCAGTGGCCTGCTGATGATGATGGGGAGAAAGCGGTGATTCAAAGTGTTTATTGGCGGCCGCTTTGGGCATCGGATAGTGTGGTTTATAGTCAATATTTTGTGTCGCTGGGATTGGATGAGCCACCTTCTCAATGAATCGGAAATCAGGCTGGTTCCAAACAGTCTTTATTCTATCCTGCTGTTCCCATTCTAGCCCATTAAAAACTAGCATCATTTCCTCGTGAGTATAATCAATAATGATCGTAGCCAATTGAGCAACCGTTTGAGCTTCCAGCATTGCTAGTTTCAATTTGGCTATTGCTTGTTCATTCATTAACATTAAAAATTGAATATGTTCACTGTTCACTGTTCACTGTTCACAGAAATTAGGAGACGGCAGTGCCGTTTCCCTACCCAAAATAACATTGTAGGGACACGGCACTGCCGTCTCCTCTATATCATTCCTTGATCATTCCGATGTCACCAGATTTGAAATCAGCCACAGTCTAGGAATTATCTTTTTCAGAAGACTCATCTTGACTGGCGATCGCATTTTTTGCATCCGTGGATTTTTCGTCTTCTGACTCACTGGCCAACTCATCTTCTTGTTCAATTTTTTCTTGCCACTCAACAAGTTGCTGAAAAAGTTGCTGATTAATTTCAAATACAGGTTTGTTTGTTTCTGACATATTTACTCCTGCAAATTAGATTAATTCCCGTTGCACGAGAATCATGTTAACAGTTATAAAGTTAACTCGAATTTACTATGCCGATGAAGAGAGGAATTCTGGGGCGTTGCTACTAGCCCGCCCCAGAAATTTTACTATCTCGCCACGGCTGACAACTGCTCACTCAAAGCTGCTTTCAACAGTTCGACCTTATCAGTTTGCTCCCAAGGCAACTCTAAATCAGTGCGCCCAAAGTGACCATAAGCTGCCACATCTTGATAGAAACGGCCGCCCCTTTCCGCAGGCAAATTCTGCAAGTTGAATGTTTGAATAATCCCCGCAGGGCGCAGTTCAAACAACTGCTTCACAACTTCCAAAAGGCGATCGTCATCAACTTTTCCAGTGCCAAAAGTTTCGATCATCATGCTAACTGGCCGCGCCACACCGATCGCATAACTCAACTGCACTTCACACTTTTGGGCCAAACCAGCAGCCACGATATTTTTAGCAACATAGCGACAAGCATAAGCCGCGCTGCGATCGACCTTTGTGGGGTCTTTTCCAGAAAAAGCACCGCCACCGTGACGGGAATAACCACCGTAGGTATCCACAATGATTTTGCGCCCAGTCAAACCCGAATCCCCTTGAGGCCCACCGACCACAAATTTGCCTGTGGGGTTTACCAGGAAGCGAGTTTCTGCATCAGGTTTGATCGCAATATCAGCAAACACGGGTTGGACGACAGTAGTCCAAAGGTCTGCCTTAATTTTGGCTTGAACTGCGGCAGTTTCGGTAATGTCGCCGATCGCCTCAGTGTGCTGCGTAGAAATTAATATGGTATCAATACCAACAGGTCTGCCATCTTCGTAAGTCACGGTAACTTGGCTTTTGCCATCGGGACGTAGATAAGGCAATTGACCAGTTTTGCGGACTACGGCCAATTGGCGGCAAATCCGGTGCGCTAAACTAATCGGGAGTGGCATCAATTCCGGCGTTTCGTTGCAAGCAAAGCCGAACATCAAACCTTGATCGCCAGCTCCAATCGCGTCCAATTCCTCTTCACTAGATTGTTCCCGACTTTCGTGGGCCGTATTAACCCCTTGAGCAATATCGGGAGACTGAGTGTCGAGAGCCACCAACACCGAGCAGCTATTGGCAGAAAAGCCGTTATCAGCGTGGACGTAGCCAATATCGGCTATTTTTTTCCGCGCTAATTCTATGTAATTTACATGAGCTTTAGTAGTAATTTCTCCCGTCAGCAGCATCAATCCCGTGTTGACAACAACTTCGGCGGCGACACGACTTTTAGGATCTTCGGTCAGTAAGGCATCTAAGATCGTATCTGAGATTTGATCGCAGATTTTATCGGGATGGCCTTCGGTAACGGATTCAGAGGTGAACAGGTAGCGGCGTGACAATGATTATTTCTCCTTGTGATGGGGGTTTTCGCCAGAGCAACATTGGCGACAGTTGACTGATTTTTCAGGTAGAGGCGCAAAATCATCGCATCTCGATCGCCAAAAAATGTATGCCAGTCTAGTCTAACTGAAGCAGGGTTTGCTCTGGCGTAAAGTCACCCTACTATAGCAAATTCACACTCCCATCCCGATCAAAAAATGAGATTCTTTAAAGATTTATCCTCAGATATCTCTTATATTTTGAAAGATAGCTCCGTTGTCCGAGTCGCCGTGCTCCAGGATTGGCACGATCGCATCTAACTATTTAATCAGGGTAAGGTTTCGTAGAACAACTATGGCAGGAATCCCAAAATCACCACAGATCATCCAAACCGTTGCAGACTTAGAATTTCCCGGTGGCCCAATACTGCTTGACTCTCAATTTTATATCGATCGAACGCCAGCCGAAGCAAGAGCTTGTGCAGAAATTGGCAAACCCGGAAGCCTAGTTCGGATTAAAGCCCCCAGAAAAATGGGCAAAAGTTCTCTGATGCTGCGAATAATTCAAGGGGCGGCGGCGCGGGGATACCGCACTGTCACCATAGATTTTCAGCAAGCCGACGAAGCAATTTTTGCTAGCTTAGATAAATTTTTGCGGTGGCTTTGTGTCAATGCAGCTAGACAACTCAAACTCGAACCAAACTTGGATGATTTTTGGGATGAAGATATTGGCAGTAAAGTAAGCTGCACTATTTATTTTGAAAACTATTTGCTCGAACAAATTGATAGTCCAGTTGTCCTGGTACTAAACGAAGTAAATCGAGTCTTTGAACGGACAAATATTGCTCAAGAATTCCTGCCATTGCTGCGCTATTGGTATGAACAAGCCAGACAAATTGACACTTGGCAAAAACTCCGCTTGGTAGTGATTCACTCAACAGAAATCTATGTTACCTTGAGTCTAAATCAATCTCCATTCAATGAATGATACCTATGGGCATCAAGCTGGGGATGCTTGTTTGCGATCGGTTGCTCAGACAATTGCTCGATCGCTGAAACATCCCGCTGATGTGGCTGCTCGTTATGGCGGCGAGGAATTTGCGGTAATTTTGCCTAGCACTGATGCGTCGGCTGCGATGATGGTTGCTGAAACAATTAGAACAAATATTAAATCTTTAAATGTGGTTTTTAAGCATTCAAAAGTTGCAAATTTATCTCATCCTGTGGTAACAATTAGTTTGGGAATTGCCAGTGTTGTTCCTGGGGCGGAGAATGATATATCAACGCTGGTATTAGCGGCTGATGAGGCTCTGTATGATTCAAAAAGAGATGGGCGCGATCGGGCTACTCTGAGTACGCTTTTGAATTTTCGGTTTGCATCTTATTCCTAGATTCAGAAACCGGGTTTTTGCGAAGATACTTCGTTCTCGAAGATTCGGTAAAAAACTCGGTTTCTTCGGCGGAGTGTGTAAGTCCTGCCAAAATTTAATACATTTCTCCAAGCCCCAACTGCAATTGTCAAGTTTTGAAGCAAAAAAACTTGACATTACGCCCAGCACCAAGAACAATGGAAGTCAGGCTAAATATTAGATTCAAGAGCCATGAAACCGATTCGAGTTAATACCTCCGCGCTCATTCATCGGCAAATAGAGGAACAGGGAGAAGGCTACTGGCGGTTATCTGATTTTTCTGGACTACCGCCAACAGCAGTCTGCAAAACCCTCTCCCGTATGGCAAAAGCAGGAACCCTAGAACGAGTTAACAAAGGACTATACTATCGGCCCGGCCAAACGCGCTTTGGCCGCAGCCACCCGTCTCAAAGTGAGATTCAAAAATTACCAGTTACTCAAACCTTCCAGCCCGCAGGACTTAGCGCTGCTAATCTGTTGGGATTCACCACTCAGAATTCGATACAAGGTGAATTTGCCACCTCAGCTAATAGCGTTCCCCGCACAATTATTGGTTCACGCGCCAAAGTTCACACCCGCAGGCCAGAAACATGGAAACATCTCTCCAACACAGAAGCGGCGTTGCTTGATTTGTTGAGGTCGAGGGCAAAGCTGAGCGAATTATCACCTGAACAAACTAAACAACACCTGCTAGAATTCTTCCGTGAAAGCAACAGCTTTGAGTCTTTAGTAGCCGTAGCAGATGCCGAACCTCCCCGCGTCCGTGCAATGCTAGGCGCAATTGGTCAAGAACTAGGTAAAAGCCCTCAGCAACTCGAACAACTTCGCCAAAGCTTAAACCCAATTTCTAGGTTTTACTTTGGGATTTTGAGGAACCTTTGTTATGCAAAGGAATGGCAAGCCAAATGAAACTTTGTGAATCTCCCGATTTTCACGATGCTATCCGGGCTACCAGAGAACACTTTGCAAACTTTGGTCTTACCGAAGCATTTATTGAAAAAGATTACTATGTCACTGAAGCGCTGCGAATTGTAGCGAATCAGTGGCCAACTCAAGTTATTTTCAAAGGAGGAACTAGCCTTTCAAAAGGATGGAAGCTCATCGAACGATTCTCCGAAGATATTGACTTATTTTTAAACAAAGATGCGTTTACCCCACGATACGGGGAAAGTCGAGCTGACAAAGAGTTGAAAGCAATAGAAACCGCCGTCAGCCAGCATCCAAGATTAACATTAAACCAATCTCAATCGAAGAGAGGCATCTATCGGCACAGCTATTTCAACTACCCTCAACAATTTGCTGGGATGAGGACAATTAGCTCGCGCCTGTTTCTAGAGATTGGAACTCGCAGCGGTACTTATCCGTTGCAAACAGTCTCGCTGTCGTCCTATCTCGCTGAATTTCTCCGCGAAATTAATGATAGCCTTAATGCTGAAGATGAAGCCTCTTTTTCGATGACTTTGCTGCATTTCCGCCGCACTTTTGTAGAAAAACTCTTTGCCATTCATACCAAAGTAAGGCAATACCAGCGCGAAGAATCTCCTTTAGGAACAGCGACTCGCCATTATTATGACCTCTTTTGTTTAGCGCAGACACCGGAAGTTCAGCAAATGTTAGGGAGTGGAGAATATAGCAACATCAAACAAGACTGCGCTTTTCTCAGCCAGCAAGAATTTCCACAACAATATGACCCGCCTGAAAACTTGACATTCTGTAACAGCATAGCCCTATTTCCCATAGGAGAATTACGCCAAGCAATCGCCAAAGAATATCAGCAGCAGTGTCAAAATCTTTGCTATGGTAATTATCCAACATGGGAGGAAATAGAAGCTGGTTTTTATGAACTGCGTAACCAACTTTAGCAACGGAGGACACGGCAATGCCGTTTCCCTACCCCAAAATAATCAATCTTCCTTAATCAAAAATGTAACCATTGCCCGATTAATTGTAGGGACACGGCACTGCCGTATCCTAATTGTGAGTAATAGAAATTCCGATGTCACCGGATTTTATATAAGTCCTATTTCATATACTCAACCATCTGCTTCTCCAGCTTAGCCAACAATGTATCAACATCCGCCGCAGCTTCCTCAAAACAAACAGGAGGTTCCGGCTTAGGCTCAAAAAGAATCAACTTAATTTGACCTTCACCGATCGCCACAATCGCCACTTCCTTCTCAGGCTTGTGAGCATTCAACACACCTAAAATTTCCTGAATATGACTTTTAACTTGACGGTTTAACTCCTCAACAGCCTCTTTCTTACAATACACAAAACGCGGTGTTTCGGCAATATCAATTCCCAAAATCTCATCGGTTTCTGCTCCCCTTTCCAGGAATAGCCCCCAAGCCAAAGCAGCTAATTCTTGTTGATTAGCTTTCACAAACTTATCTAATTTGCGACGCCAGCTATTTTCGTTTGGTTTGGACTCAGGGCTATCAAATAGAAACATTTTCTCTTTTCGCTTGTAGAAATTAATATTTTACGGTTATTTGTGATTGGTTATTGGCCGTACCCTGAGCGTAGTCGAAGGGTCGAAGGGTTATTGGTTATTGGTTATTAGAAGAGTGTGAATAACTAATTACCAATGCCCAATGCCCAATGCCCAATGCCCGATGCCCAATGCCCAAAACCGCTGCGTTTCTATTTTATACCAGATTGGACACGCCAGAGCGACGCATAAACCCCATCATTTTCGATCAGTTGTTCGTGCTGCCCCGATTCTACCACCCGCCCCTCATCCATGACAAAAATGCAGTCAGCATTGCGGACTGTCGAGAGACGGTGGGCGATCGCAATTGTAGTCCGATTCTTGGTAATTCGTTCGAGCGATCGCTGAATAGCCGCCTCAGTTTCATTATCCACCGCCGAAGTAGCCTCATCCAGAATCAAAATCGGCGGATTCTTCAAAACAGCCCTAGCAATAGCAATCCGCTGGCGTTGTCCCC